>JBEARB010000238.1:0-12738 GCA_041163625.1 Pseudomonadota bacterium | reverse complement strand
CGCGCCCCACTCGACGTTCACGTCCGGCAGCGTCGCGTTGAAGGCGAAGATCGGGTCGCGGTCCATCTCGTCGGCCGAGATCCGCATGTGCAGGCGCGAGAGCGTCAGCTTGGCGTCGGCGAGCGCGTCGGCGACGACGAAGATCGGCTCGACGATGCCGACCTCGAGGTCGGCGGCGAGCTTGGCCGGGTCGAAGGTAGCGTTGCCGTTCTTCAGGGTATCGAAATCGACGGCGCCCGCGCGGACCTCGACCCAGAAGGCGAGCACGTCGGCGCCGCGACCGTTGGCGGTGGCGAGGCCCGTGGCGTCTTCGAACATCGCGGCGGTCTCGGCGACGACGGCGAAACCACCGGCCTCGAGCCAGCTCGCGAGCGCAGCCGCGGTCTTCAGGTCCTTCAGCCCCGCCGTCGAGAAGTGCTTCTTGTCGAAGAGTGCACCGGCCTGCCACACCGAGCGCTGCCCGTTGTCGTTGAACTGCGCGCCGGTCGGCACGTCCTCACCGACCTGCAGAAAATCCGCGCGGGTGACGGTCTTGCCGTAGAGCACGGTCGTGTCGCTGCCGAAGTTGGAGGCGGTCTCGCGCACCTGCACGCTCGACGCGGGGCCAGCGAATTCGGGCACGAAGGCGCGGCCGGCGGCCTCGTCGATCGCGGCGGCGACGACCTGCACGTAGTTCTCGACGCCGCCGTCCCAGCGCAGCCGCAGCGGATTCGGCGTGACGGCGAGGTGGTTCTTCGGCACCGCGCGGCCCGGCCCGAGGGTGTAGACGATGACGGCGAGCTCGTCGGCGGCGGCGATCGAGGTCAACCGCAGCGGCACGCAGGGATCGGCGTCCTGCATCTCGAGGACGACCGGCCGGATCTCGGCGACGTCCGCCCCGCTCGCGAGCTTGAACGCGACGAAGACGTCACCCTTGGCGGCGTGGCTCTGCAGGATCGGCAGCGCCGTGCTCGGCGTATCGAAGCCGTTGTCGTTCAGCCATTTCAGCAGGCCGGCGCCGTCGTTGCCCTGGATGATCTGGTAGTCGTAGGGCCCGGCCTGATTCTTCTCGAGCACGACGACGCCGTTCTTGCCGTCGATATCCTGGCTGAACGCGCCACCCGGGAAGGCGTTGGCGCCACCGGTGGCCATCTCCGCGCTGCTGCACCCGATCGAGGCCGAAGAATCGCCGAAATCGCAGCCCTCGGTGTCGAATTGGCGCGTCGTCACGAAGCGCGGCGCCGTCGCTTGGTCCAGCCGATCGAAGACGTAGGTGGTGCCGACGCCGACCTTGGGCAGCTTCGGCAGCGGCAGCACCCAGGCGAAGTTGTCGGCGGGCCCGCTGTAGCGCACCTCGACGGTGACGGTCGTTTTCCCGGCGGCGTCGCGGACGAAGAGGATGCGCTCGGCGTCCTGCACGACGAGGTTCGGCCCCGGCGGCGAGAAGCAGCCGCCGCAGGCCCACGCCGATGTAGCGAAGACCGAAATTGCGGTGGCGAACAGCAGCGCCAACCGGCGCGACGAGACGAGGGCGTGCATGGGGGGCCTCCGACTAGAAGATCCAACCGACCCACGCGGCGACGCGGGTGCGGGCATAGGTGCGGGCGTCGCGCTCGGTCACGTCGCCGGACTCGGCGCGGGAGACGCCGTGGTAGACGCCGACGATCCAGTGCAGCTCGGCGTAGAGGCCGGAGCGGGCGGCCACGCGGAAGTTCAGACCAGCGTCTGCGGTCAGCACGTCCGAGCGCACATCGGCTGCCGGAATCGAGCCGTCGAAGCCGAAGTTGGCGGACCGACTGCCCCAGCCACCGCGCCAGACGAGCTGCGCGGTCGGACCCGCGCCGAGGCGACGGTCGCCGAGCGCGAACCAGGTGGCGTGCGCGCCGAGCTCCAGGACGTTGAAGCGCTCGAGCAGGCTGCGCGAGGGCGAGCCGGCCCCGAGGATCGCGCCGACGTGCAGATCCGGCGCGAACGCGTGCTCGTAGCGGAAGCGGCCGACCAGGTCGAAGACCTCGCCGAGATCGATGGCGACGCCGCGGGCGGGCGGTGGCGCTGGCGTGGCGGCGCGCGCGGTCGACGCGGCGGGCGAGTCCGATGCGGCACGAGCCGAGGCCGGCCACAACCCAGCGGCGGGCAGCAGCGCCATGGTGAGCGCCCACCCGAGCAAGCGACGATGCGACATGAGTCCTCCACCCCTTCGCGGCCAGCGTGCCGCTTTCGGTTCGCCCCCGCAAGCGGAACGCGACCGCGGATTTCCGGCCTTTTTGCTTGACCGCGGCGGCCGGTCGCCCGCAAGGTCCGCGGCCCGCGGAGGCCCCGATGACGTTGACACCGACCCTGCACCACGAGAGCCGCGCCCGCCAGCACCCCTGGTGGGATTTCCTGCACACGCTGGAGAAGCCCGCGCGCTACACCGGCGGCGAATTCCAGCAGCAACGCAAGGATTGGCTCGCCACCGAGGTGCGCTACGCCCTGTGCTTCCCCGATGTCTACGACATCGGCATGAGCCACCTCGGCACGAAGATCCTCTACAAGATCGTCAACGAGCTGCCGTGGGCGCTCGGCGAGCGGTGTTTCGCGCCATGGCCGGACGCCGAAGCCGCCCTGCGCGAGCGCCAGATGCCGCTCATCTCGCTGGAGAATTGGAAGCCGCTGGCCGACTTCGACGTGCTCGGCTTCTCGCTGCAATACGAGCTCACGTTCACCAACCTGCTGACGATGCTCGACCTCGGCGGCGTGCCGCTGCGCAACGTCGACCGCGGCCCGGCCGACCCGTGGGTCATCGCCGGCGGCCCGACGGCGACCCATCCCGAGCCGATGACGCCCTTCATCGACGCCTTCGTGGTCGGCGACGGCGAAGAGACGCTGCCGCGGATGTTGGCGATCGTCCGCCGCGCCAAGGCCGAGAGTTGGCCGCGGCGCGACGTGCTGCTCGCCTGGGCGGCCCTCGGCGGCGTTTACTGCCCCGACCTCTACCAGCGCGGCATCGTCGACGACGGCGGCTTCGAGGTCGTCACCGGCGCCGTGGATCCCACCGCGCCGGCGCGGGTGCAGCGCAGCATCATCGAGGACATCGACCGCTACCCCTTCCCCGACGACGCCCCGGTCGCCGCCGCCGAGGCGATCTTCGACCGCATGAGCATCGAGATCGCGCGCGGCTGCACCGAGGGCTGCCGCTTCTGCCAAGCCGGCATGATCTACCGGCCGGTGCGTGAGCGCGCGCCCACCGAGGTGGTGCGGACCGTGCTCTCGGCCATCGACAAGGCGGGCTACGACGAGGTCTCGCTCACGACTCTCTCGACCGCCGACTACTCGTGCATCTCACCGCTGGTCAAGGAAGTCGCCCGCGAGCTGCGTGGCCGTAAGGCGAGCCTCTCGGTGGCCAGCCTGCGCGCCTACGGTCTGGCCGACGACCTGCTCGACGAGATCGGCAGCATCCGCGCCAGCTCGCTGACGTTCGCCCCCGAGGCCGGCAGCCAGCGGATGCGCGACGTCATCAACAAGAACGTCTCCGAGGCCGACCTGCACGCCACCGCGCACCGCGTCTTCTCGCGCAATTGGCGCAAGGTGAAGTGCTATTTCATCCTCGGCCTGCCGACCGAGAGTGACGAGGACATCGTCGCCATCGCCGAGACCGGCTACCGGATGCGCGAGATCGGCCGCATCTACAAGAAGGACGCGCAGGTCACCGTCAGCGTCTCGAGCCATGTGCCCAAGCCGCACACGCCCTTCCAATGGGCCGCGATGGACACGCTGAGCGAGATCGAGCGCAAGCAGGCGATCCTGAACGAGCTCTGCCGCAGCTGGCGGCTCGGTTTCCGGCGCCACGACGCCCGCACCAGCTACCTCGAGGGCGTCGTCGGGCGCGGCGACCGCAAGGTCGGCGAGGCCGTGCTGCGCGCTTGGCAACTCGGCGCTCGCTTCGACGGGTGGGACGAGCACCTGCGCTTCGACGCCTGGCAACAGGCCTTCGAGGAATGCGGCATCGAGCCGGACCGCTACCTCGGCCGCCTGCGCGAAGACATCGCCCTGCCCTGGGACCACATCGACGTCGGCTTGGCCGACGGCTTCCTGGCGCGCGAGTGGAAGCGTTCGCTCAAGGACAAGTTGAGCCCGCCCTGCGGCAAGCCCGTCGGCATGCAGGTCCACCACACCAACGTCAGCGACGCCGAGTCCGATGCCCGCAAGCTGGTTTGCTACCACTGCGGCGTCGCCTGCGATCTGACCGCCATGCGCGACGAGCGCATCGACTACCTGCGCAGCCTCGGGGCGATGGCCCCTGCTGCCCTGCCCGAAGAAGCCGCGGACGCCGAAGCCATCGAGGCCGCGGAGGTGGTCGACGAGGCCGCCGCCGATGCCGCCGCCGAGGCCGAAGCCACCGCCGAAGCCGATGCCGCCACCGAAGCCGAACCGCTCGACCCCGAGGCCGCCCGCGCCGCCGCTCGCAAGGCGCGCAACTACGCGAAGTCCAATCCCCGCCCGCGCTACGTCGGGCCGGTTTTCCGGTACCGCGTGCGCTTCACCAAGGAAGGCGCCGAGGCGCTGACCAGCCACCTCGACTTGGTCCGTAGCCTGCCGCGCGTGTTCCGCCGCGCCGGCGTGCCGCTGCGCTACTCCGACGGCTACCACCAGCACCCGGTGATCAGCTTCGCACCCGCTCTGCCGCTCGGCACGCGCAGCCACGGCGAGCTGATGGACGTCGATTTCACCGGCTACGTCGACCCCGAGACCCTCCGCGAGAAGCTCGACGCCGCCGGCACCGACGGCCTGCGCTTCCTCGCCGTGGACCTACTGCCGCCGGGCGCGTTGCCGCTCGGCCGCGCGCTGCGCGAGGCGCAGTACGCCATCACGCTAAGGCCCGGGCCGGACCATCCGGCGATGGACGACGACGATGCCCGCGAGGCTTGCCGTCGCGCGGTGGAGCAGGCGCTGCACCGGTTCGAGTCGGCGGAGACCTGGCCAGGCGTCGTCGAGCGCAAGCGCAAGCCGCGCGAGATCGACCTGCGGACCGACGTCGCGCACCTCGGCATGGACGCGCAGGGCCGCGTGCGGCTGGTGCTCCGCCTGCACGAGCAGGTCTCTGCGCGCCCGGGCGAGATCCTCGCCGCGGCGCTCGGCGAGCTCGGTTGGTTCGCGCCGGTGCAGCCGGTCGATATCGAGCGGATGGGTCTGCAGACCGAAGCGAGCGACGCCGCGACCGAGATCGAGACCGACGGCTCGCCTTCGCTGCTCGACACCGCGCTCGCGAGCGACGCGATCGAGGCTGACGCCGGGCCGACGCCCACGTTCCTCGCCGGGTAGGCCGCCGGCGGCCTGCACGCTACACTCCGGCGGCGGCCCGGCCGCGGAGGGCAGTTCGGATGGCGCGTTGCATCATCGGCAGATCGGAACGACGCCCCGCCCGGGGATGGCCCCCCCGCCGCCTGCTCGTCGCGCTGCTGCTGCTCGTGCCGAGCGTGGCGTTCGCCGACGCTGCGCCGGACTGGATGCCGAGCAGTTGGAAGGTCGGCGCCACGCTGGACGGCCAACGGGTCGAGCGCTTGGAGACCCACGCCGAATTCGTGCGCGTCCATTTCTCGAGCGGCGGCTTCGAGATCGTCGCGTGCCGCCCGACGGACGACACCGCCTGGTGTGAGAAGGGACTGCGCATCCAGCCGCTTCCCGGCGCGGACGCCAACGAAGAGGCGCTGCGTCACCGTCTCGCAGAAATTCGAGACCACGAACCGGCCGCGCAGGCCGAGATCGCGCCGATCGCGTCTGGCCGGCAGGCGCAGACCGTCGGCCACACGGTGCAGCGCCTCCGTGGCGTCGCGACGTGGGAGGCCGGGTTCGCGATCGGGTTTGCGTTGCTGGCGCTCTGGCTCGGCTGGCTCGCCATCGGCCCCGACCCGAACGCGCGTCGCGGCTGGTACGCCACCGCCCTGCTGGTCGCCGCCGCGCCGCTGCTCGGTCGCTCGCTCCTCGGCGAGGGGAGCGTCGATATCCGCTCGCTGATGCGGATCCACGAAGCGAACACCGAAGACACGGTTCGGTTGTTGGTGGCGCCCTACGTCTTCCACGCGCCCGCCTGGTTGCTCACCGACGGCACGCGCGGCATCGCGGGCGTCGTCGCCGCGAATCGCCTGTTGTGGCTGATCGGGCTGGCCGGGACGGCCACCTGGATGCGCCGGCTGATGGGATCCTGGCGCGCGGCGGGGATCGTCACTGCGCTCGGCTTCAGCGGCGGCGTCACCCTCGCCACCTTCTCCGGCGAGAGCGAGACCGCTCTGGCGTGGTGCATCGAGTTGGCCGGCGTCGCTGCCTTCGTGGTCGCCGACGACCCGCGGCGACCCGCGCTCGTGCGCCTGCTCGCGCTCGGACAGCTGCTGCTGCTCCCTCTGGTGTGGACCCGTCGCGGCGAGCTCGCCTTCCTGGTCGGCATCGCGCTCGCCGCGCTCGCGATCCGGTCGCTGTCCCGTCATCCCTCCGCCGGGCCGGCGCTGCGCGCGCGGGCCGTCTCGTTCGGACGCGCGCTGCTGCACCCCGTCCCCGTCGTGGTCTTCTTCGCCCTCGCCCTGTGGCACGGCGCCCACATCGCCGAGCTCCAGGACGACGTCAACGCATTGGCCGTGCGCGTGTTCGGCGATGCGGCGGCGGACCGCCGGGTGCTCATCACCAGTCTGTTCACGCAGGTCCCGACCGACCTGTCTTGGCTGTTGCTCCCCCTCGAGACGGCGCAGACCCGGGGCCTGCTCTTCGGCGGATTGTTCGCGTGGGGCGCGTGGTCGGCCCTGCGCGCGGGCGGCGCCTCGCTCTGGTTGGTCGTGGGCTTGGCATCCCTCTACAAGGTCTATCGACACGCGGGGCACGGCTTCGACTTCGAGATGCAGCGCTACCTCGCGACGGTCGAGCCCCTGCTGGTTGCGACTGTGGCATTCGGCGCCGCCAGCGCATGGAGCCGCTTCGACACGTGGACCCGAGGCAAGCCCTTCCGACACGCCGCCATCGCGGGGCTCGCGCTGGTGGCGCTGGTCGACGAGCGCTACGCACGCGACGACGATTCGCTCGGCAAGTTCCCGCGAACACCGGGTATCGCGGCAGATAGCCAGACCGAGTTCCGCGCCCTCGCCTCGGCGTTGGTCCAGTTCCCGGAGTGCGCGCTGGTGACCCGCAACGTCGCGGAGGTCGACGACGAGGCGCGCGTCGCCCGCGACAACCTTTTGGTCTTCGGCGCGTCGTGGCGACTCCCGCTGGTCGTCACGGACGAAGCCGAGCTGCCCGCGACCCTGGCCGAGATGGAGCCCGCGCCACGGTGCGCGCTGGTCTTTGACGGCATCGAGTGTGGCGCTGCCGGCGGAGCGCCCTGTGACCGCCTCGGCACCGGGCAGGTCCTGTGGGACGCGCCGCGGATGGGCATGACGTACCGCCACCGCCACTGGGGCGCGACCATGCCCTCGATGCGCCCGTTCACGCTGCGGCCGCTGGCCCCGCACCTGCTTCCGGCCGGCCCGCTGCGCGAGGCCCCTCCACCCACCGCAACGCGTACCGACGGCGCGGCGCTGCCCGCCCCCGCGGCAGAAGCGGAGGCCACGCGATGACGCGGGCCCTGACCATCGGCAATCCGGGGCCGCTGGCGGCAGCGTTGAGCGAGACGCTGCCGCCTACGGAGTCGGACGCGGCCGACCTCGTGCTGTGCCTGGACCTGGACGCGTCGTCCGAGCCGCCGAGTGCGGCGGCCTTGTTGCGCGCGATCGAACACAGCCCTGCGGGGGCTCCCGTGGTCCTGGTCTGGCTCGCGCTCGCGGGTACACGGGTCGCCATGGCGAGCGACGCTGCGGCGCCGATCCCGATGCCGCGCGACGGACCTGCACGCCGTCGACGCCTGCTGCAGGAGCGCCTGCAGGACGTCGCACAGGGCTCGGGCCGCGCCTGGCGGGTGGTCCGGATCTTCGACCCGATGGACGCCAACGGGCTCGGGCCGAGTTGGTTGCGCGAAGGTGACAGCGTGCTGGCGGACGGCCAGGGCATCGCCGACGAGAGCGAGGTCTCGCCCATCGACGCCACGGTTGCCGCCGCGGCGCTGCGGGATCTGGTGCGGGCGGGCATCACGGCCGATTCGGCCGAACAGCACATCGACGTGGGCGGGCCCGCCGTCGTGCAGGTCGGCACCCTGCGCGCGGCGCACGGGTTGGCATCGTTGGGGCCGGGCGGCTGGCATCGCGTCGGCCCGCAGGCGGACCGCGTCGCCGGCGCGGGCGCCGAGCGCATCGGCTACGTGCGGCCACACGTCCCACCGACGCCGCGCTTGTTGCAGCGAATGGCGCACGCGGTTCGCAGCGGGCAGATGACCAACGGCGGACCGCTCGTCCGTGCACTGGAAGCGCAGCTCGGCGGCCGGCATCCGGCCCTCGCCGTCAGCAGCGGCAACGCGGCCCTGCTCGCCATCCTGCGCTTGGCGCCCGCGGGGCGCCCGGTGGTCGTCCCGGCCTTCACCTTCGCCGCGACCGCCAACGCGGTGCTCGGTTCCGGTCGACCGGTCCGACTCGCGGACGTGGATCCCGAGCGCTGGGTGCTCACGCCGGCGACCTTGAGCGCGGCGCTGTCGGCGTCTCCCGAGGCGGGCGCCGTACTCGCGGTCAACGCATTCGGGGAAGCGCCGGATCTGCCGGCGTTGGCCGCGGTCTGCGCCGAGCACGGCTGCGTGCTCCTGCTCGACAACGCGCACGGCGTCGGCGGTCCGGATCCGATCGCCGCCGGAGCCGTCGCGGCGGCCCACAGCCTGCACGCTACCAAGGTCCTCCCTGCGGCCGAGGGCGGCTTCGCCACCTTTGCCGACGCCGGCGCACGCGATGCCGCCGCACAGTGGCGCAACCACGGCATCGGCGGCCCGGGCCGTCCCTTCGTGTACGGGCAAAACGTCAAGCTGAGCGAACTGCACGCCGCCGTCGCGCTGGAGACCCTCAGCGCGCTGCCGGAGCTGTTGACCCGCCGGCGCGCGGACGAAGCCGCGTTGCGGGAGGTGATCGGCGCCCTGCCCGGTTCGCCCCTCGTCCTGCAGCGACGCGCAGACCCGGCGCTCCACAGCGCCCAGAACCTCGTCGTTCGGGTGCGCGGCGACGTCGGCGCTTGGAGCGACGGGTTGGCGCGGCGAGGCATCGACGTGCGTCGCTACTTCCACCCGAGCCTGCAAGCGCTCGACTACCTCGGTCCGCAGCCCGAGACGCCGGTCGCCGACGCCCTCTGCGCCTCCGTGCTGGCGCTGCCGCTGCACAATCGGATGGACCCCGCCGGCCGCGACCGGGTCGCCGCGGCGCTACGCGACACCGCCGCGGAGCTCGCGGAGTAGCCGATGCAGGGCACGCCGGTGCTGGCGATCTGCGCTCCGATGTACCGCGAGGCGGCGATCGTGCCCGAGTTCGTCGAGCGCACGCGGCGTGCCGGCGCGGCCACCGGCCTGCCGTTCGTGGTCTACGTCGCCGACGACGCCAGCCCCGACGGCACGCTCGCCGCGCTCCAGGCTGCCGTCGATGCGTGGCCGCAGGGCTCGCCCGGCCGCCTGCAGCCGGTGCCGCTCGCGCGCAACGCCGGCCAGCTCGGCGCGACGCTCGCAGCCCTGCGCGCGGCGCTCGACGCGGGCGCCGAGCACATCGTCGTCCTCGATGGCGATCTGCAGGATCCGCCCGAGACCATCCCGGCGCTGGTCGCTGCGGCCTGCGCCGATCCGGCGGTCGCGGCGGTCTTTGCCGTCAAAGCCTCGCGGCGGGATGCGTTGTGGATGCGGCTGGGCGTCGTCGGCTATCGGTGGATCCTGCGCGGGCTCGGCAGCTCGGCCCCGCCCGCGGGTGCCGGCGCGTTCTGCGTGCTGGGGCCGGCCCTCGCCGCGCGCCTGGTGGCGCTGCCGCCGCAGCAGGCCAACCTCGCGCCGTTGGTCGCCGCGCTGGCGGACGGCCCACTGGCGACCGTGCCCTACGACAAGGCCGAGCGGTACGACGGCCCCTCCCGCGTGGGCGTGCTCGGGTTGGCCCGCGAAGCGTGGGGGAGCTGGGTGCTCGCCGGCGCGGCCGAACGCGGCGCGGCGCTGGTGGCGATGGCGATGGGTGCCCTGGGCGTCACCGCCGAATCGGCCTCGATGGCGCTGGCCGCGCTAGTTCCCGCCGTGGTCGCCGTGGCCGCCCGCCGTCGTCGACGCGCCGCCGGCCTCTGAGACCGCAGGCGCCGCCGGCGGCTTCGGCACGAATTCGCGGAAGCGCGAGGTCTCGTCTCCGCTGAGCCGCCTGACCAAGGTGCCCTCGGGGCTGTAGACCTCGAGGACGGGCAGCGTCGGGGCGTCGGGCAGGTAGCGTAGCCACTCGTCTTTGCCCCACTCGGTCGCGTCGAAGCGGACGAAAACGACGCCGTCGGGGCGCTCGGCGAGGTACGCCTGCACGTGGACGTCGAGCGCCTGACACGGCTTGCACCACGACGCCCAATAGTCGACGACCGTGACCTTGCCGGGCACCAGCAGGCGCCGCACCTCTTCGCGCAGCGGCGGCTCGCCGGGCTGGGTCGAGCGCGGCCGCACCGCCGCCGCTGCGGCAGCCCCGGCCCCGGCGGCAGCTCCACCGAGACCGAAGCGCCCGCCGACGGTGACCCACACGCCCATGTTGTCGACGACCTGGGTGCCGACGACGTCGCGATAGATCGGGACTCGCAGCGAGACGCCCACCGTCGCGACCTGCCCGAGCAGCGCCTGCACCGTCGGCGTCAGGTAGCCGAACAAGCCGCCGCCGTTGGCGAAGTCTTGCCGCTGGCCATAGAGCTCTTCCGTCGAGCGTCCGCGCCAGAGCAGCTCGGCGGTGACGCCGGCGTTGACCACGCCCGGCAGCGCGACCACGTTCAGGCCGAGGGTGTTGCGGACCTCGTTGCCCCACTCGAAGCCGTCGGGCGCGAATTGCAGCGGGAATCGCGCCTGCACCGCGCCGTAGTAGCCCAGGCGCGTGCCGATGCTGCCGAGGACTTCGAGGTCGGCGAGCGCCCACCACACACCACGCCCGATGCTCAGGTAGCGTGACGAATCGCCCCCGAGCGTGATGTCGATGTCTTCCCAGCCGCCATCACCGCCCCACGTCGGGGTGTTGTCGACGAACTGGCTCACGTCGTCGGTGCTCTCGCGCTCGACGTAGACGCCGGTCGGCGCCGCGAAGCCGAAGCTCAGCTGGACGCGGGGGGCTGCCCCGCCGGCGAGCCCGAGCGGCTGCAGCACCTCTTGCCGCAGCCGGAACTCGAGGTCGCCGAGCCCCTGATCGACCGTGGAGCCGGCGAAATTGCGCTCACTGGCGAGGTAGCCGTAGGGCAACACCACCTCGACCGCGCCCCCGAACGGCGCATCGACCACCGTCGCGAGCGAGAAGATGTGCAGGTCGGCACGGAAGGCGTCGAGGCTGCCGACGTCGTGCCGCCCCTCGTAGTAGGTGTCGCTCGTCGTATAGCCGTAGGCGAGCGTGCTGCGGAGGCGGTAGCCCGTCTCGTGGCCGACCAACTGCCGCGACATGTCGTTGCCGCCGCTGACGAAGGCCGGGTTTCCGCACGACGCACATTGCGCGAACGCCGCCGGCGCGAAGGCCGAGACGAGCGCGGCCACCAGGACCGCGCAGCCCCACACCTCCGGCACACGATGCCGCCAGGGCGCTTCGCTCGGCCGCGCCGGCATGGGCTAGAGCCCCTTGGCGGCCAGCGCCTTCTTGATCTGCGTCTCGAGCGTCATGCGGTTGTAGCCGTTGACCTTGTAGAGGACCTTCCGGGTCTTGGCGTCGATCAGCATGTTCAGCGGCGTGCTGTTGCCGGTGTTGTACTGGATCACCCAGCGCTCGGGGTCCATGCCGACGGCGCCGGCGGGCTTGAGCGTGTTCTGCCACGCCTTGAGCAGCGGGAAGGTCATCGGCTCGCCCGGCTTCTGGCCGTCGTAGAGCGTCTGCATCAGCACCAGACCCTTGGGGTAGTAGGTCTTGTACAGCGTCGCGCGCATGTCCTTGGTCTCGGCCTGGCAAGCCGAACACCAAACCGCCGCGACGTTGAGCAGGATCAGCTCGTGGTGCTCCTGGTAGTCGCTCATCCGGATGATGCGCGGCTGCTCGGTGTGCAGGATGCCGTCGCCGTCGATGTCGATCATGCCGATCATGGCGTAGTCGTCCATGATGTCGCCGACGTCCATGTGCTTGGCGTTGACGCTCGAGACACACTTCGGATCGGTCTTGCTGGCCGGGACGCACTTGTTGCCGCCGCCGACCTTGACGCAGTTGTAGTCGGCCGGGCAGGTCGTCTCGCACTGCGTCGCGCAGAACGACTCCTTGGTGTGGTTGTAGGTCAGGCAGGCGCCGCCGGTCTCGCATTGCCCCTCGCCGGTGCAGGGCGAGCAAAGCGAACCGTCGCCGATGCAGGTACCGGCCTTGTGGACGCATTGGAAGTTGCCGGCGCCGACGTCCTGACAGGCCGCGTAGCGCGGGCAATCGTTGCCGCCGGGGGTGCAGGCGCGCGAGCAGAAGCGCCCTCCCGCGAGCTCCACGCACGAACCGCCGTCCGCGCAGTTGCCGTCGTGGCTGCAGCTCGAGCAGAACTTGCGCGTGAGGCAGACCTTCTGGCCCTGCGCGTCGCCGCAGTAGTGCGACATCGGGCAGTCGGTGTCGTCGGCGCAGGCGGCCGAGCAGAACGCGAACGCCGAGTAGGGAACCCCGATGCAGGTCGTGCCGTCCGGGCAGACGCCGTCGGCGCCGCAGCTCTGGCCGATGCTCTTCGAGTAGGCCG
>JBEARB010000237.1:0-20449 GCA_041163625.1 Pseudomonadota bacterium | reverse complement strand
GCCGCCCTGCTGGAAGCCCGCCAGCTGCAGCGTCTCGTCGGGGTTGAGCGTGGCGCGGAGCAGCTGCGCGGCGGTCACCAGCTCGTGCAGGAACGCGCTCGCGACCGCCTCGCAGCCCAAGCGCTCGGCGATCTCGTGGCTCGCGCGGCCAGCGCGGGCGACGATGAGGCGCATCTGCCCGTCGCGCAGCAAGCCACGCCAGAGGGTGTCTTCCTCGGGGGCAGGCGGGTCGCTCAAGCGCTCGGGTGGCGCAGTCCGGCGCGCCTCGCGTGCGGCCAGGTAGCGTTGCGCCGCAGCGCTGCGAACGCGCGGCGCGGCCGGGGTCTCCGGCTCCTCGTGCTGACTCATCATCCCCCTTCCGCGGTGACCCGCAGGACCTCTTCGGCCGAGGTCAGGCCAAGGGCGAGCTTCTTCAGCGCTGCCTCACGCAGTGTGCGCATGCCGGCGCGGTGCGCGGCGCGGCCGAGCTCGACGGCGTCGGTGCCTTCCTGCACGAGCTTGCGCAGGCGCTCGTCGACGACCATCCATTCGAAGACACCGATGCGCCCCTTGAGACCGGTGCCGCGACAGACCGGACATCCGGTGCCACGCCAGACAACAAAGGACGCAGCCTCGCGCGGGTCCAGCCCCAGACCGGCGGCGATTTCGGGCGAAAGCGTGGTCTGCTCGCGACACGAGAGACAGACGCGGCGCAACAGACGCTGGGCGAGCACTCCGAGCAGCGTGGTCGAGAGCAGGAAGGGCTCGGCTCCGAGGTCGATCATGCGCGAGACGGCGCCCGGCGCGTCGTTGGTGTGCACGGTCGAGAGCACCAAGTGGCCGGTCAGGGCAGCCTGCACCGCCGCCTGCGCCGTCTCGCGGTCGCGGATCTCGCCGACCATGATGACGTCGGGATCCTGGCGCAGCAGCGTCCGCAGGAGCGTCGAGAAATCCAGGCTCAACCGCGCGTTCGTCGCCGTCTGGTTGAAGTCCTCGACGACCATCTCGATCGGATCCTCGATGGTGGCCACGTTGACGGTCGGTCCGGCGACGGTGCGCAGCGCCGAATAGAGCGTGGTCGTCTTGCCCGAGCCGGTCGGGCCGGTGACCAGCACCAGACCGTTCGGACGGCGCACCACGCGGCGGAACGAGTCGAGCTCGTCGGCGAAGAAGCCGAGCGCATCGAGCTCCTGCAGCAGCACGCCGGGATCGAAGAAGCGGATGACGATCTTCTCGCCGAAGGCCGTCGGCATGGTGCTGATGCGCAGCTCCACCTCGACGTCGCGGTGGGCGATCTTGATGCGACCGTCCTGCGGGCGGCGCTTCTCGGCGATGTCCATGCGCGCGAGCGTCTTGATGCGCGAGGTCACCGCCGCGTGCACCACCTTCGGCAGCTGGTGCACCGGGTGCAGCACACCGTCGATGCGCAAGCGCACGACGGAATGCTGGCGCTTGGGCTCGATGTGCAGGTCCGAGGCCGATTGATCCAGGGCGTAGCGGAGCAAGAAGTCGACTGCACGGACGACGTGGCTGTCGTCACCGTCGAGGTTCTGCGCGCTGGTGCCGAGGCGGACGAGCTGCTCGAGGTTGCCGAAATCGGTGCCGGCGTCGCCGAGCTCGGCCACGGCCCCGCGCAGGCTGGCACGGAAGCGGAAGACTTCGTCGAGGACGCGGAGAATATCGGCCCGCAGCGCGACCACGACGTCGATCGGCTCCTGCACCCGAGCGCGCATCGTCTCGACCACGTCGCCGGCGAAGGGATCGTCGACCGCGAGCAAGAAGCGGCCGTCCTGATGGCCGAGCGGCAGCACCGCGTTCTTGCGGGCATAGGCCTGGCTGACGGTGCCGGTCACCAGCGAGGCGTCGACCTTGAGCGGATCGATGTCGACGTAGGGCACGCTGGCGGCGTCGGCGACCGCTTGCTGGATCCGCGCCTCGGTGATGGTGCCGGCGCCGCGGGCGGGCAGCCGGAAGCTCGCGACCAGCTCGGCCGGCGACACGGGCACGTCGGCGGCGCCGGCGCGCTCGCGCTGGCGTTCGAGTTGGCGCTGGCGGCCGCCCGCCTTCATGCGGACGTCGGCTGCGGCGGTCGCGTCGAGCATGCCGGCTTGCTCGAGCAGCTCGAGCAGACGGTCCAAGTCGAGCCGACCGGCCCCGCGCAGGCTCATGACCAGGCGTCCTCGTCGGCGTCGCTGCCCGCGTCGATTCCCTCGGCGGCGGCGGCCATCGCGGCGATCGCCTTGGCCGGCATCGCGTTGAAGTCGTAGTTCTCGCGATCGAGCAGGAAGCGCGGGTGCGTCGACTGCAGGGCGTTGAGCGCGCTGGGCAGGGCGCCGGGGTAGATGCCGTCCATCGTCTGCAGCAGCGCTTCCATCTGCGCACGCTTCAGGTCGGGCTGACGGCTGCAGAGGTTGCAGGGGATCAAGGGCCAGCCCTGCATCGCCGCGAAGCGCTTGATCATCTCCTCGGGCACGAAGGCGAGCGGACGGATGACGACGTTCTTGCCGTCGTCGCTGATCAGCTTCGGCGGCATCGCCTTGAGCTGGCCGCAGAAGAAGAGATTGAGCAGCAGCGTGGCGAGGATGTCCTCGCGGTGGTGACCGAGCGCGATCTTGGTGCAGCCGAGGCGCTGCGCGTGCGAGTAGAGGATGCCGCGGCGCAGGCGCGAGCACAGCGAGCACGTGGTCTTGCCGGGGCGGATCTTGTCGATCACGACCTGGTAGGTGTGCTCGTGGATGATCTCGTAGGGCGTCCCGCTGTTCTTGAGGTAGTTCTCGAGCGTCTCGAGCGGGAAGCCGGGGTGGCCCTGGTCGAGGTGGACCGCGACGAGCTCGAAGCGGAACGGGGCGTGCCGCTGCACGTGCTGCAAGAAGTGCAGCATCGCGTACGAGTCCTTGCCGCCCGACATGCAGACCATGACCTTGTCGCCCTCGGCGAGCATGTCGTAGGCGTGGCTCGCCTTGGTCACGTGGTAGGCGATCCGCTGCTCGAGCTTCTTCGGATTGTCCGGGATTTCCATGCGCGAAGGCGCGGCCGGCAGCGTGCCGGCGGGAGCGAGCCCGGCGAACAAGCCGTGCGGGTCGATGGCGGGCGGGGTCGTGGCGGTCAAGGCCTGCCTCCTGGCGCCCTCCGCACGGACCCTGCAACCGAAGCGGCGCTGGTCGAGCAGGTTGCGGCGCTGGCGTCGTTGCAGTTCGCGGTCGGCGCGACCGGCGGCGAAGGTTGCGCGTGGGCCGGTCGGCTCGTCCCGACCGGCTCACGGCGAAGCCCACGACGGTGCCCGTGCAATTGGGCGAATCGCGGCGCGACGCGGCCGGCTACGTAGCAGACGCGCGGCAGCGGCACAACGCGAAAAACGCTGCGACCGTCGGCTACTTCTTCGGCGCCGGCTTCTTGTCGTCGGCCTTCTTGGCGGGCTCGGCCTTCTTCTCGTCGGCCTTGGCCTCTTCGGCCGGAGCATCGGCCTTCTTCTCGTCGGCCTTGGCGGGGGCGGCGTCCTTGGCCGGCGCTTCGGCCTTCGCCGGGGCGGGCTCGGCCTTGGCCGGCGCCGCGTCCGCGCCGCCGATCGCCTTGACGATGGCCGCGCCGCTGGCACCGAGGCTGGTCTCGACCGCCGCGACGATCGCCTTCAGCTCGGCCGCGCCGTAGGCGTCCTTCTTGCCGACGCCGCTCGCGCTGAGCACCTCGCCGGCCACGGTGCGGGCGCTGAGGTAGTCGAAACGAGCCTCGAAGGCCGTGAGCAGGTTGGCGTGCGTGAGGTCGTTGGCTGCCATGCGTGTGGTCTCCTTGCGAACCCCCGAAAAGGGGGGGCGTTCCGCGTTGACGCCACGACCTTAGCCCCGGGCACGATCGGCGGCAAGGGAAGCGACGGAATCGCCCGTTCGAAGGGCCGAGTCCCGCGCACCGCCACAACCTTTCATTGCTCGCATGGGGCCGTTGCCGTATGATCTTCGCCGCGCCGTCTGCCAGCCGTCTGCTCGCAGCGTTGTTCGCGAGGGGGATGCCGATGATTGCGAACCGGACCTGGCTCCGCTGGCTCGCTGTGCTCGTGCTCACGGCGTTCGGCCCGATCGCCTGTGGTACCGAGTACGTACAGGGCATCGTCGTCGTCACCGACGCCGGCACCGACTCGAACATCGGCTTCGTCGGCTCGGACGTCGACAACACCGGCGCTGGCAATGCCGACGCCACCGGTGGCGAGCAGGACGGCGCCGGCGACACCGCCGAAGAGGACGCCGAGACCAAGCGCGAGATCATCGTGCTGCTCAACACCGACGTGCCGCAGGTGCTGCCGCCCAACGGCGTGCTGCCGGTCAACGTCAAGGTCGTCGACTACACCCTCGGCAGCCCCGCCTCGGGCGTCGCGGTCTTCTTCGAGATCATCGAGAACAACGGCCTGTACGGCCAAGGCGCCGGCACCTTCGACTCGATGATGACCGGCACCGACCAGAAGGGCCTGACCGGCAACGTCTTCCGCGCCAACAAGAGCCCCGCGGTCAACTACAAGGTCCGCGTCAGCTGCGAGGGAGCGGATCCCGTCGAGTTCGAGATCGCCGTCACCGATACGCCCAAGGGCCACATCCGCGTGACGATGGACTACGACAATCAGGTCGCCATCGGTCAGGTCACCGTGCGCCTGATGCCCTCGCCCTTCACGTGCAGCAGCTTCAAGCCCGTCTACCCGCCTGCGGGTTGGGTCGGCAGCAAGGCGGCGTTCCTCTCGGACAAGGTCGAGTTCAAGGACCTGCCTGCCGACAAGAAGTACGGCGTCTACCTCGTCGCCAAGGACCCGACCAACCACCTGGTCGCGGCGGGTTGCGCCGACGGCATCCTCGTCATCGACAAGCAGACCACCGAGGTCACCGTGACCGTGAAGACCCTGACGCTGCTCGCGTCGGGTCCGTACGACATGGTGAACCACTTCGACTTCACCGGCGCGATCCCCGGCCAGCTCGGCCAGATCCTCGATACGGCGGTGCAGATCTTCTACGATCCTGGCGCCTTCATCATCAGCCAGGTGAAGAACCTGATCAAACAGTGGCTGCCGTCGATCATCGTCGATGCGGCGTTCTCGCTCTTCGAGAAGCAGCTCTCAAAGGTCGTCACCGATTGGCTGCTGAACTCGAGCCCGAGCTGGCTGCAGGACTTCTTCCAGATCGGTCAGGACGTGCTGCAGATCGTCAAGAAGCTCGAGATGCTGGGCATCCTGAAGATCTTCAAGGTCAGCAACGACTTCTTCATCAAGGGCGAGATCAACTTCACCGGCGTGAACCTCTATTGGAAGCTCGGCTGCGACAAGACCGACCCGAACTACGCGAGCTGCGGCAAGATCACGCTCGACATGAAGGATGCGGTGACCGACCCGAACTTCCCGCTCGATCTGCTCGCCGGCACGCTGACGGGCACCATCTCGGCGCAGACCAAGATGACCATCGATTCCTCCACGATCAAGCTGAACTACGGCAAGCTCATCTACTACGTCCTGACTTACGTCGTGCTGAAGGCCATCACCGGTGAGACGACGTTCCAGGGCGCGATGAGCAAGCTGGTCAACTGCGCCGGCATCGCCAAGGGCATCGGCGGCAGCATCCTCGGCAAGATCGGCCTCTCGGAGAGCAACGTGAAATCGGCGTGCGACAGCGCCGTGAGCCTGCTGGTGCTGCCGATCGAGCAGATGCTCCTGGGCCTGACCCTCGACAGCAAGCTGATGCTCAACGGCGGCTGCACGATGGTCGACGACCTGCCGCCGGCGGACGCCGACAAGGATTGGATCGGCGATCTCAAGGTCGACAAGCTCGTCGACGGCTATTGGACGGGCAGCATCGTGGCCGATACGCCCGGCAAGCCGTTCAAGGGTGATTTCACGGCCGAGCGCCAAGCCGGCTTCTAAGCGAACGATGACGATTCGAACGACTCCTTCCACGGCCCTGCTGGCCGCGGTGTTTGCCTGCTCGGCGAGCGCCTGTGCGCCGACACCGGTGGTGCGCCTGGCCGGCGATCCGCCGCAAGCCGAACCCCTGACCACCGCGCACGACGGGATGCATCCCGCCGCGGACGGCGTGCGTCGCTACGTCGACGCCTGCCGCGCCGGGCGGTGGGAGATGGCCTGGGATGCGCTCTCGAAGCAGACGCGCATGGCGCTGACGCTGCGGGCGCGGCCGGCGGGTGCGCGCGGCATCGACCTGCTGCGGCCGTTGCCCACCGACGCCGACCCCGGCCTGCGCCAGCTGCACCTCGGCGACGCGCTCGCCCGGTTCGTCGTCGCCGACGCGCGCAGCTACGAGGTCCCGACCGAGATCTGGCCGGTGGACCAGCGCTACGACGGCCGCCGCCTCGAGACCGACGTGAAGGTCACGGACGCGGCCGGGAAGATCCGCGCGGTCCGCGTCGCGTTCGAAGACGCCGGTTGGCGCGTGCACAACCCGAAGCTGGAGAACGCCGCCGGGGAGGCGACGCCATGAGCGAGCAAGCCTTGGGGACCAGCCGCAACGTCTACGTCGAGACGATGGGCTGCCAGATGAACGTCTACGACTCGGAGCGGATGCTCGAGTCGTTGGGCCGCGCGGGCTATGCGTCCTCCGATCGTCCCGACGACGCCGACCTGATCATCATCAACACCTGCTCGGTGCGCGACAAATCCGAGCACAAGATGATCTCGTTGCTCGGCAAGCTGCGGGCGCTCAAGCAGCACAACCCCGAGCTGGTCTTGGCCGTCTCGGGCTGCGTGGCCACGCAAGAGGGCGAGAAGCTGCTCAAGCGCGCGCCGCAGCTGGATCTCGTGCTCGGCCCGGACCAGATCGGCAAGGTCGCCGAGCTGGTCGCCGACGTCCGCGAGGCGCGCGTCGGCGGTGGCGACGCCCGCCGCGTCGACGTCGAGCTCTTCGGCAAGAAAGGCTACGATTTCGTGCGCCCCGAGCCGCCCGCCGATGGCCGCGTCACCTCCTTCGTGACGGTGATGAAGGGCTGCAACAAGTTCTGCTCCTTCTGCATCGTGCCGACCACGCGCGGGCGCGAGGTCAGCAAGCGTAGCGACGAGGTCGTGGCCGAGGTCGCGATGCTGGTGCAAGCCGGCGTGCGCGAGGTCACGCTGCTCGGCCAGAACGTGAACTCGTACGGCAAGGACCGGCGCGAGGAGGTCGATTTCGCGACGCTGCTGCGCGCGGTCGCCGAGGTCGATGGGCTGGAGCGAATCCGCTTCACCACCAGCCATCCGATGGACTGCAGCGACGCGCTGATCGACGCCTTTGCCGACGTTCCGAAGCTGATGCCGTTTTTCCACCTGCCGATCCAATCGGGCAGCGAGCGCGTGCTGCGGATGATGCGGCGTCGCACCGTCATCACCGATTACGTCGAGCGCATCGACCGCCTGCGCGTCGCGCGGCCCGATATCGCGATGACCACCGACATCATCGTCGGCTTCCCCGGCGAGACCGAAGCGGACTTCGAGGCGACGATGGCGCTGCTCGAGCGCGTGCGCTACGCGAGCATCTTCAGCTTCGCCTACTCGCCGCGACCCGGCACCGCTGCCGCCCGCATCGACGACGATATCCCCGAGGCCGAGAAGCGCCGCCGCTTGCACGCCGTGCAGGCGCTGCAGAACCAGATCACCGCCGAGTGGATGGCCGGCTTCGCGGGGCAGGAGATCGAGGTCCTGTTCGAGGGCGCCTCGACCGCGCACGCCCGCGGCCCCGAGTCCGACGCGAAGATGGCGCGCGGTGTCGGCCACAAGCCACAGCTCATGGGCCGCACGCCGCACAACGTGAAGGTCAACGTCGAGACCGACGACTTCTACGCGCTGCGCGATTGGCCGGGTCGCCTCGGGCGCGTGCGCGTCGAGCACGTCGGCCGCCACTCGCTCTCGGGCAGCTTGATCGAGCTCGGCGCCGCCGGCCCCTTCGCCGACGCCGCGCTCCGCCACCGCTTCGTCGCTTAGGCCACGGCGCGATGCCTGCGCTCTTGTCGCCCCGTTGGCTGCCGGCCGCGCTCTGGGCCGCCGGCATCTTCGTCGCGTCGAGTCGTGATTGGGGCCCCGGCGCCTTCGATCCCTCACGCTATGGCCCACTCGGCCCGCTGATCGCCGCGTTCTTCGCCGCCCTGCCGGCCGCCCTGCCCCGCGACAAGGCCGTGCATGCCGTGATCTTCGGCATTCAGGCGCTGCTGCTGCGCGCGCCCTCGCGTCGCGCGCCGCTGCCTGCCAACGCCCTCGCCTTCGTCGGTACCGCGCTCTGGGGCGCCATCGACGAGTTCCACCAGGGCTTCGTGCCCGGGCGCAGCCAGGACATCTGGGATTGGGTCGCCGATAGTAGCGGCGCCGCCCTCACGCTGCTGCTCTGGCAGCTCGGCGTCAGCGTGCTGCAGCTGCGCCACCGCCGCCGCTCGCGGGCGCCGTAGCCCCGCCGACGCCGCTCAATCGGCCGCGAGCAGCGCGTCGACCGCCTTGCGCCAGAGCGTCGCCATCTGGAACGAGAGCGAGACCGTCTCTTCGTAGTGGTCGCCGTTGTTGCCGCCGAGCTGCGTGCTCGCACGGTGGAAATCGGTCTCCGGCAGGATGTAGCCGAGGTGCTCGCCGCCGTTGCCGATGAGGAATTTGTAGGTGCCGCCGAGCTTGGCGGCCACGGGCACGGTCTCGGTGGCGTCGATGCGATAGGGCACGTCGTGCATCGACATGCAGTCGCAGTCGCCGGATTTCTGCTGCAATCGACAGGTATCGGTCCAATCCACATCGTCGCAGTCGGGGTCGTGCTGCGGGAAGAAGGCGCTGTCCCGCGACTTGCCGCGCTTGGCCGGCTGCTCGGATTCGGCCTGCCAGCGCGCGTCCTCGGTCGGCAGGCCCCAGAACAGCTCCGGGAAGAGCTCGCCCGGCGCGCTGACCATCTCGATCGGCCCCATCCGCACGCGATACACCCATTGCGGCAAGCATCCGGGGTGGGTCGAGTCGTCTTCGCTCCAGCCGGGGCATTCGGCCGAGCGCACGGTCAATTCGGGGTCCAAGTCGAACAGACCCAGCGTGTACATCAGCTTGAGCTCGAAGTTGTCGGGCGGCGCGAGGAAGCTCGTGCGGTCCACGCGCAGGTCGGTGGCGGCGAAGGCCTCGCCGCCGGCGAGCGCGGCGATGGCGGCGTCTCCGACGTGGACGCCGAAGCTGTAGGCGTGCTCGAAGCTGTCCTTGGCGGCCCATTTCGGCGTCGTCCCGTCGGCCTCGTATTGCCAGGCGCCGCTCTCGTCGACCAAGGGCGTCGGCGCGCCGAGGCCGCTCTGCATCCCGCCGAGGCATTCGGGCAAGAAGACCACGCCGCCGCCGACCTTCTTCTCCAGGTAGGAGCGCAGCCCCCAGACGTAGTCGGCCGAGAGCAGCGTGTTCTCGTCGCCGACCAGCTCCGGGTGGCCGGCAAACCCGACGAAGGTAGCGATGCGGCTACCGTCGTCACGGTCCGCGGCGATGGCGAAGACCTGATCGGCGACGACGACGGGGTCGCGGATATCGCGCAGGAGCCCGTGCGTGCGCGACTCGGGGTTGGTGCCGCCGAAAGGCGCGCCGTTGAACCACGGCGAGCGGTCACGCATCCGTACGGTGCCGACGCGCAGCGTGGCGGGTTCGAGCGCGGCGGCGGCCTTCTGCACGACCTCGACGATGGCGGCGCGCACCTTGGCGTTGTAGGCCTTGTTCGCGCCCGAGTAGATGCGCCCGGGCGTCTGGCTGCCCCACATCCCGCGGACGTCGGGGCCCTCGTGGGTGTGGCTCGAGCTGACGATGATTCGGCCGGGCTCGAAGCCGAGCGCTGCCAGCTCTGCCTGCGCCTTCTGCACGTGGTCGCCGCCGAGGCCGACGAGGTCCAGTCCGACGAAGACGACGTAGCGGTCGCCGTTGGCGAGGGCCAGCGCGCTGGCGCGGATCGGATCGTGGACGCCGGTGGCGGCGCGGGCGTTGCCGAAGCCGGCCATGAAGGCGGTGTCGAAGACGCCGTTGCCGTTGGCGTCATCGAAGGGCTCGGCGCAGTTCTTCTTGCTGGCGGAGGGGTCGTCGAGGCATCCGTCGAACTTCCCGTTGCCGTTGGTGTCGGTGTAGGTCTCGAGGACGGTCGGCGTCATGTCGACGACGGCGAAACCGGCGCGATCGCCCGCCACGAGGGCGATCGGGCCGCTGACGACGTCCGCCGCGACGGCGTCGGCGGCGTCGGCCGCGGAGCCGGCGTCTTCACCGCAGCCGAACAAGCCGAAGAGCGCGGCTGCCGTACAGGTGAGTCGCCGCCGGAAGCGTACGCGCGTGCGTGAGGCGGAAGCAGAACGAGACATGCGGACCTCCAGAGCCAACCGCGCCGGATGCTGCCATACCCTACCCTGCGACGGAAACGACAGAATCAACTCGACGATCGACAAGGAGACGATCGACAAAAATGATTCGGGCCCGCCGGGGCGTGAAGCGGAGCGGACGATCCGCCGTCTCGTCGCTGCATCGTCTCACCTACGCTGTCGGCCTGCTCGCCTGTCTCGGGATCCTGTCCGCCTGTGGCGCAGCGGGGCCGCAACGTCGGGCGCAAGGCTCGACTGCGCCGACCGTCGCCCACGCGCAAACCACGAAGTCCGCATCCGCACCGGTCACGGCGGACGCCCAGACCGCGCTACCGAGCCCCGCGACGCCGACGGCCTCGTCGCGCGCGGCCGACGCGCCGCCGCATCGCTGCACGGTCGGTTGGTGGCCGCAACAGGAGCCTGCGCTGCCGCAGCGAGACGGGCATTTCGTCGATGTCGAGGGGCGCTGCGACGTGGTCGTGATCCGGTTCGACTCGGTGCAATGGTACGAGATGATGCGGGTCCACCGGCTCGCGGAGGTGCGGGCGCGGCTTGCCCGCCAAGATCCGGGCGCCCGCTTCGAGGTCACGGTGGGCCGCCCCCCGCTCGGCGTCGCTCGCAGCGCCGAGGAGCTCGAGGCCGCCAGCATCCCACCTCGGGTCGTGCCACGGCGCTTGGACTTCTCGCGCTCGATCCTGGTGCGCTACGAAGCGGCACTCGAGCCGCGCACCCACTGCCGCGACCACATGCTGGGGATGACGCCAGCGGCCGCGCGCGCCTACCGCAAAGACATGCAGCGCTGGCAGCGCCGCGCGGAACAACTCCGCGACCGCTGGCGGATCGAACGGCCGCCGACGGTGCAGCGTTTGGCGGGAGCCGATGTACTGGTGCTGCCGACCCCGAACCGATCGGCGCTGCTGGCAAAGCCGCAGGCGATGTGCACCACGAGCTACATCTGGCAGCAGACCATCGCGGTCGTGCTGCGCTCGGACCTGACGATTCGGGTCGCGGAGCGCTAGCAGCCGCCGGCGCGGCCGATCATTCGGGCTTGGCGGCGGCCCAGCGCTCCGCGAGCGTGCGCTTGCGCTGCTCGGCGACGGCAGCGCCATGCTCGGCCTCGAGGCCGCGCAGCGAGACGACCTCGCGCAGGACGGCTTCGACCAACGCGGGCAGGTAGCGGCGGTCGATGAAGCGCCGCGGCGGCGCGTAGCCGGCAGGCTGGCGGTCGTCGTCGCGGAGGCCATGGCCGGCGGCCAGCTCCTCGAACGGACCGTCGACGATGTCGCGCACCAACGACCAGATCGGCTGCATGTCGCGCAGGTCCTTGCTCTCGGCCGGCAACGCCTCGGCGCGCGTCAGCTCGAGCCAAACGGACTCCTCGGCCAGGGCCGCCCGAACCGCCTCGCCGAGGGTGCTGCCCAGCGCGCTCGCCCGGCGCCGCAGCTCGGCGAGCGTGGCGTCTTGCAGCGCGGCCGCCGCCTCGGGCTGACCGAGGAAGCGGCGCTCGAGCTCGCGGTCCGGGTAGCCGGCGACATCAGCGGCGAGCAGCTCGCGGATGTCTTCGGCGGCTTCGAGCAGGCGCCGGCGGCTACCGGCGATGCGAGATTCCAAGTCGCTCATGGCACCTCCTTGCGATGTCGGCGGCGCGGCGGACGCGCCGCGCCGAAGGCTAGAGACGCGATCAAAAAATCGCCAGGGGCGATATTTGGGTCGCGGCTCGTGGAGGGGGATGGTTCGCGATAACCGCGCTTCTCGCGACCAGGGGGCGCCTATCCCCCCAAACAACAGACGAGAGACTCGGCCAGAAAATGCGAAGCTGCATTTTCTGGTCGCGTCTCTAGCCGATCACCGGCGGCGCGTCGCCCGACCCGCCGTGCGAGAGCTGCAGCCGCGTGCGCAGCCGAGTCGTCAACACCACCATCGCCGGCAGACGGTCGCGCTCGCCGGCGATGGCGCGAGCCATCTCCCAGATCTCGGCCAAGCGCGGGTCGCGATCGACCGCGCGCTCGATGGTCGCGGTCCGGGGACGCGCGGGCGCGACGGCGGCGGCGACGTCGAGCGCGAGTTGCAGCAGCGAGTCGGTGAGGTCCTGGTGCAGGCTGGCGCGGGCCGCGGCGATCCAGCGATCGGCCGCGACCTCCTCGTCACCGGCGAGCAGCGCGCCGAGGCCGCTGCGATGCGCCGAGACCATCCAGACCGCCATCGCGTCTTCGGCCGGCAGCCCGGTACGGCGGCTGAGCCGGAAGACCTGCACGATCTGGCCCATGCTGCCCAGCCGCGCGATCTCGTCGGCCAGCGCGCTCGGCAGCCCCAGCGCCGCCCATGCCCGCGCCTTGGCGCGCACCTCGGTCCGCGTCACCGCCGGCAACGCCGAGAGCAGATGCTGACCGGCTTCGGCGACGAAGGCGGCGACGGCGTCCTGTTGGGCGAACAAGTCCGTCAGGTCCGGGCCGTGGAACGACGAGAGCAAGGTGCGCGTCAGGCTCGCCACCGCGCTTTCGACGCTGAGGTAGGCCTCGAGCTGCAGCCCGGCCGCGACGGCGCCGTCCAGATCGTGGAGCGTCTTGCGCAAGCGGCGGGCGTCGAGCAGGCGGGCGGCGAGCGCCCAGGCGTTGCACATCTCGGCGACGCTGCGGCCGTATTCCATCGCCAGGCTCGGCAACAAGCGGGCGCCGCCGAAGTCGACGACCTCGCCGGACCAGACGGTGCAGACGATCTGGTGCCGCAACATGTGGTCGTCGATCGCCGCCTGCCAATCACGGCCGACGGCGTCGGGGAAGTACGCGTCGAGGTACGCGGCAGCGACATGCTCGCTGGCGCTCGGGTCGGCGACCAGGTGCTGGTACGCCCACATCTTGGCGAAGGCCGCGACGCGCGAGAGCTCCGGCCGCGTCAGCCCTTGGCTGGCGTGATGCCGCTCGTTGAGCATCGCGGTGCCGGGCAGCGATTGCACGTCGCGATCGACGCCGAGTTCGTCGGCGAGGAAGGCGACGACCGGGTCGAAGCTGCGGACGGCACCGGCGCTTCGAGCCTGCTCGAGCGAGAGGCCGAGCGTCTGCTGATGGTTGTTGGCGAGCACCTTGTCGCAGACGGCGTGATCGACGCTGAACAGCACGCGGTCGCGCGCGGCCATGTCGAGCTTGCCCTGCTGCACCAGCGGCGCGAACAAGATCTTGAGGTTGACCTCGTGGTCCGAGAGGTCGACGCCGCCGGAGTTGTCGACCGCGTCGGTGTTGATGCGGCCGCCGAGCAGCGCGAACTCGACGCGCGCCGCCTGCGTCATGCCGAGGTTGCCGCCCTCGCCGACGACCTTGCAGCGCAGCTGTCGCGCGTCGACGCGCACGCCGTCGTTGGCCTTGTCGCCGACGTCGGCGTGGGTCTGGTGGCCGGCCTTGACGTAGGTGCCGATGCCGCCGTTCCAGAGCAGGTGCACGTCGAGCGTGAGCAGCAGGCGCACCAACTCCTCGCCCGAGACCTCCTCGCGATCGATGCCGAGCATCTCGCGAACCTCGGGGCTGAGCTCGATGCGCTTGGCGCCGCGCTCGAAGATGCCGCCACCGGCGCTGATGAGGCTGCGGTCGTAGTCGGTCCACGACGAGCGCGGCAGCTCGAACAGGCGCTTGCGTTCGGCGAACGACGCCTCGGGGTTCGGATCGGGATCGAGGAAGATGTGGCGGTGGTTGAACGCGCCCTTGAGCAGCAGCGTGCGGGTCAACAGCATGCCGTTGCCGAAGACGTCGCCGCTCATGTCGCCGATGCCGACCGCGCTGATCGGATCGGTCTGGGTGTCGATGCCCATCTCGCGGAAATGCCGCTGCACGCAGACCCACCCGCCGCGGGCGGTGATGCCGTAGCGCTTGTGGTCGTAGCCCTGCGAGCCACCCGAGGCGAAGGCGTCGCCGAGCCAGAAGCCGCGCTCCTGCGCGATCGCGTTGGCGGTATCGGAGAGGTGGGCGGTGCCCTTGTCGGCGGCGACGACGAGGTAGGGGTCTTGGTCGTCCCAAACGACGACGTCGTCGGGGAAGACGGTCTTGCCGTCGATGATGTTGTCGGTGACGTCGAGCAGACCGTGGATGAAGACCTTGTAGAGCTCGTCGGCGAGGCGTCGGCGCGCGGCGTCGTCGCGCTCGGTGACCTTGATGACGAAGCCGCCCTTACTGCCGACCGGGACGATCAGCGTGTTCTTGACCATCTGCGTCAGCATCAGGCCCAAGATCTCGGTGCGGTAGTCGTCGAGACGGTCGGACCAGCGCAGGCCGCCGCGCGCGACCGGACCGCCGCGCAGGTGCACGCCCTCGACGCGCGGGTCGTAGACGAAGATCTCGTACATCGGCCGGGGGTCGCGCATCATCTCGACTTCGGCACAGCGGAACTTGAACGAGAGCCCTCGCGGCACATCCGCGCGCTGGAAGAAGTTGGTGCGGATCGTCGCGCTGATCAGGTTGTGAAAGATGCGGAGGACCTTGTCCTCGACGGCGTCGTTGACCGCCTCGAGCTGCGCGGCGAAGCGCGCCTGCACCGCGCTGATCTGCTCGGTGCGGCCCTCGTCGTGGGCGGAGCGCACGTCGGCGTCGCTGGGATCGAGCCGTGGAGCGAAGCGCGCGTCGAAGAGATCGACCAGCGTCCGCGCGATGTCGGCCTGATCGTGCAAGACTTGCTGCACGACGTTCGGCGGGAACGCCACACCGAGCTGCCGGGCATAGCCGATGTACGCGCGCAGCACCTGCAGCTGGCGCCAATCGAGCCGCGCCGGCAGCAGCAGACGGTTGAGCGTCGAGCTGTTCATCCGCCCGTCGAGCACCGCCGCGACCGCCTCGAGCAGCGCCTCACCGTGCTCCATCAGCGTCGAGCCGAGGTCGGCCGAGAGGTCGATGCGGTAGCTCTCGAAGTAGCAGCGGCCGCCGCGCGCGTCCTCGATCGGCGTCGTGGTCTCGCCGAGCACGCGCAGGCCGAAATGGTCGATCACGGGAAGAAAATCGGTCAGCGCCGAGTCGTTCGGCGTGTAGTAGAGCAGACGCGCGGTGCCGTCGCGCTCGTCCTCGGCGTCGCGGCGCAACACCAGGCGCGGGCTGCCACCGTCGAGCACGTGCTCGAGGTTGCGCAGATCCTCGGCGAGGTGGGCCGCGCGCACGCGGTGTCGGTACTCGTCCGGCAAGCAATCGCCGAAGCGCAGCGCCAAACGGTCGATCTCCGGCTCGCCGACGCCCGCCTCACGCAACATGTCGCGGAGGCGCTCGAGCCACGGGCTGACCATCGCCTCGATGGCGACCGAGAGCGCGTCGACGTCGGCGATGACCAGCTCTCCGTCCGATTGCAGCAGGTAGTGCCAAATGGTGGCTTCGGTCTTGCCGACCAAGAGGCGGAAGGCGACGTGGTCGGCGCCGTAGGCCCGGCGCAGCGTGTCCTGCACGCGCAGGCGGAGTTCGTCACCATAGCGGCCGGCGGCGACCATCACGAAGACGTGCGCGACGGTGCGGGAGGGGCTGACCATCGCGTGAACGCGCGCGTCGCCACCGAAATCGACGTCGATCGCCTCGTTGATGGCGCTCTGGACCTCGCGATCGTTGGCCGAAAAGAGGTAGGCCAGCGGCAGGCGGTCGAAAAAGCTCATGAAGAGCTTCATGCGGTGCGATTTCGGGACCAAATCCTCGGCCGCGACCATGTGCTGCAGGCGCATGCGCAGCACGGGCACGGTCGAGGCCGGGCAGGTCAGCGCTGCGTAGGTGAACAAGCCCTGGAAGACGACGCCGCCGTCCGGGTTGCCGTCACCGTCGAACAGACGGATCCGCACTTCCTGCATCCGCGCGTCGCGGTGCACGGGCGAGGCGTTGCGGCTCTGGTGAATCGAGACCAGCGGCGCATCGCCGGCAAAAGCGCGGCCCGGGTCGGTCTCGACGCCCGCGCGCTCGGCCGTGTCGTAGCGGCCCAAGCCCAGTCGGCCGGTCGGTCGCCCGTGCTCGTCGAAGCCGTAGGCACCCATGAAGACGAAGTTGTCGTTGACCAACCAATCCCCGAACGCGGCGACCTCGAGGAGTTCGTGCGAGCGGTCGGGCATGCACTCGGCGCAATAGTGCAGCGTCGAGTCGACGTCGCGGACCAGCTTGCGCATCGCCCGGAAGTCACCGACCACGCGCTGTGCGCGCTCGAGGTGGGCCCGGACCGTCTCGCGCAGCTGCTGCACGCGGCCCTGCACGCTCGCGAGGCTGAGCAGGTGACAGGTGAACGATTCGTTGTTGGCGCGCGGGTTGTCGTTCTCGATCGCCAGCAGCTTGCCGGCCGCGTCACGCTCGACCGGCAAGATCATGTTCATCGTGCCGAGGATGCGGATGTCCATGCGTCGCAGGACCATCTTGATCGTGTCGACGATGAAGGGCTGATCGCCCATGCACGTCTCGAGCACGGCCATCGGCAGCGCGTAGCCGTGGCGCTCGACGGTCGGGATCAACACACCGACCTTGATGCCGTCCTCGGCACGCTCGGAGACGGCCGTCATCGCCGAGCGGACGTGGCCGGGCAGCGCGTCGGCCGGGTGGCGGTTGAGGAAGTCGTCGTCTGCCCGGCGGACCACGCTCTGCGCGAGGAACGAGGCGGTGCGACGCTCGTGGTCGTCCTTCCACAGGTCGCTCTCTGCGACACGGCGGACCATCTCGACACGGCGGTCGTCGCGGTGGCTGGCCCGGCGGGGGGCGAGATCGCTCTCTTGCTGCACACTCGGCTGCGGCGCGCTGTTGGTGGCGGTCATGCTCTGCCTCCCTGCGACGCGACCGAGCGCGTAGCGCGCGCGTTGTACCGTGGCCCCGAACGCCGGTTCAAGACGCAGTGCGGCATGGCACGGACCGCAATTCGGCTTGACCCCGTGCGGACCGGGCCGCAGCATGAATCCGAGGGTTTGGCCCTTGGGAGGTCGCCATGCGTCGCGCCGTCAACCGAATCCAGGCCGGATTCACGCTGATCGAGCTGATGATCGTCGTGGTGATCATCGGCATCCTCGCGACGACCGCCATCGCGTCGTACAAGCGATTCGCGCGCCGGGCCCGCGTCCAGGAGGCGATCGCCTTCCTCGGCGACGTCCGGATCAAGCAGGAGTCGTATTACCAGACCTACCATCGCTACGTGTCCAGCGGCGCGACGGCGGACGACTGGTGGCCGAAGTCGATGGATTGGACGATCGGCGCGTCGACCTGGGACATCGACTGCAACAAGCCCGGCGACCAGTCCAACCACCCCGGCTGGTGCTCGCTCGGAGCCGGCTTCGCGTCGCAGCAGGAAGTCTACCTCCAATACGTGATCTGGGCCCGCAACCCGGCGGCACCACAGCCGCCTCCGGCCGGCTACATCATCAACGCGAATCAGGATTGGTGGATCGCCCGCGCCCGCGCCGACTTCGACGGCGACGGGCAGTTCTCCGACATCTTCCTGACCAGCGAGCAGCGGGAGCCGATCCTCGTGGACGAGCTCGAATAGCGTCGCGTCAGCCCGCGGCGCCGACCTCACGCGCCAGGAGCGCCAGCACCCCGTCCGCCAGCGCCGGCTCCCCGCACGCCGTGGCGGCCCGCGTCAATTCGCCCTGCAACCGACCGAGTTCGCGCCGACTCGTCAGGCGCGTGCGCATCGCATCGCGCAGCCGTTGCGTCGCCCGCCGCAGGCCGCGCTCGGGAGCGACTGCGACCAAGGCATCGAAGGCGGCGACGGCCACGCGCGGTTGCCGACCGGCGGCGAGCACGAGGGCGTCGAGCGCGTCGGCGGCGTCGGGCTCGGCGGCGCAGGCATGCACGAGGTCGTCCGCGCCGGTCTCGAGCATGGCTTCGAGCAGCGCATCCCGCCGGCGCGGCCACAGCGCCGCGGGCGTGCAGCGGCGGACCCGGGCAAGCGCGTCCGGCGCGGGGGCAAAGGCGGCGATCCAGGCGGCGAGGCTGTCGTCGCGGCGGCGCTCGGCGTCTTCCCAAAGCGCATCGACGACGCTGTTGCGCAGCCCGCCGCCCACGGCGTAGCGCCCGAGCAGCCGCTGCAGCGCGCCCTGTCGGTGCGCAGTCGCCAGGCTCAGCGCGACCTCCCGCAACGCATGGCGTCCGGGGGGCCAGGCCTCGGCGAGCGCCCACGCCGGCTCGGCGTCACCGGCCAGCAGGTCCAGCGTACACAGGGTGTCGACCAGCACGTCGCGGATCGGATGAACGGCGTGCTCGCGCCAGCGCTCGCCATCGGTGGCGACGCGCGCCAGCGTCGCCTCGCGCAGCGCGACTCGACCCGCCGCGTCGCGGCGCGCCCGATGCAGCGCCGCATCGAGCAGCAGCACGGCGAGCGGCTCGTCGTCTCCGTTGACCGCCCCGGCGACGTCGTCGAAGGCCTCGGCCGGGAGGAGGTCGACCACGTCACGCACCGTCTTGGCCAGCAGACGCGTCGCCGGCTCGGCGAGCCCAGTGGCGCCGCGCAACAAGAGCGCCCGTGTGAGCCAGCCGGCGCGTTCGCCCGGCGTGGCCTCGTCGCCGCGACGGACCCGCGTACACAGCCGCTCGACCAAGGCGAGTTGGCGGTCGGGCTCGGCACCGAGCCCGGAGGGGGCGCTGGCCCACATGTCCAAGGCGGCGGCGAGCGGCAGACGGTCGAGGTCTGCGCCGAGGCCGAGCAGACTCATCCGGCTTCTCGGTCGCGCTCGGCGTAGTCGGCGAGCAGCGCCTCGAGGTCCGGCTGGCAAGAGCCTCCGCACGGCCCGCAGCCGGCCCACGTGCGGTCGAAGAGGTCCGAGAGCGTGACGGCACCCTCGTCCATCGCGCGGACGATCTCCGAAAGCGGCACGCCGTTGCAGCAGCAGACGATGGGATCGTCCGCCGGCGCCGGGCGCGTCACGAAGACGGGCGCCTGTCGGCTCACACAGACCTCGACACGACATCCTGCAGCTCGGCGACGATCTCCGCTCGCAGCGACTCGATATCGCCGGTCAAGGTGGCGCCCGCGGCCTGATCGTGGCCGCCACCGCCCCGCCGCGTCGCGATATCGCCGACCACGGTGCCCGCCTTCGCGCGCAGGCTGAGCTTCCACTGCCCCGGCACACGCCCCGGCTTGAACATCGCTGCGGCTAGGACCCCCTCGATCCCGATGACGAAGGGCATCGCCTCGCCGACCGCGTCGCGCGGGACGTCGAGCCCGTCGGTGGCTTCGGGAGGGATCACCGCCCACGCCACACGACCGTCGGCGCTGCGCTCGATGCGCTCGAGGATGCGCCCGAGCAACACCGTCTCCGCGAAGGGGCGGCTGGCGAAGAGCGCCTCTTGAATCGGGTTGGTGTCCAGCCCGGGTACCGCCTGCAGCGCCGCAGCGACGCGAAGTGTGTCCGGATTGTTGCGCAGGAAGCGGAAGCTGCCGGTGTCGAAGCTCATCGCGGCGTACAGGCCGGCGGCGGCGCGTGCGTCGAGCGACCAGCCCAGGGCCTCGATGAGGCGAAAGGTCAGCTCGCCCGAACTCGAGAAATGCGTGGCGACCAGCCCCTGCATCGGGTTGTCGGCCGCGAGGCGATGATGGTCGACGAGCAGCACCGGCACGCCCGCCTTCTGCAAGGCCGCGAGCGGACGCCCGGCGCGACCGGGCTCGTTGGCGTCGAAGCACAGGCCGAGGTCACAGCCCTGTAGGTTCGCGGCGGCGGTGTCGAAATCGCGAATGTCGCCGGCTTCGTCGAGCCAGCGGTAGCGCGACGGGCAGGGGTCGTCGTTGACGATGACGGCGTCCTTGCCGGCCGCCCGCGCCGCGTGCAGGAAGCCGATCTGGCTGCCGAGGCCATCGGCATCCGGGTCGACGTGGGTCATCAGCGCGAGGCGGCGCGCCGAGCGAATCTGCTCGAGCAGCCAAGGGTCGCGCGGGTCGGCGGTGACGGGCAACGGAGCCTCCGGTCGATGCGACGGTGTCGAAAGCGACGCCGAGGACACGATCGGCCGACGCCGCGGGGGCTGTCAACGGCGTCGGTGCGAACCGACCGGATTCGCGGACTCCCCGGGGGCGTCTTCAGGCGCTCGCGCGCGCGCCTCGCAGCTTCGACCAAGCCGGCGCGAACACGCCGCCCACCAACGGGAGCAGCAGCAGGCCCCAGGCCAAGCCGAGCGCACCGTCCAGGCCGGCCTGGACCACCCAGCGCAGCGCTCCCTGCAGGAGCTCGGGCACGCCGGCGGCGGCCCGCTCGGCGAGGTCGAGG
>JBEARB010000236.1:0-5153 GCA_041163625.1 Pseudomonadota bacterium | reverse complement strand
CGAAATGGTTCTCGAAGGTGCTGTAGGGCTTGTCCGGGTAGAGCGGCGAGGTCTTGCCGCCCTTGTCGTTGACGACGAGGAAGCCGCCGCGGTCGTAGCAGCTCTCGAGGTCCTCGCCGCGGAACTGATCGACGTGCCCGAGCGCGAATTCGACCGCCTGCTTGTCGGTGCCGAGCTTGCCGTGGTCGGTGAACAGCTCGACGAACTTGTCCAGCGGACGGATGCCGTCACGGGTGTGGGTCGGATCGGGGATGTGCATCACGCCGATGTTCTTGGTTCGCGCGTATTCGGCGAGCGCGATCTCCTGCATCCGCGTCACCAGCATCGTCGCGATATGCCACTCGGACTTCGCCTCACCGACGGGCTCGAGCCCCTTGGGCGGCTGCGCGATATTGGCGAAGCGGTGGTAGCCCGGGTTCACGCGCAGATCCCAGACCTCGTAATGGGAGGCGCTCGGCAGCACGATATCGGCGAAGCGCGCGGTCTCGCCCATCTTCATGTCGGCCACGGCGAAAAACTTGGCCTTGTCGAGGAAGGCTTCGCGATAGCCCGATTTGTTCCGGCGGAAGCGGGCGTCGGCGACGATGAAGAAGGTCTCGACGGTATCCCACCACGGCTTGCCGAAGCGCCCCTTGGCCGGGTCGACGCCGCGGTCGTTCTTGGACTTTTCGAGCAGGGCGGCGATCTCGGCGCGATAGCTCGCCGCGTCCTGCCCGGTGGCCTCACGGATCTCGTCGTCGGTGTACGCCTTCTTGCTGGTGGCGGCGCCATCACCGAGCTGATGCTCGCTGACCGCGCCCGAGGCAAAGCGATGCTTGAACGCGCCGTCGAAGCCCGAGAGCCCGCCGAGGCCGCTGATCGACCACTCGTTCTCGGTGTTCAGGCCGCCCCGCGGTCCCATCCGGCAGGTCAGCGCCATCAACGAGGCGATCGCCCGCTGCGTGAGCATGCCGTTGAAATGCTTGCCGAGCGCGAAGCCCATCGTGACCGAGACGACCTCGGGCAACGCGATGTCGCGGGCCAGATCACGCACCAACGTCGGATGCACGCCCGTGAGCTTGTGCGTCTTCTCGGGGGTGAACGCTTCGAGCTCCTTGCGCAGCGCATCGAAGACCGTATGGACCCGTACGGTCTTGCCGTCGCGCAGGGTGACCGTCCAATTGCCGCTGAGCGCGGGGGTGATCTTCCAGCCCACGTCCTGCAGCCGCAGGGTACCGAGCGCGCTGCCCTCGCCACCGGGCATGGCGGTGAGCTTGCCGCCGACCTCGTTGACGGCGAGGAAGACGTCCTCTGCGTGGTCCTTCTTGCCGTGCGCTTTCTTGCCGAACTTCTCGGCGAGCTCGGCGTCGAAGGCGAGCGCCCCCTCGGCCGCGGCGCGCGCCGGATCGATGTCCGAGAGCCGCAGCATCGCGCCGGAATCCTCGCGGATCAGCATCGGCAGGTCGGTGAACTTCCGCACCAGCTCGGCGTCGTAGAGCTGCTTGTCGACCAGCTCGTGCATGAGGCTCATGGCGAGGTGGCCGTCGAAGCCCGGTTTGATCGGAATCCAGCGGTCGGCGTGGATCGCCGTGCTGTTGAACTCGGGCGAGATCACGATGACCTTGCTGCCGTTGTACTTGCCCTCCCAGACGTAATGCGCGTCCGGGATGCGCGAGGTGTTCGGGTTGCAACCCCAATAGACCTGCACGTTGGTGCCGTACATGAAGTCGTACGAGCAGCCGATATTGCCCTCGCCGTAGACCAACGAGACGCCCGGGAACATGTCGCCGACGTAGCTGGCGATATAGGGCCGAACGGCGCCGAGCAAGGCGCCCATGCGCTTGATCGAGGCGCCACGGGCTTCGGAGAGCAGCCCGGCGCCGACGTGCACGTAGTTCCCCTGCGGACCGCGCTCGACCATCGTCCGGTAGAGCTTCTGCGCGATGGTGTCGATCGCCTCGTCCCAGCTGATCCGCTCCCATTTGCCGCCGCCGCGCTCACCGACCCGCTTCATCGGGTAGCGGATGCGATCGGCCTCGTACATCACCTGGCTGTGCTGCACGCCCTTGTTGCAGCCGCGCGGGTTGCTGTCGGGGATGTCCTCCCGGATGGCGGGGTAGGCAGCACTCTGGTTCTCGCGTGTGACCTTGCCGTCCTTGATCCACACCTGCCAGGCACAGTTGCCCTGGCAATTGACGCAGTGGAAGGCCGTGCCGTGGTCGTCCGGATCACCGAAGGTATCGGCGAATTCGGAGCGGTACATGTCCTCGACCGGGCGCGTGTTCGGGTAGTGCTCGCGCGGATCGTCGATGATGACCGGGACGTCCTTGCCGGTCTTCGCGGCGGGCGCGCCGGCCTCACCGAGCGCGTCCTGGCCACCGACGACGGTGGCGGCAGAGGCACCGGCGATCCCCTGCAAGACGGTGCGTCGCGTGAGCTTCATAGGCAGCCTCCACCGGCGCCGGGCTTGGGCGCGACGTACGGACCATCTTCCTCGGGCAAGCCGGCTTCGCTCCACGCCGCCATGCCCCCTTCGAGGTTGCGCACGCGCAGGAAGTGCTTGCGGCAGCGCTCGAAGGTCGCGGCGTCCCCGTCGCGACTGACCAGCACCGTCGGGATGTCGGCTCGAACGCGGCCGAGCGCCTGCTCGGGCACCTTGTCCGGATCGCAACCCGGCATCGGCAGCGATCCCGGAACGCGCGCGTCCTGGTAGCCGCCGACGTCGTCGTCGTCGTCCGCGAGCACGCGCACGTCGACGACCTGTACGTTCGCGCCCTTCTTCGAGACCAAGCCGAGTAGCTCGCGCGACGACATCGGGATCGCGTTTTCGATCTCGGTGCGGGCCATGCCGGCCGAGGCGACGCCGACCGAGAGGCCTCCGATCGCGACCAAGATGAGGAGCCGAAGGATTGGCGGCTTCATCGGGCACCTCCCGCCACCTGAGCGGACGGAGCCCGGCTCCGCAGCGCGTCGTTGCCGCGCGCGAGGCCGAACCAGGCGACCAGGAGCGCGACCACGACCGTGGCGTAGGCGAAGCGTTCGAAGCGCGTCATCACGACCTCCCGACCGCGGGCAGCTGCACCCGGCCACCGACCAAGCGCACGGCGCCGACCCTGCGCATCAACCACGCCGTGCCCATCGCGCTCGCGAAGAAGGTCGTGCCCATCGCGAAGCTGCCGACCGAGAGCGTGGGGAAGGCCGAGAGAAAGGCACCGGTCGTACAGCCGCCACCGACCATCGCGCCGAGGGAGAGGCCGCCGGCGCCGAGCATCACGCGCGCGCTGCGGGCCGCGTCGAAGGCGGCCGGACGCGCCGCGGGGCTGGCCTCCTGCTGCGTCGGCAGCGACCACAGGCGAGCGAGCGCGGCGCCGAGGACGACGCCGACGATGAGCGCAGCGCGCCAGACGATGGCGTCGGTGACTTTGGGCACGAGGCTGCTGGTCTGGCCGATGGCGTCGGCGACCCAGCCGTAGACCGCGAGGATCGAGCCGGAGTAGCCGATGTAGCCGTCCTGCATACTCGCCGCGACGATGGTCAGCCCCGCGAGCGCGCCGGCCGGGAAGAAGTGCCACTCGCCGCGCACGCGATCGAGGACGCCACGCGGCGCGGTGACCGGCTCGGACGGCACCTCCGGCAAGTAGCGGTCGACCAGCGCCGTCAACGTCAAGAAGAGCGCGCCGAGCAGCATCGCCGCTGGGCCGTAGGGCATGCCCATCCAGCCGTGCAGCGTCAGCCCCTGCGGCGCATCGATGACGCCGGCGCCTTGGAGCGGCAGCTTGAGCAGCGCGTAGACGTAGACGCCCAGGAACAGACCCACCACCGCGAACAAGGCCTCGAAGCGCGTCGAGCCGAGGTTGACCCCGGCTCGACACGCCGCCGTCCCGGGGCAGAAGCCGGTCGCCGCCATCGACGCGCCGAAGAGCACGCCGCCGGCGACGTGCGCCCAGCCGGTGAACGCCATCACCCGCGGGGCGATGCCGGTCGCCTCGGACAACCCGAAGATATCGGCCAATCCGTAGGCGAACGCGGCGACCGAGATCGTCGAGAAGGCGAACTTCATGATCTTCACGTCGGTCAGCAACAACATGCCGACCACGCGCTCGTAGCGGATGGCCGTGACCTTGTAGAGCGCGGTCCCGAAGACCGCTCCCGTCAACAGGCCTGCCAGCAGTGCGTGACTCATGCTCACCCCCTTCCCGATGCGTGCGCCGGGGCGCTACTCGGTCTCGACCGGAAGGTCGGAGTTGCCCCACTCGCTCCACGAGCCGACGTAGACCTTGGCCTTGTCGTGGCCGGCGAGGCGCAGGCCGAGGTATTGGAAAGTGCTGCGACCCAGGCCGACGTGGCAGTAGGTGACCATGGTCTTGTCGGCCGCGTAGCCCTTCTTGCCGAGCTTGGCGAGTTGCTTGCGGAGCTTGTCGGTGGGCCGGAACATCTCGCCCTCGGCGCCGCCGCCCTTGTTGCCGGCGTATTTGGTCCACGGCGAGAAGATGGCACCGGGGATATGGCCGCCGCGCTTGACCGTGACGTGCTCGGTCGCGTTCTTCATGCCGTCCTTCAGGTCGGTGCCGGTGAACTCGGGTAGCGTGTGGCGCGCGTCGAGCAGCAACGCGCCGCCGCCCTTGGTCGCGGCCTCGACCTCGGCGCGGGTGGCGACCATGTCCTTGTTGACCGCGGGGGTGAACGTCGCGGCCTTCGGCGCCACCGCGGTGGTGTCGAGCTTGCCGCCGGCGGCTTCCCAGCCCGCGGTGCCGCCCTCCATCATCTTGACGTTCTTGGCGCCATAGAGCGTCAGGAAGAACCAGACGCCCGACTCGTTGACGCCCTTGCCGTCCTCGTAGGCGATGACCTGGGTGTCGTTGCCGATGCCGAGGCCGCCGATGAACTTGGCGGCGTTGTCCGGGCACATCGGCAGGCCCTCGCATTTCTGCACGTCGTCGAGGTACTGCATGTCGTGCGCGAAGGCGTGCACAGAGCCGGGGATATGGCCCTTGTCGTAGGCGGCTTTGGCGCCGGCGTAGACGAAGACCACGTTGTCCTTGCCGTGCAGCGCGACGGCATCCTTGGCCGAGATCACGAAGTCGCTGACCGGCGGCGGCGTCCCGGTCGGCAGCGCGGCCTCGGCACCGCCTTCGTCCTCCTTGGCGGCTTCGGCTTCGGGCTTCGCTTCGGCA
>JBEARB010000235.1:0-2529 GCA_041163625.1 Pseudomonadota bacterium | reverse complement strand
ACTTGCTGGGGCGCTGTCATCCGACGGCCCGGCAGCCCGCCGATAGCCGGCGTCGGAAGCCTGCAGAAGGTCGCGCACATCGCACGGGTCGGGGGCCGCAGGCTGCAGCCCCGGCCAATCTTCCCCCCGCTCGCAGGCCGCCACCAACCCGCCGAGCGGACCGTCTCCTTCGCGATCGTCGCCGCCAGCCCGCCAGCCGATTCGACCGACATCACCGCTCGCGAGCAGCCAGTGGTCGGACGGACGATCTCCGAAGGGCATTCCGTGGCCGATCCGATCCGCCAACCCCGCCCAGCCGGCGACCGTGACGCCGGCGTCGATGGATCCAGCGACGACCGATCGCACCTCCCCCCTTCGGACGCCCACGCCGAAGCGCCAGAACGGAAGTGGCCCGAACGGAGGGGGCGACGCGCCCAGCGAGCGAGCGACGCCGGGCAACGGCGGCGCCGGGTGGTCGCCGGTCACCAGCCATTGTCCCTCGGTCGCGAGACCTCGCTCACGCAGGCGCGCGTGCAGCGAGACGAGCGCGTCGTCCGTGCAGCGCAGCGCTCGCGCCCAAGTCGACGGATTCGCTCCCGAGGAGCGGGCATCGGCGGGACAGTCCACCGGCTCTGCTCCGGGCGTGTGCGTGTCGCTGGTCACCACGAGAACGAAGACCCGGCGGCCGCCCGCGCGGGCTTGGTCGACGTGATGCACCGCGCGCGAGAAGAGCGAGCGATCGCTGACGCCCCAAGGTCCCCGCGGCAGGTCCCCGAGGGCAGACAGCGCCCGTTGTCCCTCCCGTCGAGAGAAGCCGTAGCGCTGCAGCGCCTCGCCGAGGCCGGTAAACCGCAGCGGTGCCCCCTGCACGACCACCGTCTCGTATCCCGCTGCGGCGAGCAGCTCGGGCAGACAGCGCACATGGTCTCCCAACCGAGGCGCGACGGTGTCGTGCGGAAAGGTCGCTGGGGGGAGGCCGCACATCCATGCCAAGAGCGCGTGATGGGTCGGTCTGGCCGAGGCTCGGACGCCGACGAACGAGGCCCCTTCCGCCTGCGCGAGCGTCGCCATCGCCGGCATCTTGCGAGCGGCGAGGACGTCCATCGATTCCACCAACACCCACACGATCCAACGAGGCGGCTCCGCGCTGGGCCGAGCGGGCCGGGCTGCGGCCGGCCCGATGCCGAAATGCGCCAGACGCTGCGCGGCTTCGTCCGACAGCCACTGCGCAGGCGCGGGCGCGCGGGCGGCCGTCGACAGGCGCTCGAGCGGCGTTGCCGCTGCGTGCTGGGCGTCCACGCCGACAACGGCGTGGGCCATCAGCACGACGAACGCGATGGCGGATTCGCGACCGCTCCATGGACCTAGCGCGCCCCGTCGGGCCGCGATCGCCATCGCCCGCGCCGAAAACCAAGCCACTGCGGCCGCCATCGCCACGATCAGGATGCCTCCGGATCGGACGTAGGCGTCGAACATCGACGGCTCCAGCCACATCAGACTCGATCGTACCGGGTGTGCTCCGAACCAACCCGCGTGCACGAGATCGAGAACACGGAGCCCAGCGCTCGCCGCGACCCAAGCCCAGACCAGCGCACGGCCACGCCGCAGGCGCGTCGCGCACCACGTGAGCAGCAAGAACTCGAGCGCGTCCAGCGCACAACCGAACGTCGCCTCCAGCCAGACGTCGCCGGCCGGCCGACCGATCGCGGCCGCGCTGGCGACACGTAGCCCGCACCACAGCAGGATTCCGGCGGCGGCGAACCCCAGGCTTGACTTCGATGGTCGTCGGCTCCAACCCTCGATGGCCGAGACTGCCGCCCCAGCTTCCGGCTGTCTCGCGCCAGGAGCCATGATGCCGTCGTCTCGTCCGTCTCGAACCACGTCTCGACTGCTCCGCCTCGTCGGGATGACGCTGGCCACCATCCTGCTCGTGGCGGCACCACGACCGTCGCAGGCGGCCGACATCGAGGTGCCGGTGGAGGTCGCCGTCGGGCCGCTCGCCCTCCAGGGTCCCGGCCCGTTGTTTCGAGGCGTGACGCTGCACCCCGGCGTCGAGGTCGGCCTCGCCGCCATCCTCGACCAGGCCTTCATCCGTCGCAACATCAAGCGAGTGCCGGCGAACATGCGCGCGGCCGCGGCGAACATGAAGGAGGCGCGGATTCGGCCCTCGATCTTCATCCCGTCGTCGTTTTGGTTGTCGCCGAACCTCGAGGGCGTGGGCTTGATCGGCGTCACCTGGCGCCCGATCGGCCTCGCGCTGCCGCTCCTCGACGCGGGCGTGCGGATCCGGCTCGAAGCCGGCGCCGTCCTGACCTACGCATTCATCTGGAGCGACCTGGACCAGCTGCCGACGACCCACTTTCTCCGTCCGGGCATCGACTTGGTTCTTCGAACCGAGGTCCCCGTGACCGATTCGGTCGCCGTCCACCTGGGCTTGGCAGGGTCGGCCTATGTTCCGCAACGCCCTGGTCGCAGTTTTCTGTACATCGGCGGTGCCGAGGACCTCGACGACAGCATCTGGGCATTCGGACGAATCTTTCTGCAGGTGGC
>JBEARB010000234.1:0-61075 GCA_041163625.1 Pseudomonadota bacterium | reverse complement strand
GCGCCGCGCACCCCGCCGCCGGTCAGGGCTTGGGCTGCGGCAGCGAAGACGAGCGCGACGCCGCTGACGTAGACCACCTGCGGATGACCGGCGAGCAGGCACAGGCCGAGCGCTACGCCCGCCCACAGCGCGCCGCGTAGGCGGGCGCCCGCAGCGTGGCCGGCGGAAACGCTCCACAGCGTCCCCGCGATCCACCACGGCGCGTAGGACCACGCCGCGAGGAAGCTGACGTGCCCGGCGTACACGTGGCCCCAGGTCACGCCGGCGCCGCCGAGCAGGCCGGCGGACGCCAATCCGGCTGCGCTGGGCTGCAGCAGCGCCCGCGCATCGCGTACGCCCGCGACCACGTTTCCGAGCGCGAGTCCGCCGGTGAGGAGCACCACGCCCCGCAACGCCCGGTCGAGGTCGGTCGAGAGCTCGGGCGGCAGCGCGATGGTCAGCAGCGTGACGGGATCGAGCAGGCCGAGCTGCCAGGCGCCGTGTAGCGGGAGTCCGCCGAGCACGCCGTCGTTCCAGAGGGGCAGTTCCCCCGCCAGGAGCAAGCGACGCACCAAGGCCCGGGTCGGCAGCTGGTAGCTGAACAGATCCGTGCCGTTGCCGACGTAGACGCCTTCGCGCAGCAGCGGCCACGCAAAAGCCGACGCGAGCGCGAGCAACCCCGCCGCGCCCAGCCAGCCGAGGCGCTGCTCCCGGTTCACGTCGACTCGCCGAGCAGCACCGTCGCGAGGCGCTGCAGCTCACCCAGATCGGCGGGTTCGTCGGCTTGCCGAGGGATCTGCAGCAACGAGACGCCCGCCGGCAATCGACGTGCGAGCCCGTCGAGAAAGGCCCGATCCCGCTCGGCCAGGGCGGCCATCGCGGTGGCGGCCTGCGCGATCGCCGCTGCGTCGGCACCCACGCTCGGGCGCAGCGCCGCGGCCAGCGCTTCGGCGTCGTGGCCACAGTCGGCCGACATCGTCGTCACACGGTTGGTGACCCAGACGGCCGCCTCCATCTGTTCGTCCCGCAGTCGTGCGTCGAGGAAGAGCCCCTCGTCGCGTGAGGCTTCGTCGGTCGCAGAGACCAGCACGAAGCTGGCCGAGGGGCCGCGCAGCAGCGCCATCACGTCTCGGGCCCGCTCCACGAAGCCGTCGAAGGTCTCCGAGAACGACGCGAAGAAGCCGAGCAACTCGTGGAAGGCCTCGACGCTCGTGAACCGTCCGATGCCGCGCATCACCAGCGAATTCGCCGAGAACAAGCCTTGCGCGACGGCGCCGCCGGTCGAGAACGGACGCAGCAGCAAGCGGAACGAGCGCGAGTCGAAGAGCTCGATCATCCGGCGCGGCGCGTCGAGGAAGTCCAACGCGTGGGCCGACGGCGGCGTATCGAGGATGACGACGTCGTAGTCGCCTTCGGTGACGACCTCGTACAGCCGCACCATCGCCATGTATTCCTGCGATCCGGCGAGTGCCGTCGAGGCGGTCTGGTAGAAGGCGTTGGCCATGATCGCCTCGGCCCGCTCGGGCGAGCTGGCGTAGCGGCGGACAGCGCGGTCGAAGGTGCTCTTCACGTCGAGCATGGCGACGTCGAGCGCGACCCGGGCCGGGCAGCCCGCGCTCTGCAGCTGCTCGGCCGAGAGCGTCTGAACGTGTTCGTCGATCGTGCGCAGGCCGAGCGCGTTGGCGAGCCGTCGCGCCGGATCGACGGTCAGCACCAGCGCCCGCCGCCCACGCCGCGCCGCGGCGACGCCGAGCGCCGCCGACAGCGTGGTCTTGCCGACGCCTCCGGCGCCGACCACGACGATCACCCGCCGCCGCTCGAGCAGCGAACTGATCACACTCTTGGGCTCGCGGGCCAGCTCGCTCAATCGAAGGTCCAGTGCAGGCCGATTGGAACCAGCCAGCCGAACCTGTTGAAGTTGCTCATCCCGCGTAGGCCGAGCTGCAGTGAGAGGTGCGGGCGTGCGAAGGCGCGCAGCTTCAGGCGCAGCCCCCCTTCGACATGGAAGACGAGCGTGTCGCCGAGGCGGCTGCCGGCGTAGAAGATGTTGGCTCCGAGCTCGAGATAGCCGCGCAGTAGCGTCCAATCGCTCGACGTGCTCTCGATGCCGGCGACACCGCCGGCCATGACGACGACGTGGCCGTCGAAGTGCGCACCGAGCGCGATCTGCGTGCCGAGTGTGAGCCAGCGGTTCTGCTTGCGCGCCGCGCCCTGGACCATGATGGTCAGCGGTCGATTGTCGATGGGCGCCGAGCCGACCAGCAACCCGATCGAGCGACCGGCGACCTCGTTGCGGTCGTAGTCGCCGGCGTACGCCGTACTGGCGAGCATGCTGCCGACCAGCAAGAACAACGACACCAAGCGGGTGGGAGCGGCCGCGCGCATTGCGTCGACGTACCCCGTTTTGCCGCCGCCGACAAGCAAGGCGGTCCTAGAAGGCCGGGATGGGCCGGGGCGCGGTGGCGATGTCGGGGTGGGGGGCGGCGGCAGGCCGATCTCGCGAGCGGGTGGAAGGAGGGGAGGGGAGCCGAAAGCGAGACCGGCCTGCCGCCGTTCTGGGGGGACCGCTGCCGACCACCATGGTCGCCAGCCTCACCATCACAACGCGGGTCGCAAAGGTTCTATTCCGACTTCCTCGCACGACGTGCGATTGGCATGCTCGGGCCGTGCGAATTCCCCGCCAGACGTTGCTCTCCCTCCTGCTGTTCGCGAGTGTGCTCGGCTGTGGGACGGATCCGGTCGCGAGCGATGTCGACGCTGTCGACGCCGTCACCGACGCATCCGTAGACGGTGGCGCCGACGCCGGACCGACGGGCCCGCCCGTCGAGACGCTCGACCTCGGGACCGTGCAGACCGCCGCCGACGGGCTCTCGCAGCCGCTGACCTTCGCGCTGCCGGCCGACGTGACGGCGGTCACCGTGGTCCTGCGCAGCGAGCCGGACGTCGAGCTGCAGATCGCCGCGTGGGACCAACCCGGGGCGATCGACGTGGTCCCCGTGGCCTGGTTGCAGACCGCGGCGACGGCGTCGGTCTGCCTCGGCCCCTGCGCCAACCGCGTGCTCGCGCAGCCCGGCGTAGCGGCATTCCTGGCCCCCAACACGCCGCTGATCACGCTGCAGCCGGGTACGCACCGGCTCCGCTTCTTCGCGTTTCGCGTCGTCGAAGGCGACGAGAAGCCGGCGGCGGTGCCGATCTCCGTGACGCTGCATCGGGTCCGCCCTGCGCCCGACCGGCGGCGCCTGCCCCTGAACATCGCGCTGACCGGCGCCGGAGGCTTGGACGCCGCCAAGGCGCCGGAGAGCCCGGCCCTGCAGGCGGCGCTCGCGGAGGTGGGTGCGTTGCTCGGCGCGGCGGGCTTGGTGGTGGGTCCGATCCGCTACTACGACGTGGACTCGAACCTCCGCTTCGTCACCTCACGGCACGGGCCGACCAGCGACCTCGCGAAGCTGTTGGCGAGCGGCGCCGGCTTCGAGCCCGGCATCAACGTCTTCCTGGTCGAGCAGATCTGGCTCGGTGGCGGCGGCATCCCGGGTCTGGACCTGATGCTCGGCGTCGCCGGCGGGATTCCGGGCGATCCCGTCGGCCATGACCACGCGCGCGCCGGCATCGCCATCGCCTGGGGCCTCGGCACCGAAGACGACGGCCTGCTCGGCCACGTGATGGCCCACGAGCTCGGCCATTTCCTCGGCTTGTTCCACACCACCGAGGCCGCCAACGGCAACGCCGCGCCGACCGCCGATCCGCTGCCCGACACGCCGGTGCCGGCGCCGAAGAACCTGATGCACTGGTCGGTGACCCAGAACAACCGCACACTCAGCCACGAGCAGGCGCAGGTCCTGCGTCGCAGCCCGGCGCTGCAGCCCACGGAGTAGGTCGATGATCGCCGCGCACCGGAAATTGGGTCGCCGCCTCGCCGGCTGGGGCACCACTGCCGCCCTCATGGTCGCTTTCACCGGCGCAGCCGACGCGGTTACCGTACCGAAGCCACTGCGCGCCTGGCTGCACGCGACCGACGCGAGCCCGACCGCCGATCAGCTCCGCCGCGCCAGCGCGCACGTCCACCACGAACTTGGCGCCGTCGCCCGCGACCCCGCCGAACACCGCTACGCCCGACATCGCGCCATCGCGCTGCTCAGCCGCCTCAGTGACGATCAGGCGACGGCCATCCTGCTCGGCCTGCGCGATTTGAACGACCCGTCGTTGCGCGCGACGCTGGCGGTCGCCCTCGCGGCCGGGCCGGGCGCGCGGCAACCCGAGCGCATCGCCGGTGTCCTGGCCGACTGGCATCCGAAGCAGCGGCTCGAAGTGCGCGCCGCGATCGCACGCGCCCTGGCGATGCTGCCTGCGCCGGCGGTCGCCCGCCGCGCCGCGGTACGCCTGCGTCGCGCCGAGCCCGACGCCGCCGTCCGCGCGCTGCTCGACCGCACGATCCGCGCGGGGGCGCCAGCGTCGCCGCCACGCAAGCCATCGCGAAAGCCGCGATCAGAATCGAAGCGATAGCGTCATGCCCGCGCTGCGTGGCCCGAATTGCGGGGTCCACGTCACGGTGCTGCCCTCGGCGGGCTGCTTGACCGGCGCCGCCAGCCACGCGACCAGCGTGCCGATGGCCAGCGCGCCGGTGGCGATGCCGAACGAGGCCGTCAGCGTGTCGTTGCTGATGATGTCGCTGCGCAGGCGCTCGCCCTCGGCGACCAACTCCGGGCAGTCCTCGTCCTTGGTCGCGGTCGGCGGGCAGTCGTAGCGCTTGCGTCCGGTCTCGGTCGCGCGTCCGGAGGCCTCGTCGAAGAGCACGCCGTAGTCGTTGCGCAACGAGGAGCCCCGCACCGCGAGCACGCCGGTCGTGAGCAGGCTCGCCGCAGCGAGGCCGCCGGTGATCCAGGTCCAGCGGTAGTCACGCGGGAGCTTGGAGGGGTCGACCGGCTCGAGCAGCACGACGTCGATCTTGGTCTCTCGCCCGGCGGTGACCTCGACCGTCCGCTCGAAGGGCAGGCGATTCTTCATCCGCACCGCGACCTTGTAGGTGCCGGCGGCGAGCTTGATGCCGGCGCGGTGGTCGATCGCCGCGGCCTTGCCGTCGACCGTCACCTCTGCGCCGGAAGGCAGGTTCTGCAGCACGACGAAGCCCGGGCGTGCGGCGAGCTCGGCCTCGAGCGCGGCGATGCGCTGCACGGTCGAGCCGCGATCCGGGTCGTTCTCCGGTGCTTCCTTCAGGAACAGACGGTAGTAGGAGAGCGCGCGCTCGCCATCCCCGGCTTTGTCCAGCGTCTTGGCCAACGCGAGGATGATCAATGCCTCGTGCTGATAGATCGCCTGGGCCTGCCGGAAGAAGCGCAGCGCAGCGTCGTAGTCGCCCGCTTTGTAGGCGGTGCGGCCCTGCTTGAAGACGTCGAGCGCGCGGCGACGCGCGTCGGCATCCTCGGCCGAGAGCTGCGGACCGGCCCACACCGAGGAAACCGGCGTCAGCACCATCGAGACGGCCAACAGACACGAGATCCAGCGCATCGCACGTCCTTCGCGGGGGCGTTGTTGCCCGTCCCGTCGGTTTCGCGCGGAACGGTGAAGGCGTCAAGGAATGCGCCGACTCCTGAGACCTACTCCGGGAGTCGGAAGTCGTCCCGGCTGCCCGGGTTCTTGCTCGTGGGCTTGGGCTCGGCCTTGGGAGCGACCTTCGGCTCTGGCTTCGGTTCGACGGCTGGCTCGACCTTGGCGCCGGTGGTGCCTTCCGTCCCGGCGGTCTTGGCGTGCGCGTCGGCGTGACGCGGCCCGGCGCGGCCTGCGGAGTGGTTGCGCTCCGGGCGGCGCGAGCCGGCGTCGGCGGCCTTCGGCGCGCTGGGCTCGGTGCCCTTGTCGACGACCGCAGCGGCGGCGTCTGGGGCCGCGGCAGCCGCGGCGGCGACGTCCGTCGCCGGGGGGGCGGCAGTGTCGGCCGACTCGGCCACGGCGGCGGTGTCCGGCTCGGCCGCGGCGGAGCCGGCGTCGACGGTCGGCGCGGGTGCCGCTGCGGCGTCGGCGTCTTCGACGACACGTGCCGCCGCCGGCTGAGGCGTCTCGACCGGCGGATTGGTCGGAGACTCGGCCGGCGGTACCGCGATGGCGACGACGCCCGCGACGACGGCCACGATCGCCAGCGCCCCGAGCCCGAGCCACAGCCCACGGCCCTTACTCGACTCGCCCTCGTAGGCGGCCGCATGGTCGGTCGAGGGGTGCCGCGTCGGCGCCGAGACGGCGCTCGTCACCGGATGGACCGGCTCGTCGTGGAGACCCGGCACGGCGGTGGTGGCGACGGCGTCTTGCGCGCCGACCTCCGCGGCACCGCGCCGCAGCACGCCTTCGGGGTTCTGCAGCGCCCGCTCGATCTCGCCGGCGAGCTCCGCGGTGGTCTGCGGTCGATGACGCGGGTCCTTCTCCAGGCACCGCAGCACGAGGCGTTCGAGCGCGGCGGGGATGTTCGCGTCCGGGTTGCACTTGTTCGGCTCGACCGGCGGATCGTTGATGTGCCGCACGAGCACGTTCATCGGCTGATCGCCCTCGAAGGGCACCTTGCCGGTGAGCGCCTCGTACATCAGCACGCCGAGCGCGTAGATGTCCGAGCGCGCGTCGAGCGGCTTGCCCAACGCCTGCTCCGGCGACATGTACGTAGGCGTGCCCATGATCATGCCCATCTCGGTGAGCTTCTCGTCGTTGTCGCCGGACTCGGCGAGCGTCGCGGCGATGCCGAAGTCGAGCACCTTCACGAAGTCGTCCACGCCCGGCACCGAGAGCAACATGATGTTCTCCGGCTTCAGGTCGCGGTGGATGATGCCGTGCTCGTGCGCTTCGGTGAGCGAGTGGCAGACCTGGCTGATGATGTGGCCGACCTGCTCGGCGCTCAGCAGGCTGTCGCGGTCCAGGCGCGCGGCGAGCGTGTCGCCCTCGAGGAATTCCATCGCCAGATAGAGCGCGTGATCGGTGTGGCTGCCGAAGTCGAAGATGCGGATCGTATTGGGATGCCGCAGCTTGCTCGCCGCCTTGGCCTCGCGCGCGAAGCGCTTGACGTGCTCCTCGCTGGCGATGTGCTCGTTCTTCAGCACCTTGATCGCGACGACTTGGTCCATCGCGAGCTGCGTGCCTTTGTAGACCGCGCCGAAGCCGCCGATACCCAGCACCGAGTCGATGCGATAGCGCTCGTCGATGACGGTGCCGGAGGGGTAGGTCGCCGCCGCCGAAGCGATCGGGACGGTCGTGGCGCCGTCGTCGGGGCAGGCAGCGGCATCGGTTTCCAGGCCGCAACGGGGGCAAACGCGCATGGGGGTAGCACCTCGCGAGAGCGCAGCGGGCGGCGCCGGCGCGCCCAGACGCTAACACGTCGCCTGCGGGCGCTCAAAACTTCCGACGCACGAGCAGCGCATCCGATCCGTGCTTCCATTGACAGCCGCGCGCGATCATCCTTGCCTTGCAGCACGCGGGCGCCCCGGCCCGCGCACGGGAGCCACGAGATGCCGTCCTACGACTACCGCTGCGAGAAATGCGGCAATGTCTTCGAAGTCTTCCAGCGTATCAGCGCCGAGCCCAAGGCCACCTGCCCGAGCTGCCAGAGCGTCGAGACCAAGCGCCTGATCTCCGGCGGCACCTTCCACCTCAAGGGCGGCGGCTGGTACGCCTCGGACTACGGCGGCTCGGGCCGCACCGGCACCCATACGGCGAAGAAAGAGGCCGCGCCTGCTGCGTCCTGTCCGCCGAGTGGCTGTGGCGCCTGCGCAGAGCCCGCCGAGGCGTGATCGCGCGGCGGGTGGCTGCTCGCGTTGGCGCTAGCGGCGTCCCTTCGTCTCGGTCGCGCCGATCTGGCCGCGCGGCACCGAGACCTGGACCTTGTCGAGCTCTTCGAGCGACATCTCCCACTCGCTGAGCGCGGCTTGCACGGTGAGCAACGTCTCGCGTTTGCGCACCGGGTCGGGTTCGGGCGCCGTCGGCGCCGCCGGCCTCGCGTTGAGGATCTCGGCGAGCTTGCCGGTCGCCATCCGCAGCTGGCGCACGCCCGCCACCGCGATCTGGTGCTGGAACCGGAGCGCCAGCGGACTGTGGGCCGCGAGCAGGCGCTCGAAGACCTCGCGGTTGAGCTCGAGCGCGATCGTGTAGCTGCCCGCGCGCACCGTGGCCGAACGCGGCGAGCGGTCGACGAGCGCCATCTGGCCGACGATCGAGCCCGCGCGCAGGGTGGCGAGGCTCTTGTCCTCGCCGTCGATCTGCTTGACCACGTCGACTTGGCCGGATGCCACCAAGAAGCACGATTGCCCGGCGTGGCCCTCGGTGCAGAGCGCGTCGCCCGGTTGGTACTCCCGGGCCGGAGCGACCGCGCCGAGCAGCTTCAGCTCCGCGTTGGAGTAATCACGCAGCGCATCGAGCGAACGCAGGTTGATCGTCGCCACGTCCCCTCCCTAGCGCCGCAGCTTGCCGAAGATTCGTCCGAAGAACGTCTCGGTCGGGTCTTGGTTCTGGCCCGACTGCAGCGCGACCTTGCCCTTGTCGCGGCCGGCGCCGCTGTTCGGGTCGAGCTCGGTGTCGATGCGCTTGTTCACGTTGCGGAGGCGGCGCGTCACGTCGCCGATGATGCCACCGACGATCGCCGCCGACGCGCTCGGCGCACGACGACGGAGGCCCATCAGGTCCGCGCGCGACAACTCGAGCACTTCGCAGTCCGTCGCCGCCACCACCGTCGCCGAGCGCGGGGCAGGGTCGATGACGGCCATCTCGCCGACGACTTCGCCCGCCTCGACCTTGCCGACCGTGGCGACGTTGCCTCCGAGATCGGTGACCTCGACGCGGAGGATGCCGTCCATCACGACGACCATCGTGTCGCCCGTCTCGCCCTGCGCGAAGATGCGCTCGCCCGAACGCAGCGACATTCGGCGCATCGCGCCCAGCAACACGATACTATCGTTGACGTTGACACCGCGGAACAGCTTGATGCGTCGCAGTGCATCGACCAGCGCTTCGTCGCCGGTCGCGGCGGGACTCGTCATGGTCTGCCTCCACGCGCCGATGCGCGTCGCTTCGTGACCTTCATACCACAGGCTGCGTGGCGCGCCACAAGCTGACCTTGCAGCGGACTTGCGCCGCCCGCGTGGGCTCGGCCATGCTGCCGGCGTGCGCCCGCCGCTCCACCGCCTCCGCCCGTTCTCGCTGCTGTTGGCATTCTCCATCGGCGCCCTGGCATGCAGCGAGTCGGTGCGCTGTGAGGCAGGCCTGTGCCCGATCGGGATGGTCTGTGATGGCGACACCGGCCGCTGCGTCGATGCCCCCGCGGCGGCGGACGCCACGCCGCGGCTCTCTGGGCGATACGCGCTGTTGGGCTTGGGGGCCGATCGCCACGCCATCGTCGGCTACTCGCCGGCTCGCCGGAGCGTCGCGTACATCGAGCACGCCGGCGACGAGGTCTCCGTCAGCTTCGTCGCGGGCGAGGCCACCGACGACGGCCTCCCCGCCGGCGACGTCGTCGATGCGGTCGCCGACGAAGCGGGCGTCGTGCACGTCGCCTGGGTTCGCCGCAGCGACGGCTCGCTCTGGTACGGTCGACGCGAGGGCGGCACGTGGCTTCGTGAGCGCGTCACCGCGATCGCGCCGCATCGACCAGGCGACCGCCTCGCGCTCGCACTGTGGAACGGCGTACCGACCGTGGCCTTCGACGAGATCGGCACCGGTCGCCTGTTCTCGACCGCCCGCGCCAACGACGGCACCTGGACCGCCGAGGAGGTGCCGCTGCCACCGGACGTGGACGGCAAGGTCGCCCGCGTCGGCGGCACCCTGGTCGCCTCCGCGCAGGCCGGCAGCCTGACCCTGGCCTTCTACGAGCCCGGAGGCGGCGACCTCGTCATCGCCACTCGCACCGCGGCTTGGGTCGCGAGCCGGCTGGTCGGACGCGCGGCCGACGGCACGACCGACGCGGGCGACGCGGGGCGGCCGTGCGCGCTGGCCCGCGACACCAAGGGCGGTCTCGTCGTCGCGTACCGTGATCGCAGCGCGAATTCGGTGCGCCTGCTGCGTTCGGCGGCGGGCGCGGCCGCCGACAGCTTGGTCGACGACGGCGCGTACACCGACGCGCTGACCGGCGTGGTCCGGCGCGACCTCGTCGGTACTGCCCTGGACGTCGTCCGCATGGCCGGCGGTGGCTTGGCCGTGGCGTGGCAAGACGCCTCCCGGGCCCGCCTTCGCCTCGCCGTGGAGGCCAGCAACGGTCAGTTGCAGGAGGTCGACCTGCCGGCGACCAACCGCCCGCAGCTGCGTCCGCGACTGCTCGCGCAGGCCGACGGAAGTCTGCTCCTGGCGTGGCTGGAGCTCGACGGCGAGCAGCCTGGGGGGCGGGTTGCCGAGCTTCGATGGACGCCGCTCGGGGGGGCCGAATGAGCCGCTGGCCGCCGCTGGCCGCCGCCGTCGTCGCGCTCACGCTCGTGAGCTGCGGTCAGGTCGAGCCGCTCGCCACGCCGATTCCGGCCGACCGCGTCAGCCCTGCCGGCGCCCGCGTCGTCTTGAGCAACGCCCACCTACAGGGCGTCGCCGCCGCGGTTCGCCTGCGCTTCGGCAAGACGCACGAGGTCAGCGTCGCCCCGCTCGAGGTCGGCGAAGCCGGCAGCGTGGCGGCCACCACGATCGGGGTCGCCGTCGGGCCCGGCTCGGTCGGCATCGACGCCGACGGCGGCTTGCAGATCGCCGTTGCGCTGACGGTGACGCCACAGCCGCTGGTGCTGCAGGGCGCCGGCGCTGCCTGCTCCGCGACCTGGGCCGCCTCAGGGCTCTCGCTCGGTGTCGACCTTCGCTTCGCCCGCGATCCGCTCGGCACCGTGACCGTCCACCTCGCCGCGCCTCCGAGCCTGCAGCTCGATGCCGCGACCCTCGAGGACGACGGCGGCTGCTTCGCCGCGGCCGGCGCCACCGCGACCGCAGCGATCCTCGCCCACGTCCGCGAGGCGGTGCGCGGCGGGCTCGGTCCGAAGTTGACCGACGCGGCGCGCGACGTCGTCGCCACCGTCCTGCCGCCCGGCTGGGAGTTCGCGCTGCAGACCACCTCCGCCGGCGCGACGCTGCACGGTGACGCCCGCTACCAGCCGGTCGGCGCCAGCGGGCTGGTCGCCCACAACGGCGCCTACTTGCAGGCCGCCCTCGACGTCGGCCTAGACGCCCCTCGCCACGCCTGCGCCGTCGACGCCGCGCCGCCGTCGGCCGGCCCCTGGCTCCTGCCCGCGCAGGTGCCGCTCGAGCCCGCTGGTGCCTCGGTGCTCCGCCGCTCGGTGGTCCTCGGTGGCGGCGCGCTCGCGAGGCTGGGTTGGGCGCTGCATCGCGGTGGTTGGCTGTGCCGCGGTGCGAGCACGGGTCTCGAGGCGCGGCTCGGTCCGGATTGGGCGACCAAGATCGCGCCCTCGCTCGGTGCCTTGGTGCAGCCCGGCTCGGTCTCCGCGCGGTTCTGGCCCGGCGGCGCGCCGACACTGCGGGTCTTGGACGGCGACGGCGCGGCCGATCTGGAGTGGGTCCTACCCGACGCCTTGGTCGAGGTCGCCGCCCCGGTCGACGGCGTGGAGCTCGCCGTGTTGCGGGTGGCCGGCTCGCTGCGGATGCGCGTGCGCCTGCGTGGCGTCGGCGACGCCTGGAGCCTGGAGACCAGCGCCGTCGAGCTCGAGAGCGTCGGCGTCGACAGCCCGCTCGTGCCATTGGGGACGGTGTCGCCCACGGTGCTGCTGCCGTTGCTGCGTGCCGTGCTCGGGGGAATCTTCGACGGCCCGCTGGCGTTGCCACCCGGGAGCCCCGCGCTCGTCGGCACACGGCGGGTCGGCGACGCGCTGTGGATGTGGATCGACGGCGGCGTGCAGCAGCCCTGACTTTCTGCTACAGAGGCACCGCGCGGCGCTGCCGCGATGGAGACGTGATATGGTTCGCAACCGCTTCGACTCGACGCTCGCCCCACTTGCCGCGGCGCGCTCGGCCCTGCTCGCCTGCGCCGTCCTCGCGGTGGCCGGGCTGCTCGCGCCGCGCCCCGCCGACGCCCGCTCCGGGCGCAAGCTGCGCACGGTGCTGGACTTCGACAGCCGCCTGAAGGACGAGAACGGCAAGCCTGTGACCGGTATCTTCCAGATGCGCTTCGAGCTGAAGAAGCCCAAGAGCAAGCGCGCGATGTGGAAGGAGTCGCATTGGATCTCCGTCGACAACGGCAAGTACGCCGTCAAGTTGGGCAAGCAGAAGGAGCTGCCGAGCAAGTTCGACCCCTCGCAGGCGGTGATCGAGGTCTCGATCGTCGGCGCGGGTACGATCCTGCGTGAGCCCCTCGGTGGCACCGACGCGTCGCTGACCACCATCGACGTCGGCAACGCCCCTGGCGGCAAGCGCATCGTCCAATACGCCGAGAAAGCGGGCTTCGCCTACGACGCCGAGCACGCCGGCGTGGCCGATCGCATCGGTCCCTACACCGGCAAGCTCCTGACCGAGACGATCCAGAAGCTCGAGCGACGGAAGTCCAAGTTCAAGGTCAGCCGCAACCGCATCAACCTGACCTCGGCCGGTGGCGTCGGCGGCACGCCCTTCGAGCAGATCTGTCCGCCCGGCACCGTCGTCGTCGGACTGCGCGGCGGCTCGGGCATCTACATCGACAACGTGCAGATCGTCTGCGCGCCCGTCGAGTAGCCGCCGGTGCACGCGCGCTCGCCGCAGACGCGGCGCCTCGCGCTCGGGCTGGTGCTCGCGGCCTTCGCCTCGGCATGCACGTCTTCGTCGGAGGTCGGTGGCATCTGGCGAAGCGCCAGCGCCGTGCCCGGACCGCTCGTCGGCGGTGACTCGGACGTCTTCGTCGAGGTCTCGCTCGGCCACTACGGTCCGGACGTCGCCGGCCTGGTCCGCTTCTTCCACGACCCCGACTTCGAGGACCCGCTCGACGCCGCCGCACCCTATCGGGAGTGCGCCTGCGCATTCGTCCACCGTGGTCGCTGGCTCTCGGCCGCCTCGGTGCTCGACTTCCAACTCCGTGGATGTCTGCCCGGCGCGAGCCCGCAGGCGCCGCTGTTGGTCCGCGCCGAGCTCACCCTCGACGGCGACCTGCTCGACGGCACGCTGCGCGTCGAGGAACCGACTTCGCCGCTATTCGGCACGGAACAGCCGTTGCAGCTCGAGCGGTTCGCCACCATCGGCGGCGCCGATCTGCAATGCGAGACGCCTGCGAGCGCCGAAGCCGGCAACGTGGCGAGCGGTCGATGAAGCTCCGACTCGCCGCCCTGTGCCTGCTGGTCTGCGGCGTGCTCGGCCCGGCGCTCGCCGCCGCCGCGGTCCCCGTCGCGAGCTTGCGGCCGGGCGACGTGGCCGACGCCCAGAAGCGGCCGCGTCGCATCGCGCTGCTCCCGGTCAAGAGCGTCCTCGGCAAGGTCTCGGATCTCTTCGCCCCCGAGCGGTCGCCCGAACACCTCTCGCTCGTCGCCGGCGTCGAAGCGAGCGTCGCCGACGCGCTGCGCGGCCACGGCTTCGTCCAACTGCTCGATCCCGCCGGCGTCCGCGCACGCCTCTCGGACGACCACAGCGCCCGCACCGCCGGCCGTCTCGCCGCCGAGCGCTACCGCCTCGGCCTGGAGTACTACCTCGGTCTGGCACCGGCGCGCGCGGTCGAGTCGTTGCGCCGGGCGGTCGCGCTCTACCAGGAGATCTTCCAGGAGATCGTGGCGACCAAGCCGATCGCCGACGCCGCCTTCATGCTCGGCGTCTCATTGGTCGATGCCGGCAACGCCGTCGCCGCCCACGTCGCCCTGAAAGACGCCTTCGCCCTTCAGCCCGAGCGTCGCTTCCGGCCCCGTTTCTTCGGCCCCCAGGTCGAGGCGGCGCTGTCGTCCGCGCTCGCCGACCACCTCAGCACCGGCAACCACAGCCGTCCCTACGGCGAGCACGAGCGGATGCTGGCGCTCGCGCGGCGGCTCAACGTCGACGCCATCGTCACTGTCGCCGTCGTCCGCGACGAACAAGGCGCGCTCGAGGTTCGGCTCGCCGCGTGGCGACGCGAACGCCAAGGCTTCGAGGCCGAAGCGCGCTTTCCGCTCGCCGCGCTCGAGGGTCAGCTCGAGCCCTTCGTCTCGCGTTGGCTCGCCTGCGTGCCGGTGGCGCAGACCGGCGGCGCGGTGCAGAACCGCCGTCGCCAGCGGCCGGTCTGGATGGATACCTCCGCCTCGTACGCCCTGTACCTGCGACAGCCGACCCGGCTCTCCTTCCACAGCCTGGGCTTCGCGGCCGGCGTGGCCGTGGAGCTGCGTCCGAATTTCGAGTGGTTCGCGCGGGTGAACATGTACACCAGCCTGTCGGACCCGTACCGCGACCTGCTGCACGCCTTCAATTCGGTCCGCGCCGTAGCGGGCGTCGGCTTCGCGATCGAGCGCGGTCCGTTGCGCTTCGTGCTGCAGCCTGGCTTGGATCTGCACGTCCTCGGCAGCTTCATCGCCACGACCGACCCGAACTGCAAACTCTTCGGTGAGCGTCATCCGCTCTGCAACAACGCCACCGTCAGCAACCTCGAGGCAGACGTGCTCGTCGGCCTGAACATCGCCACCGTCGGCATCTGGGAGCTCGGTCGTCGCTTCCTGCTGATCGGTCGCGCGTCGGTCTCGACGTATTTTCTGCCACTCGACGGCACCGACCGCCTGAACTTCCCGATCTCCGCCGAGCTCGGCCTCGGCTACCGCTTCTGAGCCGGCGCGCGGCGCGTCCGCCCGCCGAGGAGCCCCGATGTACGTTCATCCCCTCGTCCGCGACCCCGCCGCCCGCTCGCTCGATGCGCCCCTGGTCATCGCCGTGATGGACGGCGTCGGTCGCGGTGTCGGCGACGCCGGTGACGCCGTCGCCGTCGCGCGCACCCCGCACCTCGACGCGCTCTGGGCGCAGGCGCCGACGCGCACGCTGCTCGCGCACGGGCCGGCCGTCGGCCTGCCCGGCGGCGACGACATGGGCAACAGCGAGGTCGGTCACAACGCCCTCGGGGCCGGCCGCGTGGTCCGGCAGGGCGCCGCGCTCGTACAGGACGCCATCGCCGACGGCAGCCTCTTCCGATCGGAGACCTTTGCCTGGTTGGTCGAGCGCCCCGTGGCGAACGGCAGCACGCTGCACCTCTGCGGCCTGCTGTCCGACGGCAACGTGCACGCGCACATCGACCACGTCTTCGCGCTCTGCGACGCCGCCGCGCGCGCCGGTGTGCGTCGGCTTCGGCTGCACCCGCTCGCGGACGGCCGCGACGTCGGCGACGGCACCTACGAGCGCTACCTCGACGCCCTCGACGCGCACCTCGGCGCCTTGCGTGCGGCCGGCATCGACGCCCGCATCGCCTCGGGCGGTGGCCGCATGGTCGTCACCATGGACCGCTACGAAGCCGATTGGCGCATCGTCGAGCGCGGCTGGAAGGCGCACGTCCTCGGGGACGCGCCCGCGTTTCCGGGCTGGCAGCAGGCCGTCGCCGCCCTCCGACAGGCACCCGACGGCGACAGCGACCAGACCCTCGGCGCCTTCGTCGTCGCCGACCGCGACGGCCCGATCGGCGCCGTGCAGGACGGCGACAGCTTCGCGTTCTGGAACTTCCGCGGGGATCGTGCGCTGGAACTGACCCGCGCCTTCGAAGAAGGCGACGGCTTCGCTGGCTTCGACCGCGTCCGCCGACCCGATGTCCGCTACGCCGGCATGATGCAGTACGACGGCGACGCCTTGCTCCCGACGCGCTACCTGGTCGCACCGCCGACCATCGACTGCACCCTCGGCGAGTACCTCGTCGCGTCGGGGATCTCGCAGTTCGCGGTCAGCGAGACGCAGAAGTTCGGGCACGTCACTTATTTCTGGAACGGCAACCGCTCGGGCCGCCTCGACGAGGCCCTCGAGACCTGGCGCGAGATCCCCAGCGACCGAATCTCCTTCGACCGCGCGCCGGCGATGCAGGCCGCCGCCATCACGGACGCCGTGCTCGAAGCGCTCGCGCAGCCGGAGCCGCCCCGTGTGCTGCGCCTGAACTGGGCCAACGGCGACATGGTCGGCCATACCGGCAACTTCGACGCCACCGTCGCCGCGATGGAGATCGTCGACGCCGAAGTCGGCCGCCTGCACGACGCCTGCCGCGCGATGGGCGCCGTCCTCGTGCTCACGGCCGACCACGGCAACGCCGACGATATGTGGATGCGCGACAAGAAGGGCCACCCGCAGCGCACGGCGGACGGGACGCCGCTGCCCAAGACCAGCCATACGTTGGCGCCGGTGCCGCTGACGATCGTCGACCCGCGCGGCGGCTGGCAGCTGCGGGACGACCTCCCCGAGGCGGGCCTGGGCAACGTCGCCGCGACCGTCGTCTCGCTGCTCGGCCTCGTCCCGCCCGAGGGCATGGCGCCGAGCCTGGTGCGCTGGACCTAGAGTCGCGCCCAAAAAATCGCCACGGGCGATTTTTGGGGCGCGACTCGAGGAGGGGGATGGTTCGCGAGAACCGCGCTTCTCGCGACCAGGGGGCGCCCAGCCCCCCAGACAACAGACGAGAGAGTCGGCCAGAAAATGCGAACCTGCATTTTCTGGTCGCGTCTCTAGCGCTCGTGCATCGAGCGGAAGGGTGAGCGGTCGCCCTTCGGTGCCTTGCCCGTGACCAGGTTCAGCGTCACGCAGAGGTCGTCGTCGCCGGTCTGCTCGGGCTGCGCTTCGCCGCGCAGTTCGCGTTCGGTCGCCTCACGGGCCCGCTTGGCGTCTTCGCCCGCGGTGCCGGCGCAGCGGTCGCGCTTTCCGTTCGGGCCGAGGCTGAGCACCACGCGCTCCCGATCCTGGCGTGCGATGCGGTAGGGGTGGCCCCAGAGGTCGTCGGCCGGATCGCGCCCCGAGCGACCACGCATATTCTCGCCGAGCCACGCCTTCAGCCCCGCGGCGTCGCGCGGCGGCCGCTTGCCGAGCGCCGAATCGGCCTCGAGCAGCTTGGCGATCTGGCTGAGCTCCGAGCGCGTCAGCACCGCCTTGACCGTGTCGACGACTTGCGTGGCGACCTTGCCGCCGCCGTTGGCGACGACACCGGCGCTGCCGAGCGCGAGCGCGACGGGCATCAGGCGCGTGACGTCCACGTCGCCTCCCCGTGCGCCACCCGGCGGCGTCGCATCGCGGCGCACAGGCCGACCGCGATACGCAAATCGTCGAGCAGCAGCGCGTCGAGCGCCTCGCCCGGCAGGCGCAGCAGCACGCTGGGCGCCGTGGTCACCACCGTCGCGGTGCGCGGCGTGCCCGAGAGCAACGCGATCTCGCCGAAGACCTCGCCCGGACCGAGCTCGTCCAGCGTGCGAGAGGTGTCGCCCTCGCGGCGCTCGACGCGCACGCCGCCTTCGCGCACGACGTAGAGCGCGTCGCCGACCTCGCCCTGGCGCACCACCGCGGTGCCGGCGGGCAGCTCCTGCGCGACGACCTTGTCGAGCAGGGTGGCGAGCAGGGCCGGGCGCGCGTGCGAGAACACGTCGACCGTGCGCAGGAAGCCGGCGTTGCGTACCTGCTCGAGCACCGCCTCGCGGGCGAAGCGGGAGTGCTCGACGAGCGATACGAAGCTCGGTCGATCGAGCGAGAGCACCGAAACCTCGCCGCGCGCGCGCACCGTCGCCGTCCGTGGCCGCTCCTCGAGCAGCGCGATTTCCCCGAAGAAATCGCCGGCGCGTAGGCTGGCCAAGCGCTCGCGTGCGCCCGACTCGTCCTCGAACAGGACCTCCGCCTCTCCCGACTGCAGCAGGCAGAAGCGGTCGCCCGGCTCTCTCTGACGCACGATGGCGTCGCCGTTCCGGTAGCGCTCGCGCCGCATGCCGGCGACGATCGAGCCGAGTGCCTCGCGCGGTAGGCTGGCCAAGAAGGGCACCGCCGCCATCGCCTCGAGCACGTCTTCGGCGGCCTCACCGACCGGGACGCTGGCCGGCGGCGTCGCGCGGCGACCGCCAAAGAGCTGGGCCACCGCGCCACCGACGACGATCAACAGCGCCAAGCCGAGCGCGACGGTCACCACCAGCAGCCCCACGGTCATCGCTGCCCCGACGCCCCAGGCCACGGGATCGCCCGAGCCGTCGCGGACCAGCCGCGTCAGCGCGCGCAGGGCCGAGGGCAGCAGGTGCTCGGTCAGCAGCCAGCCGGCCAGCATCGCGTGGGCGAGCCACGCCGACCCGAGCAGGAGGTAGGTGCGCTCGGCCGCCGAGGTCGGCTCGGAGCGGAGCAGGTTGCGGATCGAGCGGCGCAGCAGGAAGGCCGCCGAGCGGCGCCGCAGGTCGGGCACCCGGGCCCAGACGCCGGCGAGCTGCCAGCCGTCTCCGCGGCCGTAGGGCGCGAGGTCCAGCGCCAGCACGAAGGGCGCGACGGCGACGATGGCGCCCGCCCATGCCGGTAGACCGTGCGGCACGAAGGTCGCGACCAAGCGATCGGCGAGGCCGAACGCCGTCGGTAGCGCCAACCCGGCGACGCCGGCCAGGTACAGGCCGCCGCGGGCCTCGGGCGGCAGCCAGCGGCGGGCGCGGTCGTCGATGTCCAGGTGGACGACGCCTGCGGTCCAGCCGATCGCGGGCCGCACCGCCTCGCCCTGACCGTGCAGGGCGAGCAGCCGGAACAGCCCGCGCGCACTCGCGAGCGCCGCAGTCGCGGCGTAGAGCAGGGCGGCGCGCAGCTCGAGCGCGCCCCCGGCAAACGGGTCGAGTGCACGTTCGAGCTCGCCCGTCAGCATCAGGCCGAGGCCGAAGAGGACCGTCCCGGCCAAGCCGACGCCGGCCAGCCGCGCCGCCGCGGTGGCCGAGAAGCCCAGCGGGCGCAGTGGCGCCCCGAGCCACGCGGGTAGCGCTACGCGCACAGCGGTCGCCGCGCGCAGCCACGCGACGAACCCCTGGGTTCGGTTCACCGCGCCGAGCTCCCGGCCGGCGTTGTCGTTGACCCCCTCGAGCAAGCCTGTCTCGTAAAGACGTCGCAGTAGCCCGAGGGTGGCGGCGGGCCGCAGTGGCGGCTCGAGCGCCAGCGCTTCACGGGCGAGGGTGCGGATGTCGCGGTTGCCGTCGATCAGCGCCAGGAGCGGCTGCTCTTCGGGCACGAGGTCGCACGCACGGCGGCCGTCGGCGCTTACCAAGGCGAGATGATCGCCGTGCGCTCGCACGTCTGCGCCGGCGTGCAGATGGGGATGCACCGCGGCGAGCGCTCTGCTGCCCTGCACCGTCACCCTCCTCGCTGCCTAGCTGTCCGTTGGCCAGGTCCTCCAGGGTCGAGCGTCGCGCCCGGGGCGTCAAGCCAGGGGGGCCCGGCTCGGTTGGGGCGCGCACGTTGCCGCACAATCAAGAACTTGTCGCCCGCGCACCCGAACGGTACTCTGAACGTTCGCGCCATTCTGCGGAACCCATCCCCCGCAGCAGGAAGATCACCGATGTCCTCGATGAATCCGATTCGTGTCCTTCTGCTCTCGCTCGGCCTCGCCGTCCTGCTCGCGGCGGCAGGTTGCTCCAACACGCCCGGCGGCGGCGGCGGTTTCGGTGTCCCGCAGGGGGACGTCGGCAACGTCTTCACGCCCGACGGCGTGGCCCCGACCGGGGACACCGCAGGTGCCGGCGACACAGCCACAAGCGGCGACGCGGCTGCCGGCGACAGCACGAGCGGAGAGGACGCGGCCGAGGACGTCTACGTCCCCGACGGCCCCGCGTGCGCCAAAGCGAGCGCCTGCAAAGACTACGACGACACGCCCTACTGCAATCTCGAGCTGCAGGTCTGCGTGCAATGCCTGCTCGACTTCCACTGCAGCAAAACGACCGGCCACTGCGAGGACTACCAGTGCAAGGACCCGTCGTGCACGCCCGGCCACACCGAGTGCCAGGGCAACTTCCTCGCCGTCTGCAAGGCCGACGGCAAGGGCTACGAGCTCTCGGCGTGCCCGGACGCCAAGCCGGTCTGCGAGGGCTCGACCTGCCTGGCCTGCGCGCCCGGTCAGGTCAGCTGCGCGCCGCCGCAGGTCGCCGGCGGGGACAGCGTGGCCGTCCAGAAGTGCAACGCCGACGGTAGCGCCGCGGACATCGTGCAGCTCTGCCCGGCGGGCCAGACCTGCTTCCAGGGCTCCTGCGGTGTCTGCACCCCCGGCGCCAAGCGCTGCACCAACCACCTCTCGGAGGTCTGCGCTGCGGACGGTTCGGCGTGGCTGATCGTCGAAGACTGCGGCCAGAAGGGCCTGACCTGCCTCGGCGGTCTGTGCGTGAACCCCTGCGCCGGTGACTTCAAGAGCAACACCAACGTCGGCTGTGACTACTGGGCCGTCGACCTCGACAACGCCGTCGATGGCTCCTACGACGCCCAGAATGCGCAGTTCTCGCTCATCGTCAGCAACACCGCCGATGCCGAGGCGACCGTCACCGTCACCCTCGGACCGGACTCCACCGCTGCGGGGGCCAAGAGCAAGAAGTGGACGGTGCCGGCCAAGGGCCTGCAGGTCATCGATTTGCCGGACAAGTCGTGGGGCGTGCCGAACCAGAACCAGGAAGGCTCGAGCATCAACAACCGGGCATTCCGGGTGCAGGCGACGCAGCCGATCGTGGCCTACCAGTTCAACCCGCTGCAGAACTACGGCGTGTTCAGCAACGACGCCAGCCTGCTGCTGCCGACCGGCTCGCTGGGCGATGAGTACTGGATCGTCAGCCGCAACCAGCTCGGCGACAAGTTCCGCAGCTACTTCACGGTGATCGCGACGCAGCCTGGTAAGACCGACGTGACGGTCATCGTCTCGGCGCCGACCATCGCCGGCGTCGGCGTGGCGAAGATGTCACTCGGCGGCCAGATGACCTTCACGCTCGAGCAGGGACAGGTGCTCAACGTCGAGTCCAACGCCGTCGACGCCGATTTGACGGGATCCTGGGTGAAGGCGACCGCGCCGGTGGCGGTTTTCGGCGGCTCGGAGGCCAGCAATTCGCCGCAGATCGGCAACTGCGTGCCCAAGACCAAGGGCAGCAGCGCCAAGGTCTGCGCCAGTTCGATGCTCGGCGGCTTCTCGGTGCCGAAGTCGTGCACCAAGGACGCGGATTGCGACTCCGAGTGCTGCGCCGACCACCTCGAGGAGCAGCTCTTCCCGACCAAGTCGTGGGGCACCAGCTACGTCGGCGCGCGCCTCTCCCCGCGCGGCAAGGAGCAGGACGCTTGGCGCATCGTCGCGGCCGAGAACGGCACCAATGTCACCATCACGCCGAATATCGGCGTCAACGTGCCGACCCTGAACCAGGGCCAGAGCTTCGAGTTCGAGACCACACAGGACTTCCTGATCAACGCGGACAAGCCGGTCTTGGTCGCGCAGTACATGGCGAGCTCGTACGCGACGGTGACGGCGGGCTCGATGCCCTGCACCAACGACGCCAGCTGCAAATCGCAATACGGTGTCCTGGCGACCTGCACCTCGGCGGGCTTCTCCAAGGAATGCGCGGCGATCGGCGACCCGTCGATGATCCTCGACGTCGCGACCACGCAATACCTCGACGAGTACCTCTTCCTCGTGCCGGACAAGTACAAGCTCAACTACGTCACGATCATCGCCCCGCAGGGTGCGACCGTGAAGCTCGACGGCAGCCCGCTGCTCAGCTCGGGCTTCTCGACGATCCCCGGCACGAGTTGGACCGTCGCGCGCCTGCCGATCGCGGCGGGCAAGCACGCGCTGAACGCCGACAAGAAGGTCGGCCTGTTCGTCTACGGCTACGACGACGACGTCAGCTACGGCTACCCGGGCGGCGCCGGTCTGTAGCGCCCGCGTTCGCCCACGCTGGGCCTCAGCGGCGCGGGCTCTCCAGGTCGGCGAGGATGCGTTTGGCGGCGGCTTCGCCCGACTTCATCGCACCGACCACGCCGTGACCGGCGCGGGTGCTCGCGCCACAGAAATACAGCCCGTCGAACGGGCCCCGATAGCCCGGCCGGTGGCGTAGGAACTGCTCCGGCGTGGCGGCGAGGCCGTAGCCGGTGCCATCGCTCGCGCGGGTGTAGCGCATCTGCGAGAGCGGCGTCGCCGACTCCTGGAAGCGCAGGCGCTCGCGCACGCCCGGCAGCAGCGCTTCGGCGCGATCGATCATCTGCGCCTCGATCCGCGCCTTCTGGTCGCGGTAGGCGCCGCCGCGGCGGTAGCGACCGCGCACGGCCTCGTCGTCCGTCGCGCCCCAATCGCTCGGTTTTCCGGGCACGAGCGACATGATCTCCAGGCCCATGTGGCCGGCCGGCGCATGGCCTTCGGTGCCGCGGTCCTTCATCGACGCCGAGGTGATGTAGCAGCCGCGCGGCTGCACGCGGCCTTGCACCATCGCGTCGCGGTAGAAGCCCTCCATGTCGTAGCCGTCGAAGCACCAATAGTTGCAGTTGCGCATGCCGAGGTCGGCCAGGTCGCCTTCGATGCCGAGGAAGGTCATGAAGATGGCGCCGGCCATCTCGAAGCCGTCGGCGCGCGCGCGCCAGGCGTCGGGGAGCGATTCGCGCGGCAGCAACTCGAGGATGGTGCGCTTCAGGTCGGCGTTGCTCAGCACGACGCGGGCGCGGACCTCGACGCTCGGCTCCTTGCAGCTCGCCTCGGTGCGCACGCCGATCGCACGGCCGTTCTCGACCAAGATCTGCGCGATGCCGCGGCGCAAGTGGATGCTGCCGCCGGCCGCTTCGATGGCCTCGGCGAGCGCGTCCGACGGCGCCTGCCCGCCACCCTCGGGGTAGTAGGCGCCGTGCAGGTAGTGGTTGACCAAACCCGCGTGCAGCATCGCCGAGCACTTGGAGGGCGGCAGGCCGTAGTCGCCGCTCTGGCCGAGCAGCACCGCACGGAGCCGCATGTCCGAGGTGCACGAGTCGAGGAACGCGCCGATCGTGGACTCTTGGTATTTCGCGAGCAGGCGGCCGTGCAGCAGCACGTCGGCGAGCAGCCCGAAGCCGGGCTTGCCGCTCTTGTCCATCTTGCGCGAGATGCGGTCGACCTCGAGCAGCAGCCGCATGTAGCGATCGATCCCCTTCTTCTCCTTCGGGAAGTGCTCGAGCAGCCGGTCGCGGAAGGCCTCGTGACCGACCGGCACGCGGAACTCGAAGTCGGGGAAGACCAACGTGTCGAAGCCGTCCGGATCCAGCGGCAGCCAGTTCAGCTCGACGCCGGCGAGGCCCAGCAGACGCGGCAGCTCGCCACCCGCGCCGCAATCACCGACGTAGTGCAGGCCGACATCGAAGCTGTAGCGGTTCTCGCTGCGGCCTCGCTCGAACATCGTGACGCAGCCGCCCGCGACGTAGTGCTGCTCGAACAAGGCGACGCGCAGGCCAGCGCGGGCGAGGATGGCGCCGGCCATCAGGCCGCCCGGGCCAGCGCCGACGATGGCGACGTCGACGTCGCCGTCGGGGAGGGGGGCGCGGGTGCGGCGAACGGTATCGCGGGTCGGGGACAGCATCGGTGCCTCCTGGTCGGTTGGAGCACGAGGATGGGGCAGCCGGCCGATGATGTCGATGCGTCGCTTGGCCCCCCCGTCGAGGCGGCATTGACGCGAGCGCGAGGGTCGGTAGCCTGCCGACGCCACGACCGGGCGCGAGCCGAGGGGGGAGCCAATGGCGAACGACAACGACCGCAGCCGTTTTCGACTCACCGGAAAGCACCGCGTCCTCGCGGAGCCGCACGTCTCCATCGCGGAGAGCGAAGCAGGACCCGGCGTCGACGAGCCGCTCATCGTCGTCTCGGCCGCTTACGGCCCGACCGGCGAGAGCATGATCAACCCCGAGGTCACCTTCGACGGCTGGCCGGCGGTGACGGTCGGTGTGCGCGCAGCGGGCCGCGAGGGCGTCGTGCACCTCTCGCCGATCCACGGCGACGCCCGCAAGGTCGGCATGGAAGACCTGCCCGCCGGGACGCAGTGCGAGCTGTTCTGCCCGCGCAGCGGCGCGCCGCTCGAGAAGGTCGGCGAGGTCGAGGACGGATCCGGCGCGAGCTACTACGCGATCTACCTCACGCCGCGCCTCTCGCAGGGCGAGTGCGTGCAGCTCTCCGACGTCTGGGGGCACTACCACTCCCGGATCATCGACGATATGGAGCTGATCTCGTATTGGGCCGACGCGCTCGACGGCGAGGACGAGGGCGATTGGCCCGATTGAGGCTCAGAAGCCGAGTTGGCGCGCCGCGAGGTCGGTGAGGATCTCGCTCGCGCCGCCCCCGATCGACAGCACCTTGGTCTCGCGGAAGATGCGCTCGACGCGGACGCCGCGCATGTAGCCCATGCCGCCGAGCAGCTGCACGGCGTCGCCGGCGACGTGCTCCAGCATCGCGGTGCAGTGGTTCTTGACCATGCAGACCTCGGCGACCAGGTCGGCGTCGGCGCCTTCGCCTTCGGCGGCCTTGGCGTCGACGGCCCGCGCGGTCTCGAGCAAGAACGCCCGCGCGGCGCGGACGGCCGTCTCCATCGCGACCAGGCGGTGGCGCACGACCTGACGCTGCACCAGCGGCCGGCCGAAGGTCTCGCGGCTGCGGCACCAATCGAGGGCGTCGTCGGTGGCCACGCGCGCGAACGCGACCGCCATCGCCGCGATCATCAGCCGCTCGCGGTTGAAGTTCGCCATCAGCGCCGGGAAGCCCGTGCCCTCGTCGCCGATGCGCAGGTGCGCCGGCACCCGCACGCCGTCCAGGTGGATCTCCGCGGTATCCGAGCACCACCAGCCCATCTTGTGCAGCGGTCGGCGCGTCAGCCCAGCGCTCGCGCCAGGGACCGCGAAGAGCGTGACGCCGCCGAAGCCCGGGCCGCCGGTGCGCGCGGCCACGGTCAGCCAATCGGCGGCGACGCCCGAGGTGATGAAGGTCTTGGCGCCGTCCAGGACGTAGTCGTCGCCATCGCGGCGGGCGCTGGTGCGGAGGTTGGCGACGTCCGAGCCGCCACCGGGCTCGGTCACCGCCAGCGCCGCGATGGTGCGGCCCGCCAGCGTCGGGGTGACGACGGTCTCGCAGAGCTCGGGGCTGCCCAGCGCGACGATGGCCGGCAGCGCGATACCGTGGCTGAGCAGGCCGGCGATCAGGCCGCCGGAGCCGGCGCGCGCCAGCGCCTCGACGACGGCCACGGTGGTCTCGTTGCTGCACGGGACGCCGCCGTACGCCTCGGGGAAGCCGAGCGCGAGCAGGCCGAGCTCGCCCGCGGTCTTGTAGAGCGAACGGGGCAGGGTGCCGGCGGCCTCCCAGCCGTCGAGGTGCGGGACGATCTCGCGCTCGACGAAGCGGTGCAGGGTCGAGAGCAGGGCCTCGCGGTCGATGCCGTCGTCGCCGGGGTGCGGGTCGTTCGTTGCCATGATGTGCCTCCGCGGGCAGCCTAGAGACGCGACCGAGAAATCGCCAGTGGCGGCGGGGGTAGCTCCTGGCGTGCCGCGTGGCGCGCCGTCGCCCGGAGTCCCGATGCGCCTATCCACGCTCGATTTCCACGATCTCGACCTCGACCCCGTCGTCCAGGAGGCCGCGCGGCGCCTGGACGAGGCGCGCCGTCGCGGTCAGCCGATGCGTCAGCTCACCGAGCGTTGGCCGCAGCTGGATGCCGACACCGCCGAAGCGATCCAGCGGGTCGGCTTCGCGCTGCGGCAAGAGGCAGGCGAGACGCTGACCGGCTGGAAGATGGGCCTGACGAGCCGCGCAAAGATGGTGCAGGTCGGCGTCCACGAGCCGATCCGTGGCCGCCTCGGCAGCGCGACCGCCTTGCCCGACGGGGCCACCCTCGCGCTGAGCGGCTTCTGCCATCCGCGGGTCGAGCCGGAGATCGCCTTCGTCGTCGGCCGCGACGTCGAGGGCAACCCGAGCACCGCCGAGCTGCTCGACGCGATGGCGCTGGTCGTGCCGGCGCTCGAGGTCATCGACTCGCGCTACGAGAACTTCCGCTTCACCCTGGCCGACGTCGTCGCCGACAACACCTCGGCCGCCCGCTACGTCCTCGGCGGCCCCGGCTTGCGGCCCTCGGAGCTGCGTCGGCGCGGGCTTCAGCTCGAAGACCTGGGCGTCGTCTTCGAGGTCGACGGAACGGTGGCACATACCGCCTCGGCGGCCGCGATCCTCGACGGACCGCAGCACGCGCTCGCCTCGTTGCAGCGCTCGCTCGCCGAGCAGGGCCAGGGCTTGCGACGCGGCGAGGTGGTGCTCGCCGGCGCCGCCACCGCTGCGGTGCCGTTGCAGGGCAAGCGCTACGTGCGCGCGACCGTCGAGGCGCTCGGCAGCGTCTCGCTGCGCATCGCCTCACAATAGCGCCCGCAGCTCGCCAGCAGGCGCGCGCCGATCTCGCCCGCGGGCTCGGGATGGCCGCCACCGCCGCGACCGCGCAGGCGGGCCGCGACGTGGCGCAGCACCACCCGATCCGCGTCGAGCATCGGCTCCTGCGCCTCTTCGAGGGCGAGCGCGAGGTCGCGCGCGAAATGCGCGATTCGCCCGAGATTGCGGGCGCCGCGGCGCATATTGGCGATCTCGTCGCGCTGGAACTGCGCCCGACGCAGCAGCAGCTCGCGCTCGGCCACGACCAACTCGGCGTTCAATTCTCCGATCGGTCCGAAGGTCGGCAGGATGCTGTCGGCCGCGGCGCCGTCCGCGAGGGCCTCGACGGCTTCGGCCAGCCGCTCGGCGGCGACCCGCATCCGACGTGCGAAGATGCGTCGGTACGAGAGCGCGCTGACGACGCTGTTGACCAGCATCGCCGAGCCGGCGCCGATGCCGACCGCGGCCATGCGAACCAGCAGCGTGTCTTCCGGGTCGCCCTTGGGCAGCAGGAAGACGTAGATCGCCGTGAATGCGGCCACGCCCAGGCCCTGCGCCAGCCCGAGCGGCACCACCAGCAACGCCGTCAGCGCGACTGCGACCGGTAGCCCGAGGCCGACCGGCAGGCCGACGAACGCGATGGCGGTGGCGAGTGCTCCGCCGAGCAGGCTCGCCAACGCCTGCGTGCCGGCGCGCTGCAAGCCCGCCAGGACGGTCGGCGAGACGCAGATGACGGCGACGAGCGTGCTCGAGACGCTGTCGGGCACGCCGGCGAGCCGTGTGACCGCCAGCGCCAACGCCGTCGCCAGGCCCGCCTTGGCGGCGAGCGCCGTCGGGCTGCCGACGCCCCAGGCGCGTGCGTCCTTGCGACCGATCATCGAGTCTCCGTTCGGCGCGGCAGCGTCCGCGCGTCTTCCCGTTCGGCCGCCATGCGGTAGCATTGGGCAGAGCGTTCTGCCCGAGGAGGTCCGCCGTGATCAAGCCACCGATTCCGCTGATGCCCTGGATCGAGTCCAACCGGGCCTCGTTGCGCCCGCCCGTGGGCAACAAGAACGTCTACAACGAGGGCGGTTTCATGCTCTTCGTCGTCGGCGGACCGAACGAGCGGACCGATTGGCACATCGATCCGCGCGAAGAGATCTTCTATCAGATCCAGGGAGACATGCTCCTGCGCATCGTCGATGACGGCGAATTCAAGGATCAATGGATCCGGCAGGGCGAGCTCTACCTGCTGCCGGCCAACGTGCCGCACTCGCCGCAGCGCTTCGCCGATACCGTCGGCGTCGTTTGCGAATACGCCCGCGAGGAGGGCGAGCTCGACGGTGTGCGCTGGTATTGCCCCGCCTGCAGCGCGGTGGTGCACGAAGAGTGGTTCCACCTGACCGATACGACGACCCAGCTCGCGCCGGTCTTCGCGCGCTTCTATGCCTCGGAAGCGCTGCGAACCTGCCCGGAATGCGGGCATCTGCACCCTGCGCCGCCTACAAGCCCCCCTGCGTGAGCTTGCCGGTGTAGTTGCCGAGCGCGGCGCTGCCTGCCTCGACGCGGATCCGACCGATCGAGCCCTTGCCTCCGGCCCCGCCCTTGCCACCGGCGCCGCCGTTGCCGCCGAAGCTGCCGCCGTTCTTGCCGGGGCCGCCTTGGCCGCCGCTGAAGGCGAAGCCGCCGCTGGTGCCGGTGCCGCCCGCCGTCAGGAGCTTGCCCGAGCTCGCGACGATCTTCGGCGCCGAGAGGAAGATCGTGCCGCCCGATCCGCCGCCGCCGCCGCCGCCACCGCCGGAACGGCCCGCGCCGCCGCCGCCGCCGACCGGCTGCTTGGCGGTGAACCCGGCCGAGCCGCCGTTCTCAGGGAAGCCGGAGGATCCGCCCGTCGCACCGTTGCCGCCGCTGGCGTCGACCGTGCCGCTGACGTAGACGTCCGCGCCGCCGCAGAGCACGACCAGGCCGCCGCCGCCGCCGCCGCCGCCGCTGCCGCCGGAGAAGCCCTTCAAGCCGCCGTAGGCCGCGCCGTCGGTGCCCTTGGCGTCGCCGCCGAAGCCGTGGAAGCCGCCGAAGCCGCCGGCGCCGCCGCCGCTGCCGCCCCAGAAGACGGTCATCGCGTCGTCGCCGTAGGGCTGACCGGGACCGGCGTCGCCCGCGGCCTGCAGGCAACCGCCGCCGCCCACCCCGGCGCCCGCGAAGCCGAGGCCGTTCTTGCCGTTCTCGGCGGCCGCGCCGGCGTAGCCCGTCTCGCCCGGGTTGGCGTAGCTACCGCCGGGCCCGCCCGTGCCGCCGCAGCCGCCGCCGCCGCCACCCGCGCCGCCGCCATTGGTGCCCTGGCCGCCCTTCTGGCCGCCGCCGCCGCATTGTCCGCGCGGGCTGCCGCCGGGGCCTTGGCCGTTGCCGTTGCTGGCGTCGCAGCCGGGGCCGCTCTTCCAGCTGCCGCCGGCGCTGCCGCCCGGGCCGCCCGCGCCGCCGGTGCCGCCGGTGTTCTCGCCGCCGGCGGTGCCGTTCTTGCCGCGCGCGTCGAGCGTGCCGCTGATGTTCACGCCCGCCTTGGCGACGATGACCAAGCCGAAGCTGCCCTGCACGGTGACGGTCGCGTTCAGCGCCGCCGTGAAGCTCTCGACGTGGAAGACGCGCAGCTTCGGGCCCTGACCGCCTGGCCCGGGGACCAACTCGACGCCCGCTGCGCCGGCCGCCACCACGGTCTTGCTGCCCTGCACGATCGTGCCGGCGTCGGTGTCGATGACGGCGCTACCCGAGAGGCTGATCGCGCCGAGCGCGCCGGTCGAGGTCTTGCCGATCGGCCGACACTGCGCGACGGCCGTGCACTTGCCGTCGATGCAGGCGCCCTCTTTGCAGTCGCCGGCGCCCTGGCAGGCCTGGCCGAGCGTGCAATTCGCCGCGTGCGTGCAGCCCTGCGTCTGCGCGTCGCAGGCGTCGACGGTGCAGTTGTTGCCGTCGTCGCAGTTCTTGCCCTGGCCGGCGCAGACGCCATTGGCACAGGCGTCGTTCTGGGTGCAGGGGTTGCCGTCGTCGCAGGCGCCGCTCTGCGGGGCTTTGCCGCACGTGCCCACGGCGGCGCCGGCGGGCACGTCGCAGACGGTCGTCGTGCACGGGTTGCCGTCGTCGGCGCAGTCGGCCGGCTTGCCGCAATAGTTGCCGCAGCCCGCTTTGGGGTTGGCCTTGCAGGTGTTGGTGACCTGGTCGCAGTAGTCTTCGGTGCAGGGGTCGCCGTCGTCGCAGGTGCCGGCCACGCCGCCGACGCAGGCGCCCGCCTTGCAGGTGCCGCCCTTGGTGCAGGCGTTGCCGTCCTCACAGGCGCCGCCGTCGGTGGTCGCTTGGTGTTTGCAGCCGGTGCTGGCCTCGCAGCTGTCGAGGGTGCAGGAGTTCTTGTCGTCGCAGTTGGCCGCGACGCCGCTGCAGTTGCCGGACGTGCAGGCGTCGCCCGTGGTGCACAGCGAGCCGTCGTCGCAGGGGGCACCCTCGGGCTTGTCGGAGAACTCGCACTTTCCGGAGGTCAGCTTGCACTTGGCGTCGACGCAGGGGTCGCCCGAGGTGCACGACTTCGCGGCGCCGCCCTGGCATTGGCCGCTGCCGCAGACATCGCCGATGGTGCAAGGGTTCTCGTCGTCGCAGGGCTTACCGTCGTCGGGCGTCTGCTTGCAGCCGCTGGTCGGATCGCAGGTATCGAGGGTGCAGGGGTTTTGGTCGTCGCAATTCTTGGCGGGGCCGGGCTTGCAGGTGCCGGTCGCGCAGCTGTCGCCCTCGGTACAGGCGTCGCCGTCGGCATCGCAGGCGCCGGTGGTCGCGGTGTGCGTGCAGCCGTCGCCGTCGCCGCCGGGGTTGCAGGCGTCGAGGGTGCAGGCGTTGCCGTCGTCGCATGCGCCGACGTCGGTCTTGCCGTCGCAGTCGTTGTCGAGGCCGTCGCAGACCTCGACGGTCTCGGCGGGGACGGTGCAATCGCCGAGGCCGTCGGAGAGGCAGCGGCGTTCACCGACGCAGGTGCCGACGACCGCGCCGCCGGCGCCGATCACGTCGACGGCGCAGCTGGTCGCGAGCGAGGCCGCGATCGCCGCCTTGCTGCACGCACAGCCGGCCGCCAAATCGTCGTCGCCGGCCACCGGCTCGGGCACGCATTGCGACGCCTGGCCGCCGTCCTTGCCGGGCACGGGCTTGCAGCGATGGGTCGAGGGGCAATCCGCGTCCACCCCGCAGGGCGCACCGCAGAAGCCGCCGGCTTGGCCGAGGTCGAGGCAGAGCGCGCCGCTCACGCCGAGGGCATCGCACTCGCTCGACACCTCGCACGGGTTGCACAATTTGCCCCAACGCGGCGTACACATCGTGACGACGTCGCTGCCCGGCGGCTGCACGACCTTGCAGGCCCAACCTTCCGGGCAATCCGCGACGCAGAATTGCGCGCAGACGCGGCCGTCCGGGCTCTCGATACAGAGGCTGCTGTCGCAATCGGCGTTGTCGTTGCAGGGACAGAAGGCGCCGCCGGGGCAGTCCAGGCTCGCGTCCCCCGCGGGACCGGCCGCGTCGGTGCCGCCGCCGCTGCCGTCGAAGAGCGCGCCGCCGCCGCCGAAGACGTCGCCGAGGGCGATGCCGCTGTTGTTGGTGCCGCTGTCGTCGCTGCAAGCACCGAGTGCGAGCAGGAGCAGCGTGGCGCCCGCGAAGGCAGGGCGCGAACCGAATGCGCGAACGTGGGCGTCGAACAAGCCAGCCTCCCCTGCGCCGGCTCGGGAGCTCAGCGCGGGCCGCCGCGTCCGGCGACCACGTAGACGCCAGCATACCGCTCTTCGATGCCGCCGTCTGTACGCGCGAGCCAACGCGGCACACGGCGCGCAGGAATGCGCACCTGCGGCGCTGGGCGCAGCGTGCCGAAGAGCTGGTCCCAGAGCGGCAGCGTGACGCCGTGGTTCATCGCCGGATCGGTGAAGTGATGCGCGAGGTGGTGCCGCCGCGCCCAATCGCCGAAGCGCCCGAGCGGCGCGTGGGTGTGGATGCGTCGATGCAGCACCTCGTAGCCGAGCCAGCCAGCGACGAAACCGAGCACGAAGGCGACGCCGTGCAGACCGAAGAGCGGCATCGTCAGCGCCGAGCCGAGGCCGACCACCGGCACCGCCAGCGCCAGCTTGCGCCACCACGGGGTGAAGTAGTCGGGGTCGGCGTGGTGCGCCATGTGCTCGCGCGTCAGCGGGCTGCGGCCGCGCGGTTTGTGGCCGGCGAAGCGGTGCAAGAGGTACTCCGTCAGCGTCCAACCGAAGGCGCCGAGCAACGCGACCAGAAGCAACGAGAGCGCGGTCATGGGGTGTTCTCCAGCGGGCCGATGCTGGCCCAGGTGTCTTGAGCGAGGCGGCGACCTGCGGCGATCGGTCCGTCCTCGGCGCCCCACGCACGCAGCAAGTCGCGGCGCAGCCGCCCGTGCAGGTGGTCGACCAGGGCTTCCTGACCGGCGCGGCGCGCGAGTTTTCGCGTCGTCAGCAGGCCGTGGCCGGCGAACGTCCAAGCGAACGCGCGCTCGTGGTCGAGGTCGCCGTCCGGGAGCGTCGGCGGATCGTCGCGCAGGGCGCCACAGCTGCGCGCCGCCGAGAACGCCGACGCGCTGCGTTGCAGCAGGTCGAAGGTGGCACCGCGCACGGCGACTGCGCGCTCCTCGCCCACCAATTCGCGCGGATCGGCGATCGCCACCGCCAGCAAGCCGAAGCGCTCGGGCGCCTCGCGCGCCAGTTCGGCGTGCACCATCGACTCGAGGTAGAGCGCCGCGATGGCACGGGGAACCGCCGGCGCGAGGCCCAGCGCGGCCAACGCGCGCGTATGCCGCTGCGCGATCCGCGCCAGGATATCGCCCAGTACGCCGGCCACGACCGCGTTCATGCCTGGGAAATAGCGGTAGAGCGCTCCGGGCGTCAGCCCGACCGCCTCCGCCAGGCGCGCAGCAGTCAGACCCTCCACGCCGTGTTTCGCGATCAAGCTCGCGGCGCGCGCCAAGATCTCGTCGCGCCGCTGCTCGCGTCGCCGCGCCACCCGGCCGAGTGTCGGCTTCGGTGCTTCGATTCCGTCGGGCTGGTCGGAGGAGCGCGCCATCGGAGGACCTCATTCCGTGAACGGCATTCACGAAGTGAACGCTATTTACGAGCTGCGATCCCGTGCTGTCAAGGACTTTTTCTACGCCAACAGACGTAGTTCTGCGCCGGTGGCCCGGCCTCGACCCGCACGACTTCCCGCGTGAAGTCGACGAAATCGACGGCAGGGAAGTAGGTGTCGCCGGGGGGGGCGGCGTCGACTTCGGTGAGCCACGCTTCGTCCACGCGTGACCAGCCTTCGGCCCAGATCCGCGGTCCACCGATCAGCCAGACGATGCCGGATTCGACGCGACCGGCGGCGACGGCGTCGGCCTCGATGACGCGGCCGATGCGCAGGGCTTCGTCGAGATCGTGGGCGAGGCGGACCTCCGGGTGCGGCGGCTCGCGCAGGCTCGCGCTGACCACGACGTGCGGCCGGCCGGGTAGCGGGCGTCCGATCTCCTCCCAGGTGCGGCGTCCGAGCACGACCACGTGGCCGCGGGTCATCTTCTTGAAGTGGCGCAGGTCTTCCGGGAGGTGCCACGGCAGGCCGCCGTCGCGACCGACCACGCCGTCGCGACCGACCGCCGCGATCAGGCCGACGCGGACGGTGTCGCCGGCGCTCATACCGACACGCGCGCGCGGATCGCCGGGTGCGGGTCGTAGTCCTCGAAGCGGATGTGCTCGGGCTCGAAGTCTTCGAGGCGACGCACCGCGGGGTCGAGCCAGAGGCGGGGCAGGGCACGCGGGGTGCGGCCGAGCTGCTCTCGTGCTTGGTCGAGGTGGTCCAGGTACAGGTGCACGTCACCGAGGGTGTGCACGAACTCCCCGGGCTCCAGATCGCAGACCTGCGCCATCATCGCCGTCAGCAGCGCATAGCTCGCGACGTTGAACGGGACGCCCAGGAAGAGATCGCCGCTGCGCTGGTAGAGCTGGCAGGAGAGTCGCCCGCCGCTGACGTAGAACTGAAAGAGGATATGGCAAGGCGGCAAGCGCATCTGCGGGATCTCGCCGACGTTCCAGGCGCTGACGACCATGCGCCGGCTGGTCGGGTTCTCGCGGATCTGCTGGACGACCTGCGCGATCTGGTCGACGTGGTCGCCGTCGGCGGTGCCCCAGGCGCGCCATTGTCGGCCATAGATGGGGCCGAGCTCGCCGTCGGCGTCGGCCCATTCGTTCCAGATCCGGACGCCGCGCTCCTGTAGCCAGCGCGCGTTGGTCGAGCCGCGCAGGAACCACAGCAACTCGAGCACCACGCTCTTGGTGTGGATCTTCTTGGTCGTCAGCAGCGGGAAGCCCTCACGCAGGTCGTAGCGGCATTGCGCGCCGAAGCGAGAGAGCGTGCCGGTGCCGGTGCGGTCCTCGCGGCGCTCGCCGTGCTCGAGCACGTCGCGGAGCAGGTCGAGATAGGTCTGCACGTCGGTTCCTCAGGCGGAGCGGGGGGGCGTCGAGAGGTCGAAGCGATGACCGGAGAGCTGCTCGACCAGCTCGCGCGCCTCGATGAGGTTGTCCTCGATGCTGCAGTACTTCCAGCCGCCGTAGCGGCCGATGCTGTGCACCCCGGCCGCGGCGAGGGTTTCGCGGCGGGCGAGGAAGTCGGCCTGGCTACGGCTCTCGACGTGGACGTAGGCGGGGTCGAGCACGATCGAATGCCACGAGACCAACTCGTGCCCGTCCGAGATGCCGCAGCGCCGCAGGTCCTCGAGCACGCGCGGCAGCGTGCCTTCGATGTCTACGGGATCGTCCTTGCCCAGGCCGATCTCGATGTAGAGGCTCATCCGCGGCGTGTCGAAGATATTGTCGTAGAAGCCGACCCGGTAGAACACCGTGTCGCGCTCGGGGATGTAGACCCAATGGTCGTCCTTGGGCCCCTTGCGGTCGAAGCCCAGGTTGTAGACCAGCACCTTGTTCCACGAGTAGAGCGAAGCGTCGTGCTCGACGCCGCAGATCTGCAGCAACTTCGGGAAGGGCGCCGAGCTGACCAAGTTGCGGAACCCGATCTCACCGGCCGTCGTGGTGGCGACGCGGCGCTCCACGTCGATCGAGAGCAGCCGCTCCCCGTAGGCGATGCGATCGTTCGGCAGGTCGTGCAGCAGCGCGCGGACGTACTCGATGGCGCCGCCCTTGGGGTAGGTGAAGTGTGCGTTGTAGCTGGCGTTGTCCGGATTCTTGAAGTTCCGGATGATGTCGGCGACGTCGGCCTTGGGGAAAAAGCGGCCCATCGCGTCGCGGTCGAGCTGGTCGAGCGGCGTGGCGTAGAGCTTTTCGTTGTACGGCCGCAGGAAGCGCTCGGTGATGCCGCGCCCGAAGCGCGCGTAGAGCATGCCGAGGAAGCTGTCCGCCTCGACGCCGGCCGCCTCGGCGCTCTCCTCGCGGAAGTAGAGGTCGTGCAGGCAATCGAGGAAATCCTCGTGCGCGAGTTGGTGGATGTTCTTCTGGAAGGGGAAGTCCACCCGCCGGCCGCCGATCAGGATCGACGAGCGCTTCTGCACCGAGAACACCTCGTCCGCGGGCATCCGCGCGCGCAGGTAGTGCTCGATCTCGGGGTGCCGGAAGTGGAAGAAATGGCCCGAATAGTCCCAGACGAAGCCGTCCTGGACGACGGTCTTGCAGTAGCCGCCGGGGCTGTCGTCCGCCTCGACGAGCAGCCAGTCGCTACCCGGAGGAAGAAAATTCGCCGTCGCGAGGCCGCTCATGCCGGCCCCGATGATCAGGGTGTCCGTATTTCGCATGGAGGAGACGCAGCCGTCCTATTCGCCGAGGTACTCGACGTCGAGCGTGGTGTCGTTCGCGTACCAGGCCGTGCTGTTGCAGTAGAACTTCAGGTTGAAGTAATCGTTGGCCTTCATCGGCATGATCCGGCTGCCCGAATCGTTGATGTAGTAGCTCGACGAGTACTTGGTCTGGTAGCCGTACGCGAACTGCGTGCCCGACTTGTACATCCACCACTGACACGAGCTGCCGCGGCCACGGCGGTTGAACGAGAAGCGGTAGTAGCCCGGCTTCTTGATCAGCACCCGGCCGGTATTGAAGTCGTTGGCGCCATAGCCGGTGGTCGTCACGGTCAGGTAGTCCTGCGCCGTATTCGAGAGCTCCTTGTTCAAGCAGAACGAGTAGGTGCTGCTGCTCGCCGTGCTGGTGCAGGTGCCGCTGTAGTGGATGATGCCGTTCTTGGCGGCGACCGGTGCCCACGCCTTGCCGTCGCAGAGCTGCAGCCCGAGCTCGGTCGTGTAGCGCAGCGCGCCGACGTTCTTGTCGGTGCAGGGCGCGCCGGTGGCGCCGACCCGGATGCCGCCCCAGGCGACGAGTTGCCCCTTCACCGCGATGTCGCTGGCGCTGACCGTCACGACGTTGATGCTCCAATCGTGGATCCAGCCGTCGGTGGCCTTGTTCACGTCGCAGATCGTGCTGTTGCCGGGCAGCTGCGGGATGCAGTAGCCGGTGTCCTTGACCTTGAGGTTCCACAGCCCCTTGGGGTTCTGGCCGACCCACTGCTCCAGGCTTCCGGTCTTGAGTGCCATCGGCACCGGCAGTGTCGCCTTGAGGATCTTCTCGCCCGCCTTGCCGCAGGGATCGCACACCGTATAGCCGACCTTCTTGTCGTCGGGCGGCAGGATGGTGATCGCGACCTGCGAGAGGTCCGAGCTCTCGATATCGATGGTGATCGACAGCGTCTTCGCCACACCGACGTCCGGGAATGTGATCGTCGAGAGCGCGTCGAGGCCGGTGTTGTCGGGGATCGAGACGTTCTTCGTCGGGGCCGACTCGACGTTGGAGAACTCGTTGGTGATCGTGCCGCCGGACACCGCCTCGAGCGAGCCGGTCGGGGTATCGGCCGTCAGCTTCTTGCAGGCCAGGGTGCCGTCGGCGTTGATGCCGGTGACGGCCTGGCCGCTCGGGCAGCTGCCGTTGGGCAGCTTGATGCCGGTGAGCTTGCTTCCGTCACCGACGAACTCCTGCGCGATGACGGTGGCCGAATTGACGGTCTTGGCGGTGACCTGCGTCGCCTTGAGGCTCTGGCCGGCGAGATCGATGTCGGCGTCCCAATTCATCGACGACGCCTTCACGCAGCCGGTGCAGCCCAGACCGATGGCGAGATCGGCGACGGCCGCGCGCAGCGCGAAGCCGACCGCATGCATCATGCTCCGCGGCAGCTCCGGGTCGTTGTCGACCTTCAGGCCGACCCAAACCTCGGTCGCGTTGGCGAGCAGGGCGGGATCGAGCGGCTTGCTGGTGCCGAGCGCGTAGCTGAAATGACCGCCGGCGACGTCCACCGCGACGCCAGCTTCCTGCCAGAACGACGTGGCGGCGTTCTGAGCACCGTAGAGCGAGAACGTGAGGGTGTACTTGCCGTCCGGGGCCGGGCCCGCCGCGGTGTGCACGTAGCCCTCGAGCAGCATCGTCTTGGGCGCCGCCGCGAAGGCCGGCGCCGCCAGCAGCAGGGCCAGCAACACGCCCGTCGCCCGCAGCATCTTGCTGAGCTGGTTCATCACGTCTCCTCCGTTCCGTCGCAGTCGCACGCCTAGAGCCCGAACGCCCGCAGCGCCTGCAGGAAGCCCACGCCGACGGACTTGTTGCCGCCAGCGCCCTGCCAGGTGCCGCCGACGCCCGAGACGCCGGTCAATGCACGGACCTTCTTCTCGCCCGAGGCGCCCGCGAGCGACGCGCCCGCGAACCGCCAATGCACCTTCACCGGGCCTGCGTTGCAGCCCTCGTCGGTGCTTCCGTCACAATCGTCGTCGAAGCCGTCGCAGGCCTCGTTCGGGTTCGGCTTCACCGCGCCCGTACACGCCCCGAGGCTGCCGTTGGCCTGGCAGGTGGCGATACCCGCGACGCAGGTGCCGATATCCTGCGTGCCCTGCGGACCGTCGTAGCAGGACTGCATCTGGCCGATGTTCGCGGTGTTCGTGCAGCCGGTGACGCTGTCACAGGCGTCGGTCGTGCAGCTGTTGCCGTCGTCGCAGGTCGAGGTCACGCCGCCGGCGCAGCCCACCACGCCTGCGCCGAGGTCGGCGCAGGCGTCGCCCGCGGTGCACACGTCCCCGTCGTCGCACGAGGCGCCGGCGACCGGCACCGCCGTGCAGGTGCCCGACGTCACGTCGCAGCTGTCCGCGGTGCAGGGGTTGCCGTCGTCGCAGTCGGTCGCCGTGCCGGCGCAGCCGCCCTCGCCGCAGACGTCCTTGTCCGTGCAGGGATCGCCGTCGTCGCAGGCGCCGCCGCTCGCAGTGTGGGTGCAGCCGGCGGTCGCGTCGCAGGCGTCGGTGGTGCAGGCGTCGTTGTCGTCACAATCGATGGCCTTGCCTTGGCAGACGACGTCCGTGCCGCTCTTGACGCAGGCATCCTCGGCCGTGCACGCGTCACCGTCGTCGCAGCCGGCGGCGCTCGGGTTGTGGACGCAGCCCAGGCTCTGATCACAGGTGTCGATGGTGCACGGGTTGCCGTCGTCGCAGCCGTCGATGCCCTCGTCGGTCGAGCCGTCGCAGTCGTTGTCGCTGCCGTCGCACACCTCGGGGCCGGGGGCCTTGCCCAGGCACGCCGAGAGGCCGCCGCCGGCCGGGGCGTCGCTTTTGCCGTCGGCCAGGCAGGCGCGCTTGCCGGGGCAACTCGCGCCGCCCTCACCCTGCACCGCGCAGGCGGTGGAGAGCTCCTTGGCGATGGCGGCCGGGCTGCAGGTGCAGAGCGCCTCGTCCTTCGGGACGCACTGCTTCGCGGCGGTGCCGCCGAGCGAGTTCACGTCGCCGCAGGCATAGCCCTGCGGGCAGTCGGTGTCGCCCTCGCACGCGGTGCCGCAGAATGCGCCGGCCGGGCCGCGATCGACGCAGACGCCGCCGGTGATCCCGGCGCCGTTGCAGTCGTTGTCTTCGTCGCACGGATCGCACAAGCGCGCGTGAACGGGCGCGCAAGCGGTGATGGTGTCGGTGCCGGTCTGGACCGGGACGCAGACTTCGCCCGTGAGGCAGCCGCCATCGACGCACAGCCGGGCGCAACGCTTGCCGTCGGCGTAGGCCATGCACAGCGCCGAGTCGCAGTCCGCGTTGCCGACGCAGTTGCAGTCCGCCGCGCCGGGGCAGCCTTCCTTGGTCTCGACGGTGTCGGCGTCGGTGCCGGCCGCGTCGAACTCGACGCCGCCGCCGCCGCTGTCGAAGAGCGGCAGCACGCTATCGGTCCCCGCGTCGGTGCCGCCCTTGTCGTCCGCGCCGCAGCCGACCATGATCGCGAGCAGCAGGGCGCCTGCGCCGATCCGACGGCTGGGCCAGAGCGGAGCGCGCGTCGGCGTTCCATCGACCGGAGAAGGACCGTGCACGAACAGACGCATCGACGCTCCAGGTGGGCAGGCGCAGTGGGTACCGGCGGCACGGGCCGTCGCGGAGGCGCACCGGAGCATAGAGAAGGCGCTCGACCCTCGCAAGGCGAGCCCTCCCGAGGCAACGCCGTGGAACGTGCCGTGTGGCGGTGCGTCCTGCTCGGAGTGGCGTGGCTGGCTCTGGCCGGATGCGGCGGCAGTGACGACCCGGCCGCTGATGCCGCGACCGCGCAAGACGGCGCCGGATCGGGCGGGGCGGGCGCGAACTTCGAGGTCATCGACGACGTCGCGAGCTGCCCCGTCTGGAACGGCTCGGTCGGCGAGGACGGAAGCCCGCCGCCCGCCGCATTGGCGACCCACTGCGCGGTCGAGGGCGACGTCTGGCTGATCGCCTCGCCCGGGGTGCCGCTCGACAAGGCCCAGCTCGCCCCGCTCGGGAACCTGCGCACGATCTCCGGCAGCCTCTTCGTCCAGGGCGTCGCCGCGACCGACCTCGAGGCGCTCGCACGATTGAAGACCGTGGCGGGCGACGTGGCGCTCCTGGAGAACCGCGAGCTGACGACGCTCGCTGGGCTGCGGGCGCTCGAGTCGATCGGCCACGACCTGGTCATCCGCGACAACACTGCGCTGCGCTCGCTCGGCACCGACGCGCTGACCAGCGTCACGAGCGGGCTGCTCGTGCAGGGCAACGTGGCGCTCGAGTCACTCGCCGGTCTCGAGGGCATCGTCTCGCTCAACAATGCGTTGAAGCTGATCGACAACGACCGCTTGACCGATCTCGTCGGCCTCGAGGGACTACGCACGGTGGGCGCCGGCGGTGTCGTGATCGCGGAGAACCAGCGCCTGACCAGCTTGGTCGCGCTCGAGCGCCTCGCGTCCATCGAGGGGCCGCTCGAGATTCGCGACAACCGCGACCTGGTCAAGGTCAACGGTCTGTTCGACCTCGGCGCGGCCAGTAGCGTGCAGATCCTCGACAATCCCGGTCTGCTCGCGATCGACACCTTCCCGAAGCTGCAGAAGGTCGGCCAGGTCGAGATCGCCGGCAGCCCGAAGCTCGGGGTCGTCAACGGGTTCTCGGCGATTGCGAAACTCGCGCTGTTGCGCGTCCACGACTGCGCCACGCTCGGCAAGCTCGTCGCGTTCGGCAAGACGTCCGAGATCACGACGCTGGAGGTGATGGACAACGACGAGCTCAGCGAACTCAACTTCGCCGCGCTGTATCGGGTCGGTACGCTCGAGCTGCGCCGCAACGACTCGCTCGCCAGCTTCGCCGGCTTCTTCACCACGAAATACGTCGATGTGATGCGCGTGTGCGACAACGCGAAGCTGAGCCAAGCGAGCGTCGAGACCTTCCTCAAGCAGCTCTACGCGGCACCTGCCGAAATCGACGATTGTAGTCCCTGAGCCGACCCCACGCGGGAGGTTCGTTCCTCCATGGGAACGATGTGTTGGTGAATGCGGGGATTGTCGCATTCTCGGGCATGGATATTGTCCAGTCTCGACAGGGCGCACCTCTCGGCGCCCGGACCCAACATCCGCTCAGGAGTCCGTCATGAACCTCATCACCCGTTTCTCGTTCGCGGCGGTCCTCGCCGCCGCCGTCACCTTCGCTGGCTGCGCCAAGGATCCTTCCAAGGAAGTGCCGGCGGCCAAGGTCGAAGCCGCCGCCCCCGCCGCCGAGGCAGCCGCCGCTCCGGCAGCAGCGCCCGCCGCGGCGCCGGCCGAGGCCAAGGTCGAGGCCGCTGCCGCCGCGCCGGCCGCTGCAGCCATCGCGCTCAGCGGTGACGTGCTGTTCACCGGCAGCAAGGTCACGGCATCGCACGAGTGCAAGTTCACCGAGTGGAAGGGCAACTTCGAGCCCGCCGACGGCAAGGCCGAGGGCGGCAAGCTCTCGTTCGAGGTCGACACCGCCTCGGTCGTGGCCGACTACAAGGCCCCGACCGATTGGAGCAAGAAGCTCGAGGGCCACTTCAAGAGCGAGGACTTCTTCCACGTCGAGAAGTACCGGAAGGCGACTTTCGCCTCGACCAGAATCGTCACCGGCGGCGCCGACGGTGCGACGCACACCGTCAACGGCAAGCTCACCATCCGAGGTGTGACCAAGGACGTCAGCTTCCCCGCGACCATCAAGCTCGACGGCGGCAAGGTCGACGCGAGCGCGAAGTTCAGCATCAACCGCAAGGACTTCGGCATCGAGTACCCGGGCAAGGCCGACGACCTCATCCGCGACGGCGTCGTGCTCGAGATCCACGCGAAGGGCTAGCCCGGCTCCCACGCGAGTCGTGCCGCCGGCCCCTCGACGACTTCGACTCCGGTCGGCTTGGTCCGACGCTCCCTACGACCGCGGCGCATCGGGATTCTCGTCCCCCGAAGCGCCGCGGTCGTGACTTTTGTGAGGACCCTCCACACGCCGTTGCTGCGCGTTGGTGGAATTGCTAGTTTCGCGTCACCGAGGCCGGACAGCATTGGACTCGGAGGGGAGAGACTCATGCGCATGTCGAACGGGATGCGAGGCCTGCGGGCGCTCGCGTGTGGCATCGGCTTGTTGGCCGTGACCTGCGGCGCGGCGCCCGCGTTCGCGTCGGTGCCGAACACCAGCCTGCTCGAGGGCGTACTGACTTCGGCCGGCGGAGCCCCTGCTGCCGACGGCAAGTACGACATCACCGTCTCGGTCTACACCGCCAAGGACGCGCAGAGCGCCCACTGGACCTCCGGCAAGATCTCGGCCGACGTTGCCGGTGGTCGCTTCGCGCTCGCGGTCGACTTCTCGGGCGCGAAGCTCGACGAGCTCGCCACCGCGCCGTGGATGGGCATCGCGGTCGGGAGCGACCCCGAGCTTCCGCGCCAGCCGCTGCACAGCGCCATCTACGCCCTGTACGCCAAGAGCGCCGGCGCGCTCGCTTGCACCGGCTGCGTCTCCGGCGATCAGATCGCCAACGGCGCCATCGCCGCGGCAAAGCTCGGCTTCAACTACGCTGGCAGCTCGACCAAGGGCGGCCCCGCGCTCGACCTGGCTTGCTCGGGCTGCGTCTCGGTCGCCGAGTTGAAGTTCGACGGCGACGTCGACCTCGGCGGCAACAGCCTCAAGGCCGCCAACGGCACCTTTTCGGGCGACGTGAGCGCCAAGACGGTGACCGCGACCTCGTTCGTCGGCGACGGCAGCAAGCTCACCGGCATCAAGACACCGGCGGGCACCTGCAGCAAGGCCGGTGAGGTGGTCAAGGGCATCAAGGCCGACGGCACGCTCGAGTGCGTGGCGGCGATGGACCCCGCCGCCCTGCCGAAGGACGGCCTGAACGAGATCAGCAACGACCTCATCAGCAACCAGTTCGTCGACACGATCCAAGGCGCCAAGGGCGTGAAGATCCCCGACAACACCGGCGCGGACGCGATCTCGAGCATGACCTTCCCGAATATCGGCGTGTCGCAGACCTTCGCGCTGACCGTCGAGTTGAAGAACACCGACCTGTCGACGGTGGCCATCACGGTGCTGCCGCCCGACGACAAGAAGACCGGCTGGACGCTCTGCGACCCCTGCGGCGACAAGGACGCCAAGGCCTTCAAGAAGACCTACACCAAGGACGCGCTGCCCAAGTCGGGTGACCTCGCGAAGTGGATTGGTCAAAATCCGCAGGGCCTGTGGTCGGTCAAGGTCACCGATACCAGCTATTGCATCCCGCAGGCGCCGGGCAACTCCACGCTGTGTGATCCCAATGGCAAAACCGACGGTGAAATCGTGGCATGGAACATCACCATCCAGACGCTCTCGAACCAGAAGATCGCTATCAACGGCGACACCTACGCCACCGGATCGCAGTACATCGACAAGAACGTGGACGTGAAGGGTGGGCTCAAGGTCGCCAATGGCGCCACCATCGCCGGCACCGTCGACGTATCCAACAGTACACTCGCTCCTGCCGTCACCCGTGAGAACCGAAAGTACTACGCGGTTGTCGCTGTGCGAGACCCAATTCACTGCCCCGAGGGTTGGAACGTCGAGTTGAGCAAGGATCTGCGCGGCAGCAACAACTACGTGTACATCCACATCAACGGCGGCGGCATGGTGCTGACCGACAATCAGGGCAACGGCTACGGTCAAGAGTACATCTACGCCGGCTTCAACTACGGCAACAACGGCGGCGACAAGTCGGCGGTGTGCTGGAAGGCCTACGACGCCCCGGCGGGCCGGCCGCACGTGTCGATGATCAACTACACCGGCAGCGGCTACCAGTGCCCCGAGGGCTACGACAACTTCACGCACGCCCAGCTGCGCGGCAACAACAACCACGTCTATCATCAGTCCAATCGTTGGGGCTTCTACCTCGGCTACGTCGACACCTGGTCGACGGCCTCGAACCCGCACACCGAGGATGGCGGCTCGTACTACCGCTACTGGCAGAACAGCGGGCAGTTCGCCGGCGCCTGTGTGAAGGTATACGGCACGACCGAGGATCCCGAGACGGCCAACGGCGTCTACCCGGTCTTCTTCGGTATGCACAACAACGAAAACGAGTGCCCCACTGGCTGGAACAAGTCGACCACACAGTCGATTGGCAACGGCAACCGGATCTACCTGTCGACGCACGCGACCGGCAGCGCGCTGGGCTACCTCTACGATTGGAGCCACTCGAACATCTACCGTCATGTGCACTTCACCCCGGGCGAGGTGAAGAACGTGTGCTGGAAGATGCTGCCGCGGACCGGTCGTCCCTCCGCACAGGTCCGCGCACCGCGCTACACGACGAGCTGTCCGTCGGGCTTCCTGACCTTCTCGCGCAACACGATCATGGGTTGGAACAACCACGCCTACTGGCAGTCCGGTACCTCCGGCCTCTACTTCGGTGGCCTGAATTCGTGGGGCCACAACGAGAACGACGCCGGCTACTCGGCCGTCACGTTCAACGACACCAACATCCAGAAGTTCTGTGTTCTGCTGGAGAACGTGAAGAACTGAGCGACCTCGGAGTAAGCGACGCGCGGCCGCGCTACGTCTTCCGGCGTACCGCGGCCGCGCTGCGTTCGGGCCGGTTGCTGGCACACCCTTCGTCGGCGTAGCATCGCCCGAGACGGGAGGGATCATGCCTGGCAAGAGCACCGCGAAGACCGATCCCGGGTTGGTCCGGGCGCGCAACGAAGACCTCGTCTGGGCCGATGACCTTAGCGGCTTGTACGCGCTCGCCGACGGCGTCGGCGGCGAGGCGGCGGGGGACCTCGCCAGCCGCATCGCGATCGACGCGGTTCGGCTCGCTGGTGCCGAGCTCTCCGAGTTGATCGCCAAGGCCGACCGCAGCGGTCGCGACGCAGAGCGACGCGCCGTCTTCGACCGCCTCACGGCCGCGGTCGAGGCCGCCAACGACGAAGTATTCCGGCGCTCGCGCGAAGACGAGTCGCTGCGCGGGATGATGAGCACGCTGACGGTCGTGGCGCTTGCGCAGCAGGCCGCGTACGTCGCGCATATCGGCGACTCCCGTCTATATCTCGTCCGTGACGGGCACATGGACCAGCTCACCGTCGACCATACGCTGGCCGAAGAGCTGATCCGGGCCGGGCGCGTCCAGCGCGAGGAGTTGCAGAGCTTTCGTTTCCGCAACGTGCTCTCACGAGCCATCGGTGAGCGCAGCCGGCCGCAGGTCGACTTGCTCTACGTCGATCTGCGCGACGACGACCTGCTCTTGCTCTGTAGCGACGGTCTGACCGACTTCGTGGCAGAGGTGGATATCGTCCGCTCGCTGCAAGAAGGGCACGAGCCGGCCGCACAGGCGCTCGTCGACATGGCCAACGATCATGGCGGCGGCGACAACGTCTCTTCCGTCGTCGTGCGCTTCGAGGCCGGCCGCGACCCGACCACGCAGGTCACCTTCGCACCCGGCATCGAGCATACCGCCAAGCTCGACCTGCTCGATGGCCTGCCTTTCTGCCAGCACCTCTCGGCCGACGAGCGGATGAAGGTGCTGCGCTACGTGCACGACGTCGTCTGCGACGCAGGCCGCGAGATCTTCGCGCAGGGCGACGAGGGCCAGGATTTCTATCTCGTCGTCGAGGGTAGCTTGGACGTCCTGGTCGGCGGCGCACGCGTCAACGTGCTGCAAGCGGGCAGCCATTTCGGCGAGATCGCATTGGTCAGTGGCACGGCGCGGTCAGCGACCGTTGTCGCACGCGAGCCGACCCGCCTGTTCCGGATCTCGCGCGAAGGCTTCTACGACCTCGGCCAGAAGGATCAGGCGATCGCGGTGAAGATGCTGTGGAGCTTCTCGCAGTCGCTGGCGCACCGCGTGACCGCGCTCTCGGAAGAACTGGTGACCGCGCGCAAGGGCTGAGCCCGCCGCGAGCGCAGCTCGCTCAATGCCGTCCGAGTCCGCACGCGCAGCCCGCTTCGAGCTGGCGTCCGCCGACCGCATCCCCCTGCTGATGCCAGAAGCGCACGCCCGCGCGCGGTTGCGGGAAGTTCGCCGCGAGGTCCGCCGCCTGCAGCACCTCGCCGCCGAGCACGACCTGCTCGACGCGGTCCGATTGGCGGATATCCCGCGTCGGGTCGCCGTCGACAATCGCGAAATCGGCGAGTTTTCCGACCTCGATGCTGCCGACGTCGGCGTCCAGACCGAGATAGCGGGCGCCGCCGAGACTGCCGACGTACAGCGCCTCGACTGGCGTCATCCCGCCCTGGACGAAGCTCCAAAGCTCCCAATGGGCGGCGAGTCCCTCACGCTGGCCGTGCGCGCCGAGTTGCACCATGCCCCCGGCCCGGAGCAGGTCGCGCGCGATGCGGGCTGCCGCGACGTGGTTCCACTCCTCGTCGGGCGCGTCCTGGCGGCGCCGGGCGCGTGGGTCGATGGCGAACGTCGGCACGTAGCGGCCGAGGAGCGGGTGGAGGTCGACCCGCGTCTTGGCGTACCAATGATTTTCGGCGCCGAGCCCGCCGTACGCCACACCGAGGGTCGGCGTATGGCCCGTACGCGTCCGCGCCCACAGCTGGTGAACATCGGCGTAGACCGCGGCGAGGGGCAGGGCGTGCTCGACGCCCGTGTGGCCGTCGATGACCTGCGTCAGGTTGTGGTGGAAGAGCGCGCCGCCTTCGGGCACGACCATCATGCCGAGCTCGCGTGCAGCGCTCAGGATCTGCTGGCGCTGCGCCCGACGCGGTTGATTGTACGATTTGGCCGTGAAGGCGCCGGCTGCCCGGAGGCGTCGCAGGTGCGCGAGGGCGTCGTCGCGACGCTCGACCGGCGCGAAATACGGGGCCTTGGCGCCATACAGGATGGTGCCGGTCGAGAACATCCGCGGTGCCCGCAGCGCACCGACGCGCTGTCGCTGGGCCGCGTCGAAAAACGCCGTGGTATCGGTCGATGGGTCGTGGAAGGTGGTCACGCCGAACGCCAACGTGGCCGCCATCGCCCAATTCTGCTCCGGCAGTAGCCCCTCGCTCGCCTGTGGTCCGTGGCCGTGCACGTCGACCAAGCCCGGGATCACGGTCTTGCCCTCGCCGCGGAGGATGGTCGCGCCCTTGGGCACCGTCGTCGTCGCGCGCGGGCCGACCGCGACGATGCGACCGTCGCGCCAGACCACGGTGGCGTCCTGCAGGACGGTCGCGGCGGAGACGACCGGGCCATTGCTCGCGTCGGCGGGTGGGCCCTCGCCGGACGGCACGGTGCCTGCGCGGAGCGTGACGACGCGGGCGCCGACGATGGCGGCCGTGCCGCGGGCGACGGCGGCGGGTTCGTCCCAGCCGAGCACGACGGCGGTGGGCGTGGCGGGCGCGGCAGGGTCGACCGCGAAGAGTGTCGGTCCGGTCGAGAACGTCAGCCGACCGGGGCCGGCGAACGCGAGGAAGTCGGCGCCATCGGTCGAGACCTTGCGCTGCGGTGTCGCCTTGCCGTCCGGAGCGACCAGCAGCGGCTTGGCGGCCGGGGCATAAGGCGTGACGAAGGCGTGGTAGCCCTCCCGCCAGCCGATGTGGCGGCCGTCCGGGGCCATCGCCATCGCCTGCCCGAGCGCGCTGCGGGCGTGCAGGCGTTCGCTGCGGTCGCCGAGGCCGACGCTCCAGAGCTCGAGCGCCTGTGCGGCGCCGTGGCGCATGAAATAGACGCGATCGGGTTCGGGACCGAAGTGCGGCGCCTCGCCGTCCCGGCTGAAGCGGTACGCCGACCCGCCGGCGGCGCTCGCTGCGTACAAGCCCGGGTCGACGCCGTACGCCGAGGTGCGCAACCAGCCGCCCGTGCCGCGCCGCCAGACCAACGTCTTGCCGTCGTGCGAGAGCGCGGGCTCGACGTGATGACCCGGCTCGGCGATACGGACGCGGGCGCCGCTGCCGTCGCCCTTGGCGAGCCAGACGCGGCCGGCGTCGGCGTCGCTCCAGCTGACCCAGGCGAGGCTGCGGCCGTCGCCGGAAAAGCTCGGCATTGCCGTCAGCCCGGCGCCCTCACCGGTCGGACCGATGGCGCGGCGCTTGTTGGTGGCGACGTCGTGCAGCCAGAGCCGCCCCATCGCTTCGAAGGCGACGACGCGGCCGTCCGGGCGCATCCGCGGGTGGCGCACCATCGTGATCGGGAAGCGCGCCGGTGCCACCGCGTGCGGCTGCCGCAGCGCGCGATGGACGCGGCGCCGGTCACGCACGTGGAAGGGGATCTCGACGCGGGCCGCGACCTTGTCCGCCGCCGTTTTCGGCAGCGCGAGGCGCCAAATCTTGCCGCGTGCCCAATAGATCAGCGCGCGGCTGTCGGGCGTGAACGCGAAATGCGGATAGACGCCGTGGATGGCCCAGGTCTCTTGCAGGTCTCGGTCGAGGTCGTCGTCCAGGCGCCTGTTTTCGCCGGTGCGCAGGTCGCGCAGCATCAGCTCGGTCTTGCCGCGGTGCCGACGGATCCAGGCCAGGCTGCGCCCGTCCGGCGAGGGCGTGGGGCGGATCGCGCCGCCGGGCCCGCCGATCAGGCGTTCGACCCGGCCATCGCGTCGGTCGAGCCGGAAAATCGCGTAGATCGCGCCGTTGGGGTCTTTGTTGTACTCGAAGACACCGCCGGGCGTGGCGTCGCGCGAGTAGTAGATCCAGCGCCCGTCGGGCGAGCACGCCGGCTCGCCGAGGTCCTTCTGCTCGTTCGGCTTCACGTTGGCCTGCACGCCCGCGGTGCCGCCCGAGACGTGGTAGAGCCAGAGCTCGCCCGAGCCGAGGCTGCGTCGGCTGGTGAAATGCTTTCGACCGACCACGAAGCGGCCGTCGGGCGTCCATGCCGGGCTGCTGAGCAGGCGGAAGGTCTCCTTCGAGAGCGCGCGCGCCTGCTTGGCCAACGCCGCCGGCGTTCCCGCCGCCGCCGGCATCCACCAGAGGTTGTCGCCGCCGCCGCGGTCGCTGACGAAGGCCAAGCCCTTGCCGTCGGGGCTGTAGCGCGGAGCCATGTCCCAGGCGGCACCGTCGGTGAGCTTGCGCGCTTCGCCGCCGGCGATGGGCAATTCGTAGAGGTCTCCGAGGAGGTCGAAGACGATCCGATCGCCCGCGGGGTGGACGTCCACCGACATCCAGGTGCCCTCGCGGACGTCGATCGTCACGTCGTCGCGTGGCCCCCAACTGCCCTCGACGTCCCAGCCCTTGGCGCCGAGCAGACAAGGCGCGAGCAGCGCGACCAGCAGCGTCGCGAGCCCCCTCACTTGCAGGTGCCCTGCAGTTCGTCGGTCGGAATGGTGCAGGTCAGGCCGGTGGCGCAGAATGCCGACTCGTCGTCGCAGGCGCCGTCCTTGGGCACGTCGGTGCAGCTCGGGCCGTCGTTACCGACCTTGCAGGTCGCGCCCATCGCCTTGCAGTCCAGGACCCACGCCTGCTCGCCGCTGCAGTCGAGGATGGCGAAGCCGTCCTTGCAGGTGCCGATGTCGGCGTCGCTGCAGGTCGGCGCACCGGTGATGCAGGCGGGTTCGATGTCCTTGCCGTAGGCGCACGCCGCGCCGGCACCACCGGCGCAGAAGCTCCAACTCAGCTCGTCGTCCGCGTCGAGGAAGGTGCAGTCCTCGCCGGTCGGCACCAGGCAATCGTAGCCCCAGGAATCGCTGACCTTGCCGCAGGTGACTGCGAACTCGTCCGAATCGTCGGCACAATCGTAGGTCTGCGGGCCGTCGTCGCTGCACCAGCTGACCTTGGTGCCGTCGCAGACACCCTCGTCGGGGTAGGTGCAGACCGGCTCGGCGTCGCCGCCCGTGTCGCCGCCGGTATCGGCCGCGGCGGTGTCGGTCGTGGCGGTGTCGGCCGCGCTCGTATCGGTCGCGCTGGTGTCGCCGCCGACGGCATCGCTGCCCGCGGCGTCGCTGCCGCCGCCGCCGGAATCGGTCGCGCCGCCGCCACTGCCGGAGCTGCTGCCGCAGCCGGCGAGCGAGAGGCCCGCGAGGAAGACGACGGGAATGCCGAAGCGACGGATGGTTGCGAGCGTCATGCGGGGCCTCTCGGAGCGCCTTCGGCGCCAGGGGTGACGACCGGACGATCCTGACGAGTTCGGCGTCGGCGTCAATGGTCGATCGTGCCGGTTCTGTCGGTTGATTGCAGCGGATCGAGCGCATCGCGGACGAGCGCGGCCGTCTCGCGCACCTGGGCAGGGTAATCGCCCAGGCTCCAGAAGCTCGCGCCCGAGCGCGGGGTCTGCAGCAGTGTGATGCCCTCGAGGTCGAGCGGCTGGTCCTTGCCGGCCGTGCGCCGCACCTGATGCGCGATGGCCTGTTTTCCGGGGCGCCAGCGCCGCCAGGGCTCGAGCGCCAGGCGATCGGCGGCCCCGCCGTCGCGGTAGGTCGTGCCGCCGACCTCGATCGGCTCGAACACGCCGGGCATCGCGCACGATGCCGCCACAGCCGGCGCCAAGGGCCCCTCGGTCAGCAGCAGATGCCGGCCGCCCGGCGCGACGACGCCCAGAGCGAGCGGTCGCTGCAGATCGGCGAAGGTCGCGGGCAGCAGGCTCTCGAGGTGGCGGACGAAGGCGTCCAGCCGCGCCAGGCCGCGCCAGGGGGTGGGCGAGGGGCGCATCAGCGAGTACGGCCGGCGGTCCGAGAGCGCACGCTCGATGGCCTCGGCGTCGTAGCCGGCGGCGAAGAGCGCGCCGACGACGGCACCGGAGGAGGTGCCGCAGACGCCGTCGATGGCGACGCCGGCCTGCTGCAAGGCCGCGATCACGCCGTTGTGGCGGGCAAAGGCGAGGAAGCCGCTGGAGAGGACGAGATCGTGGGCCAAGGCGGACCTCCGGGCGAGCGCCCGACGGCCGGGCTGCCGCGATGAAAGCGCGCCGCGCGCGGTTGCGCAACGCCGTCGGGACGGCCAGATGCGCCCACGGCGCTTGGTGTTGGCGGCGGTTGGCGCTACCCTCCGCCGCCTTCGCGGGAGCGCCCCGCCAGCAGGAGTCGTCATGAGCCGTCGCGCGTTCGTCCTCGGTGGGGCCATCACCCCGTTCATCGGCAAGAACCATCCGGATTTCATCTGGAAGGGGCATCCGGAGTTCGGCCAGCGCGAGAACCCGACGCTCGAGGACCAGATCACCGCAGCGGTGCAGCAGGCGCTCGCCGCGACCGACGTGCCGGCCGCCGCCATCGAGAAGGCGTGGATCGGCAACTTCGTCGGTGAGCTCTTCAGCAACCAGGGCCACCTCGGCGCCGCGGTCGTCGGCGCGCATCCGGATCTGCTCTACAAGCCGGTGATGCGCGTCGAGGGCGCCTGCGCCTCGGGCGGCCTCGCCTTCTCGTCGGCCGTCGACGCGATCCGCGCCGGCGCCGACATCGTGCTCGTGGTCGGCGCCGAGGTGCAGACCACCGCCAGCGCCCGCACCGGCGGCGACTACCTCGCCCGCGCCTCGCACTACGCCCGCCAGCGCAGCATCGACGATTTCACCTTCCCCGCGCTCTTCGCTCGCCGCACCCGCGCCGCGCACGAGGCCTACGGGCTGAGCGAGGCCGATCTCGCGCACGTCTCGGTGAAGGCGTACGCCAACGCCAACAAGAACCCGCTCGCGCACATGAAGGCCGTGACGATGGACTTCGAGACCGCCGCCGGTGAGGGGCCGCGCAACCCGAAGTTCCTCGCCAACGAGGCCGTGCGCGACTACCTCAAGGTCAGCGATTGCAGCCAGGTCAGCGACGGCGCCGCCGCGCTCGTGTTGGTCAGCGAGGCGGGCCTGGCCAAGCTCGGCCGCAGCGTCCACGACACCAGCGAGGTCGTCGGCATCGGCGTCGCCACCGGCAACCTCTACGTCGACGCCGACCCGCTGCGCCTCGAGACCACCGCCGCCGCCGCCGCCCGCGCCTACGCCGAGGCCGGCGCGAGCGCCGAGGCCGTCGGCGTCGCCGAGGTCCACGACTGCTTCACCGTCACCGAGCTGCTGATGATGGAAGCGCTCGGCTTCGCCGCCCCCGCCGAGGCCGCCGCGCAGGTCGCCGCGGGCCGCACCGCCATCTCCGGCGAGCTGCCGATCAACACCGGCGGTGGCTTGGTCGGTTTCGGCCACCCGGTCGGCGCGACGGGCGTCAAGCAGCTGCTCGAGGTGCATCGGCAGATGAAGGGCCTGTGCGGCGACTACCAGATCTCGCGCTCGGTCGAGCTCGGCCTCTGCGCCAACATGGGCGGCGACGACAAGACCGCGGTCGTGACGCTGCTCGCCAACCGGTAGCCGACGGCCGAGGCCATGTACCGCATCCGCAAGAGCATCGACATCGATTTTGCGCACCACATCCGTGGTCACGCCGGGATGTGCATCCACGTCCACGGTCATACGTGGAAGTTCGAGGTCGAGCTCGAGGCCGAGAGCCTCGACGAGGACGGCTTCGTCGTCGACTTCGGCCTGCTCAAGCGTGAAGTGCTGCGGCCTTGCCACGCGTTGCTCGACCACAGCCTGGCGATGGGCGAGGCGACCTACCGCGAGGGCGAGAACGCGCTGGCGCAACTCGGCGACGGCTTGCTGGCGAGCCGCGAGCCGCGCCACGGGCAGCGGGAGACCAGCGCGTCGGACGTCACACGGCTCGGCGGCGCCGAGAATCGCTACCCGGGCGGCATGAAGGTCGCGGTCTTCCCGTTCTCGCCGACGTCGGAGCGGCTGGCGCATTGGCTCGCCGGCGTCGCTGCGGACAAGCTCGAGGACGGTCGCGTCCGCGTCGCGTGCGCGCGAATCTACGAGACGCTGCATCCCGTGCAGAGCGTGGCCGAGTATCGACCTCCATCGCGCTGAAACGCCCATTTTTTCGCTGCGAGCCGATCTCTCGTTGCCACCGCCGCGCGAGCGGGTAGATACGCGATCAAAAAAATCGCCAGGGGCGATATTTTGGTCGCGGCTCGTGGAGGGGGATGGTTCGCGAGAACCGCGCTTCTCGCGACCAGGGGCGCCTAGCCCCCCAAACGACAGACCAGAGACTCGGCCAGAAAATGCGAAGCTGCATTTTCTGGTCGCGTCTCTAGGCTCACTGCACAGGACCGTTGCATCCGCCGTTGTCGGCAGCCGAACGGCACGGTGCCGCAATCCTCGCCTGCGGAGGTCGAGATGGGCAACGGGTTCCGGCGTGCGGGCGCCGCCGCGGTGGTCTTGTTGCTCGCGCTGACGGCGTACGCCGACGGCCCGACCATCTACAAGGGACGCTGGCGGGTCCACCTCAGCAAGCAGGGGGGTGAACATCCACGGCGGTGGCCCGATGAAGATCCGCCTCTTCGCCGAGGGAGGTTCGTTCACCTGCATCATGCAAGGCAGCGGATCGGTCGGCGGCGAGATGAAGCGCGGCAAGGCGCGCGTCGTCATGGGCGGCGGCTTCTCGACGGCCGGCGAGTCGTGCTCCGGCACCTTCGATGCCGAAACCGGCCGCTTGGTCGGCAAGGGGAAGCTGCGCAACAAGCTCGCCGCCACGATGACGCTCCACGACGGACACTCCGCCAAGCCGGTCGAGAATGCGCGGAACAGCAACAAGCGGCCGCCGGGCTCCTGGCGCTCGCCGGCTGCGGCAAGTCCGAGACGGCACCCGGCGAGGGCGGCGCGAGCCCGGCACGGACCGAAGGACCGGCGGCAACCGCCGCCGCGCCGGCAGCGCGCGTCGCCGCGCTCGATGATGCCGAGCCGACCCTGCCGGTCCGCGAGAAGATGCGCGCGATGCTGAAGGCCGAAGGCGTCGGTGTCATCGCGCTGCAGCAGGACGCGCAGGCCGTGCGTGCGACCCTGGAGGCGAGCGACAACGTCGCGCACGACAACGCGATGCTCTACGCGTGGGCACAGACGCTGGGGATCCTCGCGCACGCGGGCAGCCCCAGGATCGTCCTCGACATCCGACTCGGCGGTGAGCGGGTCCACCATCGCGGCGAATCGCGCCGACGTCCTGGCCGTGAGCGCCGGCCGCATGACGACGCGCGCGTTCTTCGAGCGGGTGACGCTCACGGCTGCGCCGCGGGTCGAGCCGGCGGCTGCCGCTGCGCCCGCCGCGCCGCCGCCCGCCGCTGCTGCGCCCGCTGCTGCTGCGCCCGCCGCCGATCCTGCTGCCGCCGCCGCTCCTGCCGCCGCCGCCGCTCCTGCCGCCGCCGCCGCGCCGGCCCGCACCAAGGCGGCACCGCCAGCGCCGGCGCGTGCAGCACGCGTTCGAGGGCCGAGCCGGCCGAGCGGTGCGGGCGGACGCCCCGCCCGCTCGAGCTCGAGTCCGGGCAACCGCGGAGCGCCGCCGCGGCCATCGCGCCCCGGCCGCTGAAATCCCACCCACTCGGCCGCAAAGCGCAACGGCGGCCGACCGTGAGGGCGACCGCCGCTGCGATCGTGCGCGTCCCCGAAGGGAGCGTGGCTACTTCTGCGGGCCCGTGCCGTTGATTTGGAAGGGCTGCGGACCCTGCACGTCGACGGCGTCGGTGCGCGACAGCGAGAGCAGCGGCACCGGGTTCGGGAAGCTGCCGTCACCCCAGTAGTTGCCCTTCATGTCGAGCTTGCCGCTGGTGATCCAAAGGCCGCGGCCGGTGTTCTCCTTCAGCGTGAGCGCGCTCAGCTTCACGTTGGTGGAGTTGTTTGCACGCAGGCCTTCCTGCGCCGAGCGACGCACGGTGACGTGGTCGAGCACGTGCGCGCCGCTGCCGAGCTGCACACCGCGGTTGGTGTACTCGACGGTGACGTAGGCGAGATCGGACTTGGCGGTGCCGCCGGCGACGTGCAGCTGCTGCCATTGGTTGACCTTGCCGGAGTCGCCGGGCGAGGTGAACAGGATCGGGCTGGCGGCCGAACCCTTGGCGGTGGTCGTGCCCCATCCTGGTCGTGGTTGACCACCTGGACCGTGGTGCCAGGGGCGACGTCGAGGGTCTTGCCCGCGGCGATGGTCAGGTCGCCGGTGAGGTAGACCGTGCCGCTCCAGCTGAGGTTCGAGGGGGCCGTCTCGCCGCCGTAGTGCGGGGCGCGGGTCCACGAGGCATCGAACTTCTCGCCAACGAAGCCCTGCACGTTGGCCGTGGTCTCGGGCTCGCTGGTCACGAGCGGCAGGACCGACGGGAACACGCCGTACCAGTTCCAACGGACGTCGCTCTCGCCCGAGGAGCGGACGACCGAGATCTCGCGCTTGGCGCCCTTCTCGTCGTAGATCAGGGCCGAGATGTTCATCGTGCCGCAGTAGCTCGACGACGACGTGCTGCGGTTGACCTGCGCGACCAGCTTGGTGACGTTGCGATATCGTCGTCGCCGGTGTCCTGTGCGGTCGCGTCGCTGGTCGTGGCGTCGGTTCCGCCGCCGCTGTCGCCGCCCTGGACGTTGCTCACTTGCGTGTCGGGTTGGACGCTGATGTCGAAACCGGTGCCGAAACCGCCGGTGTTGCCGGCCTCCCCGGAGCAGGCCGCGAGGACGGAAACGGTCAGGATGAGGAGCAGTTGGCGCCGACGGAACACGCGGACCTCCGATGCACGCAAAAAACCTGCCTGACCCGGCGGGCGGCGGAACCTGCCGATTGCATCTTCACCAATCAACCGAGATCCGCGAACCCTGCAGAGGCCGGGGCACTCCCGCCCCGCTTCAGCTTTCCGGCAGAAAAACAAGATCTTCGCGCAAGCACGCGGCGAGCTCGTGGTAGACCGGGCGCAGGGCCGCTCGGGGTACGGCGCCTTCGGCGTCTGGCGTGGGCAACGCGGCGAGGATCCGGCGGGCGAGCGGTCCGCGATTCAGCAGCACCTGCAGCGCGCTCTCCCACTCTGCACCGCGATGCGCATCGGCGGTGGCGGCGACCAGGTGTTGCCAAATCGCCCCAGTGGATTGGCCCGGCCGGACGCCGAGCACCGCGCAAAGGCCAGGATCCTCGACGATCGCGCGCTCTCCGTCGCGCTCGGTGGCGCGCAGCTGGGCCGCCAGCGATTCGGTCGTGCAACGGTCGGCGGCGGCGAGGTCGCCGATGCGTCCCTCTACGAGCGCCTGGAGCGCCGCGCGAATCGCCGCGACCACGGCGAGGTCGACACGCGGACATTCGGCGATATCGAGCACGCGGATCTCGATCGCCATCCGATCGAAGCGGGCGATGGCACCGCGCGCGTTGACCCACTCGTGGGCCAGCACCCCTTCGGGGTCGTGCGCGGCGAGATCGCTGTGGATGCCGCGCAGCATCGCCTCGTACTCCGCCCGCGAAGCGAAGCGCTCCGGAACCACCAAGCCGCTCACCGAGGGAACGCGCGCGGCGTTGTCGCGGTAGAAGCCCAGGCGGTTGTCGAGCCGACCGGTCGCACGGCCCTCCACGATGGGGCTGCTCGCCGAGAGGGCCGGCAGCAGCGGCAGCAGCACGCGGATGGCGTCGTGCAGGCGCGAGAACTCCTCGTCGCCGCAGAAGGGCAGGTTGATGTGCACCGATTGCAGGTTGGACCAGCCGTGCCCGCTGCAGTCGAAGATTCGATCGAAGGTCCGGTAGATCAGGTCGTCTTCGTGCGGCCAGAGCGTCGTCTCACGGCGCGGATCCATCCAGGGATGCATCGCGGTCGGCAGCAGGCACGCGCCGTGCGGCGCGAGGATCGCGTCGATGGCGGCGATGTCGGCACCGAAGGCGGCAGCCAGGCCGCGAAGCTCGCGCACCGGTCCGTTGCACTTGGTCTCGATGACGTGCAAGGCCAGCTCGTTGCTCCAGGCAGTGACGCCGCGCTCGACCTCGCGCTCCCAGCCGTCGCCGACCGCGCCGAGGACGACGTCGCAGATCGGCCGCACGTCGAGCGTCTCCCGGTCGACGATCATGTATTCCAGTTCGACGCCGGTCGCGTCGAAGAGGTGCAGCGTACTCATGGTCCCTCGTGAGGCCGGCGCAGGCGGTCCAGGCGGCGGCGGAAGCTCTGCATGATCCGCAGGTAGAGATCGCCCTTCAGCAGGCGGTCCTCGTAGCCGGCGTCGATGCTCGGGTTGTCGTTGACTTCGATGACGACGACCGAGCCGTCGGCCAATTCCTTTAGGTCGACGCCGTACAATCCGTCGCCGATGACGGCAGCGGCGCGCACGGCGGCGTCCTGCACCGCTGCCGGTACGTCGTTCAGGTCGATGCAATCGACCCGCCCCGAGCGACGCGTGCCACTCTGGAGCGTGCGGACGACCTGCCAGTGGCCCGGCGACATGTGGTACCGCGCGGCATAGAGCGGCCGGCCCTCGAGCACCCCGACCCGCCAGTCGAAGGCCGACGGGGTGTAGGTCTGCAGCAAGACGAGCTCGGAGCGCTCCAGCGAGGTCCGCACGAGCTTCTCGAGCTCAGCACGGTCGCGCGCCTTGTGCACGCCGCGAGAGAACGAGCTGTCCGGCTCCTTCACCACACAGGGCAACCCGACGGTTTCGGCCGCGCGCTCGAGGTCGTCGCGCTTGGAGAGGACGATACTGCGCGGGGCCGGCACGCCGGCACGGGCGAAGGCTTCGGCGAGGAAGATCTTGGAACTCGCCCGCACGATCGACTCCGGGTCGTCGATCACGACGAGCCCTTCGGCAGCGGCCCGCCTGGCGATGCGCCAGGTCGGATGCGAGACGGCGGTGGTGGCGCGAACGAAGAGCGCGTCGTACTCGGCGATGCGGCCGATATCGTCGAATCCGATTCGGTCGGTGCGCAGCTCGACCGCCGCCGCCGCGCGCTCGAACGCCCGCAGCGCGCGCTCGTTGCTCGGCGGTTCGACCTCGCTCGGGTCGACGAGGATCGCCAGGTCGTAGCGATAGGCTTTCTCGGCGCGACGGCGCTCGCCGCGGCCGAGGAACGCGCGCGCCTGTTCGACGACGAAGTCGCGATGGCTGTCGGGCACTTCCGCAACCGGAATCGGACGGATCGACTCCAGCCGCCAGCGCGCGGGCTCGGTCGCCTCGCGGCGGAACGAGGCCCGCAGCAAGGGCGCCGGCATCGCGTTGAACAGCGCCCGCGCGAGCCGGTCGTGGCGCTTGGCGAGATTGCGCCCGAAGTAGACCGAGAGCTCGAAGGTCTCGGCGCGGAGCGGCTCGAGGCTGCGCTGGATCAGGGCGTCGAGCTGTTCGGAGACGACGCGCACCATCGCGGTCGAGCGCAGATCCTGCAGCGTCGAGACCGACGGCAGCACGCGGTGGCCGCGAGCGGTCGCGAGCAGCGAGACGTAGTAGCCGAGCGTCTGGTAGCGATAGCTGCGGCACAGGTTGAAGACGCGGGTGCCGGCGGGCGCGACTCCCTCGGCACTGGCGAGGTAGTTGCGCGCTGCGATCACCGCGACGCCGGGGATCGCGATCGGCCATCGCGACGGGTTCTCGACGACGAGCAGAGTGTTCATGTGGGGTCTCGAGGGGTGATGACCAACAGGTTGGCGTCGTAGGTGACGACGCCGAGCAGGATTGCGTTCATCAGGCGCTGGAGCGGAGCGGCGTAGGCGCCGCTGCCCCAGCCCGGGTTGTCGTGCAGGGGATCGCCGATGTGCACCACGTCGCTGCCCTCGTCGAGCTCGGTGAGCACCACGAAATGGCCCGCCGCGGTGCCGCCGACGTCGTCGTGGACGACGACGTGGTCGCCGCGTTCGCGTGCACAGCCGTAGAGCCAGGTCGCCGAGAGGCCCGTCAGCACGGGCGCTTGGCGCAGCAAGCGCGCGAGGAGCCCGCGATCCAGGTCCTCGCAACAGATCTGCCCACCAGCGGCCAGGAAACCGAGGTACGCGTCGGTGGCGTGCCGTAGCTTGTCGTCGCGCTTGACGGCGCGCTGCGCCCGCAGCCGCTCCGCCAAATCGACGCCGCCGCCGAACCACGTCGGGTCGAAGAGTTGCAGGTTGCACGTGTAGATCGTGGCGTCGAAGCCGCGCCGCAGCGCGTCGTTGCCGAGGTGGACCGCGAGCGTGCCGCCGTCGGGCAGCGCCTGCACGCTCTCGATGACCGACGCCAGGGTCGGCACCGGCTCGCCCCGCCGCGTCGCCCAATGGGCGTAGACCGCCTGCAGGCAGGTCGGCCCGCAGGTGGTGTCGTTGGGTTGCGGCAATACGCGAGGTCGCCGGCTCATGGGTTCGCCTCGCCGTCGATCGCTTCGCGCAGGGTTTGCGCGAGCAACGTGGCCAGGGCTGCCGCGCCGCGCGACTGCACGACATCGGCTCGACACTCGAGCTCGACGCCGCGGTAGGCGGCGTCCGGCCAGCGGCGGCGAAGGTGGGTGCAGAGGCCGTCCGTCCAGCCGCGGTAGGGCAGGTTGCGCGTCGTCACCACGCCTGCGCGCCGGAGCGCACGCTGCCAGCGACGGCACAACGCGGCCTCGCTCGGTCGTCCCGGATCGTAGAGCAGCCCGATCTCCATCGGTCGCGCGCGGCCGGCGAGCGTGGGCGTGAACGAATGCACGGCCACGTGCACGACGGCCCCGCGGTCGGCGATGACATCGGCGCAGGTGCGTTCGACCGCGGCGCGATGCGGAGCGTGCAGCGTGCGGACCAACGTGTCGCGAAGCGGCGGTGGCACCGCGGCGTGGTGCAGGCTGCGATGGCCGACGCTGCGGTTGGCATCGACGACCAATCGGCTCACGTCGAAACGCAGCAGCGGGACGCCGAACGACGCGCCGAGCGCCTCGCCGACGGCGGCCGCACCGGCATCCCAGCCGCGGTGGGACGCCAGCAACGCCTGCATGAACTCGGAAGAGAAAGCCGCTTCGAGCGTGGCGGGCACGCCCTGACCTGCATGTTCGCAGCTCAGGACCAGCCCGAGCGTCATTGCGGCGAGAGCTTCACGACGCCGACATTGTCGGTCTCGTCGGTCTCCGCGATCTTCGCGTTGTCGTCGATACGGGCGCCCACGTAGATGGTCTTCCCGTACGAGGAGCTCGCGTAGAACGTCCGCGTGATGGTGACCTGCGCGCCCGGCGCGAGGCTGACGTAGACGCCGTACCAGACCGGGTCGCTGCCGGTGATGGTCGCGTCGGTCGAGCGCCGCAGGTAGAGCAGGGCGTTCTGGGCGTTCGCCGCACCGGTGTTGGCGATGACGACCGTGATGGTGACGTTCGAGTTCGCCTTGGGCGTCTCGTTGCTCGAGGTGATCGAGACGATCTTCAGGTTCGGCAGCGGATTGACGGTCATCGTGAAGATGCGGTCGTTGTCGGTCTCGATGCTCTCGTCGATGGCGTTCGCCGAGTCGCCGAGGATGTGCAGGTAGCGGTGCGTGGTCGGCAGGTCGAGCGGCACCGTGACCTTCCAGTTGCGCTTGACCGCCGCGCCCGGCTGCAGACTGGCCTCGGTCGAGCTCGCCACCTCGACGCCGCCCGTGACGCCGGTGGCCGACGGAGAGAAGACCAGCCGCGCCTTCCAGCTGCCGGTCGCGACCTTGCCGATGTTGCGGTAGGTGACGCTGGCGTTGAACGAACCACCGACCGCGACCGTACCGGTGCTGACGACGCCCGCTTCGGCGTAGAGGTTGGCCTTGTTCTCGCCCGAGGTCGTGCTGAACGGCACCACCGTGATGTTGTTGGCCTCGTTGGCCTCCTTCACCGCGTTGGCGCTGTCGGCGAAGGCGCCGAGCCAGATCTGCTTGCCGGCGGGCATGGTTCCGAGCTTGAAGGTCACCGAGATGTCGCGCGCGCCGCCGGCGCCGATCGGCGTCTGGTTCGAGGTCGCCACGACCGTGTCCTGGAGCAGGTCGAGCTTGTTGTCGTCGAGCGAGACCGCGGTCTTGAGCTGGAAGCCGCCGGCCGTCGCGCCGCCGATGTTGCGGATGCGGTAGGTCAGCTTCACCGTCGTGCCGGTGGTGCCGTAGGCCGGCGTGGCGAGCATGTTCTCGATGCGCAGGTCGGGGCGCGGCACCGCCGTAATCTTCACGGGCTGCGAGACGTTGTTGGCCTCGTTGGACTCCTTGACCGCGCTGCCGCTGTCGATCACGTAGAAGAGGTACCGCGTCGAGTAGGGCGTATTGCTCGGCAGCCGCAGCGTCGCCACGCCGAACGCCGACTTGCCCGCGCCGAGCGAGGGCCGCGACACCGTCTTGAGCTTGATGTCGTTGGTGTCGAAGGTGGCGTTGGTCGAGAGGTACCAGGAGCCCTGGTAGCCGCCCGCGTCGACGATGCCGGCGTTCTTCTCGTAGGACTGCACGTCGAAGTCGTCGCCGACGTTGATGCTCGTGGTCGTGCCGAGCACCTCCGCCGCCGTGATCTGCAGGTCCGGGAGGTTCGGGGCGGTGACGGTGAGCTTCAACGCGATGACGTTGTTGGTCTCGTTGCTCTCGGCGATCTTGCCGTCGCGGTCCACGACCACGAGGACGTGGTAGTCGCCGGGCACGGTCGCCATCGGGATGGTGACCTTGAGCTGCCGATTCGCCGTGGCCTTGGACGCCAGGATGCCCGAAGCGACGCTGCCGATGGCGGTGTCGCTGCTGCCGACCTTGTCGTCGAACGAGAGGTAGATGCCGTCGACGAAGGTGGTCGGGGTGTCGTCGCCGAGGTTGGTGTCCGACCACGAGACCGTCACGGTCTCGCCGGCGCCGACCTTGACCGAAGAGAGCTTGCCGTCCTTCGGCTGCAGATCCGACTTGTCCAGCACCTTCAGCGGCTGCACCGCGGTGTTGTTGCTCTCGTTGTACTCGTTGAGCTTCGCGTTGTAGTCGGCGACCGCGAAGACGTACCAGACGCCCGGCGTGGTCGGCGCCTTCACCGTGACGTTGACGGTCCGGAAGCCGCCGGCGCTGATGCTGGCGATGCCGGGCGTGGCGACGATGGTGTCGGACGCGTCGAGCTTGTTGTCCTTCGAGAGATAGATCCGCGCCGTGGAGTTGCCGGCGGTGCCGAAGCCCTTGTTGTCGACGCGCAGCTGCACCGTGCGGTTCAGCCCGGGCAGGATCGCGGTCTGCACCGGCATCGACGGGACGAGGTCCGGCAGGCCGATGACCGAGATGGCGCGGTAGCGGTAGTTGTCGGTCTCGCTGATCTCCGGCACCGCGTCGGTGCTGTCGACCTTGACCACGAGGTACCACGTGCCGGTGGTCAGGTTCTTCGGCAGCGTGACCTTCACCGCGTAGGCCTCGGACTTGCCGGCCGCGAGCGCGCCCCGGTCGTAGACGCCGAGCTCGATGTCGTCGCTGCTGTAGGTGGCGTTCTTGCTCAGGACCAGCCGGTCCTTGCGCGCGCCGGCGGTGGCTCCCTGGTTGCTGTCGTTGACGACGGCATACGAAGCACTGATCACGTTGC
>JBEARB010000233.1:0-13764 GCA_041163625.1 Pseudomonadota bacterium | reverse complement strand
GCCGTAGACCGATTCGACGAGGCACGACTCGTCGTGGAGCGCAGGCAGCTCGATCTCCTGCTGCTCGAGGGTGCCGTTGCCGGCGCCGGGCTCGGCGGCCTTGAGGATCCAGGCGGTCGTCGCCTCGGTGTTCTTCATCGGTCCTCCGTATGCCTCTCGGGCGAGCAACGCTAGCGTTCGATGACACAGTGCGTCAACCGACGTAGTCGGTCCTGCAATCGTGGTGCGGCGTTGAGGCGGTGGGCTGTTTGGGCGGGGGGAGTCGGCGCTGGTGCCGACCGGCAGACCCGGCGGTGGCGGCGTCGGCGACCGTCTCGATCGCGCCGGACGCCGCCCCCGAACCGGGGCCGCTCGGGCTACTTCTTCTTGCCCTTGGCGGCAGGCGCGGCCGGGGCGGCGGGCGCCGCGGCATCGTCGGCGTCGTCGGACGCGTCATCCTCTTCGGCGTCGTCGCCCTCGGCGTCGTCGCTCTCGGCGTCGTCGCCTCCGGCCTCGCCACCGATGGCTTCGGTCACGGCGCCCCAAGCCTTCTGGTAGGCCTTGGCCGCCGCAGCCTCGTCGCCCGCGGCGAGCGCGTCCGCCGCATCGTCCATCGCCGCGAGCGCCGCCGCGATGGCCTCGGCGTTCGCACCCGGCGTGGCCTGCGCCGTCTGCAGCGCCACCTGCGCCATGACGCGGGCGATCTCGACCATCGCCGCCGTCAGCGCCGCACCACTCGGCTGACCCGCCGCTGCCTCGAAGAGCGTCGGCATCTTGGCCATCGCCGCGCCGTAGTCGCCGTCGACGATCTTGTCGCAGATGCCGTTGTTCGCCGCGCCGTCGTTGTTGCCGAGCAGCTGGTCGAGGACCTTGCCGAGCGCCTTGCCCTCGCAGCCCGCCGCCTCGAAGGTGGCGGCCGAATGTTGTAGCCGCCGACGTCGCTGTAGGGCGTCGAGGTGATCACGTCGGCGTAGCCATCGCAGTTGACGTCGGCCGCCGTCATCCCCTTGGCGCCGAGGCTGCTGGCATGGGCGGACGCGAAGCTGGCGTCGGCGTTCTGGATCACGGTCGGCGCGTTGCCGAAGCCCATGGCCGAGCCGTAGTGCACGGTCACAGTGCCTGCGTTGTTGTTCTGGTACGCCGGAGCGGTCGCCTCAGGCAAGGTCAAATTTCGGTCCCTGACGGGTCCCGTCAGAATTGCTCGGCGTTCGGGTAAACGCTCGAAACGAGCTTAAAAATGGACTTCATAGTCGTCTCTGGCTGCGCCGCCCGGGGGCGTTTTCGAGGGCAGGCGACGCACGGATCCGGGGGCGTGATGTCTCTCGACTAGACATGCTGAATGCCGCGTTTCGACCGATCCGACGGCCCCGGCGTCGGCGCCGCCCCCCCCCCGCCACCGCAGCCATCCGATTGACAGCCGCCGCCGCGCCACGGACGATCGCGCGCGCCGCGGTGCGTGGTCTCCGCGGCCCGGAGCCCCGATGTTCATCCGCTTGCCGTTCGCCTCGACCTCTTCGACTCGCTGCGCCGCAGCGCTCGGCGCGCTGACGCTGCTGACGGCGACGCTCGCCGGCTGTGGACGCAACGAGCCTGCCGCGGCCATGGAGCCGACCGAGCCGCCGGCACCCGCGGAGCCCCCGGCCACGGCGCCCGACCGAGCGCCCGCCGAACCCGTCGCTCCGGCCCCCGAGCGGCCCGCCGAGGGACCGAGCGGCGTCCATGTCGAGGTCGCGCGCCTGCAACCGCGTCCCGCGTCGACCGCCGAGAAGCTGACCTGGCCCGAGGTGGGCGCCAAGCCAGACGATTTCGTCGGCCGGGTCGGCCGCTGCGAGCTCCTGCTCGCGCCCACGCCCGTGGCGATCTCCAGCCACGAACGCGCGACCGCCGCCGAACAGACCTCCGAGGCGCTCGACGACCGCCGTGCCGTCTTCTTCTGCCGCAACGGCGCAGAGGGGCTGCAGAGCACACCGGTCGTGGTCTGGTTCCCCGAGGGCGAGAAGGGCGCGTTGCTCGATCTCGACCGCGAGAGCGTGGCGGCGATCCAGCTCGCCGGCACGTTGGCCGGTCAGCCGAGCGCGGTGTTTCGCGGTCAAGTCGGTGGTGGCAAGCGTCCGCCACCCGCCGAGGGGCTGGCCGACCTGCTGAGCGCGTTGATCTGGCCCGAGAAGCTGCAGGGGCAGCGCTTTCGCTGCCGCTCGACCGGGCTGGCGACGCCGGTGAAGAGCGGCGCCGACGACGCCTCGACCCGCGCGCTGGTCGGCGGCGAGCTCGCCGATCGGCGTGGACAGCTCCGCTGCACCGACGCCCGCGGCGGCTCGGTCGGCGTCGCCGCCTACCTGCCGAAGGGACGAGCCGGCGAGCTGCTCGCCATCGCGCGCGACACCGAGGTGGAGCTCACGCTGAAGGGCTTCGCGATGAATCAGCTCATCGCGCGCTTCGAAAAGGTCGTCGCCGGCGGCGCCAAGATCGACGGTGAGGGGGCCGAGCTGCGTCGCTTCCTCGTCGAGAGCGAGCCGCTGATCGGCAAATCCGTGGCGTGTCGGGTGCTGATTGCGCCCTCGCCGGCGCGAGGCGGCGCCTTGCTCGACGCCGGGCGTCGGGTGATTCGGACCCCGATCGACGCCGCCTACACCGCGGTCGCCTGCGCGGCACCGGATGGCAACGTCCCGGCCGTCGTCTTTTTCCCGGACGGCAAGGCGGACGCGATGCTGCGTATCGGCGGGGACACCCGCGTCGAGATCAGCCTGTGGGGCGTCGAGGCGGGACGAATCCTGGCCCATTTCGAGGGCATCGCCGAAGCGGGCGTCGCAGCCCCGGGCCCGACCGATTGGCGGCGACTGGCCCTGGACCCGACGCCACAGCGAGGCAAGCACGTCGCGTGCGAAGTGCTGATTCCTCCGTTCGTCGGCTCGTCGCGGTCGCTCGTGAGCGAAAAGCACGCCCTGCTCTACAACGCCGAGCTCGACGATCCGGTGGCCGTCCTCGGCTGTAAGGACGCGACCGGCGCCGTCGGTGGCACGCGCGTCGAGGCCTATTTCACCAAGGGGCAGGGCGCAGCGGCGGCCGGGATCACCGCCGGCTCGACCGTCACCCTCGAAGTCCGCGGCACGGTCGCCGGCGTGGTCGTGACGCGCTGGCCGGGGAGCAAGCGATGAGCACGGCGTCGTCGGAGCCCAAGGTCGGATCGCTGCAACTCGCGGTGGTGAGCGGCTTGGTCGTCGCGGCCGGCGCGACCTTCGCGTTCGGGTGGCCCGACGTCGTCGACCGCCAGCACGGCATCGAGGCGATGACCACGCTCGGTCGCATCGCGCGCGGCGCCGCGGTCTACTACGTCAAGCCGCGCGGGGGAGACGAAGGCCTCCGCATGCTGTGTCAATTTCCGCAGGGCACCACCCGCTCGACGCCCGCCGCGAGCTGCTGCGATCCCGCGGTCAATCTGCCGGGAACGCCCTACTGCGACCCCGCCAAGACGATGTGGAACACGACCATCTGGAAGACCGTCGGCGTCGAGATCAAGGAGCCGCAGCCCTTCGTCTTCTCCTATGAGGCGAAGGGGGAGCTCGGCGAGGCGCGCTACGTGATCCGCGCGCACGCCGACCTCGACTGCGATGGCAACTTCTCGACCTTCGAGTTCGTCGGTAGCGGCGATCCGGGCGCGAGCCGCGAGAACTGCGTGCTCCGCACCACTCCGACCTTCCGCACGTCGCAACCGGGCGAGTAGTGCGGCGGCGCGTCGCTCAGGGCTGCGCGTCGGCGCTCGGCGCTGGCTCGCGTGTGGCACCGTAGACCAGCTCGATCCGCGTCAATGCCGCCTTCTCGGGCGTCAGTGGTCGGAAGCACATGCCGGTCAACACGGCGCCGCCCTGTGGGAGCGGCGACGGCGGCGTCCACCGGCAGCATCGACCCTCGCAGCTCGGCGAGCCGGGCACGTGCAACGCGATGCCCCCCATCAACGGGTTCCGGCTGTCGAAGCGGCTGGCCACCTTCGCGAGCAGCGGGAAGCCCTGCAGCTCCCGCTCTTCGGGCTGGCGTCGCTCCGGGTTGGCACAATCCGGGCAGACGCGCGAGAGCGTGAACGGCACCTGCGGATGCGCGAACGACTCGAGCGCGCCGGGGAGCGGGGTCGAGAGCGCCGTCGCCGCCTCGGTCGCCCAGCGCGCCCACGGCAGGGCTTTGCCCGACACCGCCGCGACCAACGCGGCGCCGGTCTCGTCGTCTCGAAGCGGCGCGAACTCGGGGTCGCTCGCGAACAACAGCAGACCCTCGAGGCACGGTCCACAGCCGTCGAGCTGCGGTTTCCACGCGGAGAGCAGTTCCAGCGCCACGGATCCGAGACCCGCCCGCCGGTAGGTCCGCGCCAGCTGCAGGCGCGGCGCCACGGCGCTCGGGTCCAGGTTGCACGCTTCGGTATTGGCCGAGAGCGCGTCCTGCAGTTGGCTGCGCTCCAGCGCGTCGAGGCCGGCGCGAGCTCGCAACGCCGCCCGTGCCGCCACCGACGCCGCGACCGGCTCGGTGCCGATGGCGGGGAGCGTCTGCGGCCGCGGCAGCGTCGGCTCCGGGGCGTCGATGGACTTGCCACAGGCCGTCGTCGCCGCCAACGCGAGGACGACGGCCAGGCCGCGCGCCCGCCGAGACATCGTTAGAACGCCTCGTCGAACGCGACGTCGCCGGTGATGCCGACCTGGTAGGCCGAGACGCGGCGCTCGAAGAAGTTCGTCAACTCCTGCACGTCCTGTTGCTGCATGAACGGGAAGGGGTTGCGCGCGTGGTACATCGGCTCCAGGCCGAGGTTGCCCAGGCGCTGATCCGCGACGAACTTCAGGTAGGTGTGCATGTCCTCGAGCGAGAGGCCCGGCACGCCGTCCTGCAGCAGGTCCGCGGCGAATTGAAGCTCGCAGGCCACGGCCTCCTTCAGCATCTCGCGCACCCGCAGCTGCATGTCGACGTCGAAGAGATCCGGCTCTTCCTCGCGGACGGTGCGGACTACCTCGAAGGCGAAGCTCATGTGGCAAGACTCGTCACGGAACACCCAGTTGGTGCCGGCGGCCAGACCGTTGAGCAGGCCCTTGCTGCGCAGGTAGTAGACGTAGGCAAAGGCGCCGAAGAAGAACAGGCCCTCGATGCACGCCGCGAAGCAGATGAGGTTCATCAGGAAGGTGCGGCGGTCGTTGGGCGTGCGCAGGACGTCGAGGCCCTCGATGGCGTCCATCCACTTGAAGCAGAAATCCGCCTTCTTCTTGATTGCCGGGATGTTGTGGATCGCCGCGAAGGCTGCCTCGCGCTCCTTGATGTCCGGCAGGTAGACATCGAGCAGCGTCAGGTAGAACTGCACGTGCAGCGCCTCTTCGTAGAGCTGCCGCGAGAGGTACATCCGCGCCTCGGGGGCGTTGATGTGCTGGTACAGGTTCAGGACCAAATTGTTGGCCACGATGGAGTCGCCGGTGGCGAAGAACGCCACCAGACGGCCGAGCATGTGGCGCTCGGACGGCATCAGCTTGTTGTTGATGTCGTTGACGTCGGTCGCGAAGTCGACCTCGTCGACGGTCCAAGTGTTCTTGATGGCGTTCTTGTACATCTCGTAGAACGCCGGGTATTTCATCGGCCGCAGGGTGAGGTTCAGGCCGGGATCGAGCAGCATCGTCCATTCTCCTTGGCGTGTCGTGAGGGAGCGGTTCCGCCTACTGGCAGGCCTCGCAGTACTCGGGGTTCTCGAGCGAGCAGGCGATGACCTCGGCGTCGGTGAAGGTCTTGCCGCCGGTCGCCTTGGGCGAGGTCGTGGTCTGCGCGATCCGGGTCGCCGGACGCGAACGCAGGTAGTAGGTGGTCTTCAGGCCACGCTTCCACGCGTACATGTACATCGACGAGACCTTGCCAATGGTCGGCGTCTCCATGAACAGGTTCAGCGACGCGCTCTGGTCGATGTAGGGGCCGCGGTCGGCGGCCATGTCGATCAGGTCCTTCTGCGAGAGCTCCCACGCCGTGCGGTAGATGTGGCGCAGGCGCGCCGGGATCGCCTCGATGTGCTGGATCGAGCCGTGGCTGCGCTTGATCTCGTCGCGCACTTCGTCGGTCCACAGACCGAGCTTCTGCAGCTCGGCCACCAGGTAGGTGTTGATCTGCAGGAAGTCGCCCGAGAGCGTCTCGCGCTTGAAGAGGTTGCTCACCATCGGCTCGATGCACTCGTAGCAGCCGGCGATGCTCGCGATGGTCGCTGTCGGCGCGATGGCGATCAGCAGCGAGTTGCGCAGACCGACACGCTGGATTCGGCTGCGGAGCGCGTCCCAGCGGGCGGTGTCCGAGGGCGTCACGCCCCAGGAGTCGAACTGCAGCTCGCCGTTGGCGGCGCGGGTCTCGTCGAAGGCGGTGTGCGCGCCCTCGCGCTCGGCGAGGTCGCAAGACGTGGTCAGCGCCTGGAAGTAGATCTCCTCCTGGATGCGCGCCGAGATGTGGCGGGCCTCCGGGTCGTCGAACGCTAGACCGAGCTGGAAGAAGACGTCCTGCAGACCCATCACGCCCAGACCCACCGGACGCCAGCGCATGTTCGAGGCGCGCGCCTCCTTGGTCGGGTAGTAGTTCAGGTCGATGACGCGATCGAGGAACTTCACGGCGACGGCGACGCGGTCACGGAGGCGCTCGTAGTCGACCTCGCCCTCGGGCGTGACGAAGCGCGAGAGGTTGACCGAGCCCAGGTTGCAGACGGCCGTCTCGCCCTGGTTGGTGACCTCGACGATCTCGGTGCAGAGGTTGCTGCTGTGCACGACCCGGCCAGGCAGGGCGGTCTGGTTGCTGGTGCGGTTGCAGGCGTCCTTGAAGGTCATCCAGCCATTACCGGTCTGGGCCAGCGTGCGCATCATCCTCGAGTAGAGGTCACGCGCCTTGACGGTGCGGACAGCCTTGCCCTCGCGCTCGAGCTGCTCGTAGCGGGCGTCGAACTCCGCGCCCCACAGGTCGCACAGCTCCGGCGCTTCCTTCGGGTCGAAGAGCGACCAGTTCTGGTCGGTGTCGACGCGCTGCATGAACAGGTCGGGCACCCAGTTGGCGAGGTTCAGGTTGTGCGTGCGACGGGCCTCGTCGCCGGTGTTGTCGCGCAGCTCGAGGAACTCCTCGATATCGGCGTGCCACGTGTCGAGGTAGACGCAGCACGCGCCCTTGCGACGGCCGCCCTGGTTGACGGCGGCGACCGAGGAATCGAGCGTCTTGAGCCACGGCACGATGCCGTTGCTCTTGCCGTTGGTGCCGCGGATCAGCGAGCCGCGCGAGCGGACGCGCGACCACGACACGCCGATGCCGCCGCTGAACTTCGACAGGCGCGCGACGTCCATGTAGCGGTTGTAGATGGCGTCGAGCTCGTCCTGCGGCGAATCGACGAGGTAACAGCTCGACATCTGCATGTGACGGGTGCCGGCATTGAACAGCGTCGGGCTCGATGGCAGGTAATCGAGCTGGCTGATCAGGTCGTACATCTCGCGCGCCTCGTCGACGGTCCGCGACAGACCGGCGGCGACGCGCATGAAGAAGTACTGCGGCATCTCGACGACCTTGCGGCTGGTCGGGTGCTTGAGCAGGTAGCGGTCGTAGACGGTCTGCAGACCGAAGTAGCCGAACAGGCGGCCGCGGGTCGGCACCAGCGCGGCGTCGAGCTCCTCGGCGTGCTCGGCGACGAAGCGGGCGGTGCCGTCGGCGATGAGGCCGAGCTCGTGGGCGCGACGCACGCTGTCGCCGAAGGTCTTGATGCCCTGGTCGAGGACTTCGGCGACGATGACCTGGTCGAGCAGGCGAGCGGCGGCAAACGACCACGAGGGGTGCACCGGCACCATGTCGGCGGCGTTCTTGATCAGCAGCCGGTCGAGCTGCGCCTGATCGACGCCGTCGTACAGGCCGCGCAGCGTCATGCGGACGAGCTCGGTCACGTCGAGTTCGGTGAGGCCGTCGAGAAGCTTGCCGACGCGAGCGAGCAGCTCGCTGCCGCGCAGAAGCGCCGTCTCGCCGTTCGGCAGGGTCACACGCAGGTCGCGCAGGTTGGGCGCGGTACGCGGCGGGAACTCGTGGAGCGCCTCGGGGGCGGGGGCCACGGCGGTCGCCGGGGTCACGACGGGGGTGGAATCGTTGGTTTGCTGGGGAATCGGGAAGGTGCCGTCCATCGTCTCTCTCCGGGCGCAGGCCCGTTTGGGGTTCCTATTTCGTCTTTTGCCAGCGACGCGAGCCCCCTGGCCTCCATGAGGGAGACCTGCCACGTCCTTTTCGGACCGCAGCGGGGGGCGCTGGACTGAGGGTGTCGAAGTCCGGCGACGGAGATGGACCCCGCCTAATCGAGGTACGCAACCGGCTTCGGAGGCGCACGTCGTGCCTTTTCGACAAGACCACCAGATATCGGGGTGCCCAGGGGGTGTCAACGCCACAGGTTGTGGTTCAGCACTCGTTGCACCGCGTGCCGCGGGCGTGAAAAACGTCCGCATTCTTGGCGGGTTGTTCGAGCCTCCGCAGGCTTGCAGGCCTGTGGATGGTGGGGCGCAACCCGCCGGGAACGTGACGATTATCGGTAAACTGCACGATCGTTTTCGGGGCACGACGCGGTGCGTCGGAATTTCCGCGTACTGCCCGATCGGCGTCGGAAACGATCGTCCGGTCTGGCCAGAACCGCCTAGAAATGCGACGGATGTGTGAAGACTGTGCGAATCGTCCGCGCACGCACCCACCGCGGCCAGACTTGATCACGACGCGGCCACGATCGCGGGCGCAGACATTCAATGTCCCGAGATTACGTTGGTTGTTCGGTCCGATTCCGGGAATTCGGGGGCGCGGTCCGCGGAATTCGACCGATCCCACGGCCCGCGAGCACCAACGCCACGCTCCCGAGGACCATCGCCTGCCAAGCCGCCAGGCCCCAGAACGCGGTGCCCACGTAGCCGCACAGTCCCGCGATCCCCATCACCAACACGGCGTACGGGATCTGCGTCCAGACGTGGGCGTCGTGGGAGACGCCGGCAGCAGCCGAGCTCATCACGGTCGTGTCCGAGAGCGGCGAGCAGTGGTCGCCGAAGATCGCGCCGTCCAGGACCGCCGCCGTGGCCGCGAGCAGCCAAGCCGGTTCCTGCGCCGCGTAGGGCGCCATCAACGGCACCACCACCGGCAGCAAGATGCCCATCGTCGCCCACGAAGAGCCGGTCAAGAAGGCGACCCCGGCGGCGACCGCGAAGGAGGCCAGCGGCAACGTGGCCCCCGAGGCGTGACCCAGCCCGGCAGCGATCCAGCCCGGTGCGCCAGCGTCGCTGGTCACCGAACGCATCGCCATCGCGGCGACCAGGATGACCAGGATCGGCGCCATCCCGGCGACGCCGCTCCACCACGATCGACCGACCTCACGCCATGCCATGCCTGCGCTGCGGGCCAGCCCCGCAGCGAGCGCGCTGCCCAACACACCGCCGACCGCGAGCGCCTTCAGGCCGACGGCGTCCGCGCCCGCGACGAAGACGTCCACGAGCCCACCTTCGGCGCCGCGTCCCGCCCAGAGATCGGCACCCAGGACCACCGCCAACACCACCGCCACCGGCAACAAGGCGTCCCGCAGGCGGCCGTCGCGCCGCGTGCTCGATTCGGTCGCGACGGGCGCGGCTCGCGCGCGCTCCTCGGCCCGCAACATCGGCCCGAACGCGCGCCCGCTCCAGGCGAAGTAGAGCGCCGCGACGATGGTCAACAGGCAGTAGAAGCGATAGGGCAGCAGCGCGAGGAAGGTGCCGTAGCCCGAGGCCGAGATGCCGTCGAACGCCGACGCGAAATCACCGAGCAAGCCCACCTCGAAGCCGACCCAGGTCGAGACCAGGGCGACGCCCGCGACCGAGGCGCTGGTTGCGTCGACGAGGTAGGCGAGCTTCTCGCGGCTCACGCCGGCGCGGTCGCAGGTGTCGCGCATGCTGCCGCCCACGACGAGGCTGTTGGCGTAGTCGTCGAAGAAGACGAGCAGACCGAGCAAGACGGTGGCGACACGGGCGCGGCGAGGGCTCGCTTGGCCGTCCTGCCCGGACATCCGGGCTGCCAGCGCGGCGTAGGCGCCCGAGTCGATGCCGACGTGCACCATCCCCAGCATCGCGACCGTGAAGAGCAGCACGAGCTGGTTGTCGCCGCCGATCAGGGTGTCCCGGCCGACGACGGCGAGGTTGCTCAACCCTTCCAGCGGTGGCTTGCCGACCAGCGTCGCCGCGACCACGGCGACCACCAAGGCCGTGGCGGGTCGGCGCAAGAGCAGCACCAAGAAGACCGCCAGCAGCGGCCCGAGCAACGAGCGCGCGCTCGCGGACCGGCTCGTGGCGAGCTCGGCGCCGTCCGCGGCGAGCAGGACCAGCTGTTCGCCACGCAGCTCGCAGCGCGCACCGGGCCGAACCGGCCCCGAACCGCGGGCGAGCGCCGCGGTCGCTTCGGGACACCGATCCGCCCCGACGTCGACCCGCATCGGAGTCCACGCGGCTCCCGCCTTGGCTTGGAGTGTGCCGATCGGCCCAATCAGGCCCCGGTCGGCGACGCGCTCGGGGCTCGGTCCGATCGCGTCCAGCGCGACGATCGCGAGCACCGCCAACGCGGAGCCGAGCAGCATCCGGACGGGCATCGACTCGGGCAAGTTCGGACGCGCCATCGCTCCTCCCACGGCACTGCAACCACGCGACGATGCCAGCGGAAGCGACGCGCGGCTAGCCGAGCCGGCTGAGGCCGGCTAGCTTCTCGACGCCGCTGTGTGCGGAGAGGGAGCTTTCGATGTCCACCGCTACCACCCGCGGCGTCCGCGTCGACGTCCGCTCCAGCTACGTCCCCGACCACAGCGACCCGCCGCGTCGCTGGGTCTTCGCCTACGAGGTCGTGATCGCCAACGAGTCCGACGTCGCGGTGCAGTTGCTCGCCCGCCATTGGGTGATCGAGAACGGCGAAGGCCAGGTCGAAGAGGTGCGCGGACCGGGCGTCGTCGGAAAGCAGCCGCGCCTCGAGCCCGGCGAGTCGTTTCGCTACGTCTCCGCGGCCCCCCTGACCACGCCGGTCGGCGCGATGCACGGCAGCTTTGCGATGGTGCCGGACGAAGGCGAGCCCTTCGACGCCGACATCGCCCCGTTCACGCTCGCCGATCCGGCGTACCTGAACTAAGGAGGGCTTCTTAACGTGGGTCGGGCCGGAAGCTGGTGAAGACGCCCTGCAACTCGGCGTCGAGCGGGTGCATCTGCGCCCATGGGCCGCCGGCCTCCAGCATGTAGATCCGGGCCTCGCGGACGATCAACCCGACGCTGAACAGCCAATCCTCGCCGCCACGCGGGACGAGGAAGTCCAGGCGCTCGCCGTCGAGCCCCTCCGCGGTGCGGAACGCGCGCTTGGTCTGCAGTTTGTAGCCGCGTCGCTCGAGATGGTGCTGCGTCGCCTCGCTCCAGAACGCCAGCGTCGCGCGGGGCTCGTTCTCGACCTCGCGGCCGCGCAGCACCACGCCCTCGGGCGTGATCCAGCGGAAATCGCTGCTCTGCTGGAAGCGCCGGAAGCGCTTGGGCGTCTCGATCTGGTAGGCGGGGGTGCAGCCGACCGCGCCGACCGCGAGCAGGACGCCGAGCGCCCAACGCCGGGCCTGCCGGCCCCGTTGCTGCGTGCTCATCGGCCGAACCCGCCCAGCCCCCCTGACAACAGACGAGAGACTCGGCCAGAAAATGCGAACCTGCATTTTCTGGTCGCGTCTCTAGGGGCGCCAGGAGCCTTCGGATTTGCTGGCGTAGCCGCCGCCGCAGCTGGCGAGTGTGCACAGCAGCACGCCCACGCCGACGCGGATGGCGGTCGAAGACAACCTCATTTCTTGCTCCCCGATTTGGGGCGCGGCGCCCCGTTTCGCCGAAGTTGCGCGTCGATCGACCACGCGCCGGGGCCAGAAACTAGCACGGTCGTGGCGAGCAGGAGATAGAGGAACGCGGGTTCACTGAGAAAGGCGCCGGAGATGCCGACCGTGCCCCAATGGGCTGACGCCATCGCCACCGCCATCGTGAAGGCGACCGGGATCGCCGTCGGCCGGGCCAGTAGACCCAACGCCAACAGCAGGCCGCCGAGCAGCTCGACCACGCCACAGGCGAGCAGGTTCAGCTCACCGCCGCCCGGCAGCTCCGTCCCCTCGGGGCCGAAGAGGCGCAGGCCGCCGAAGTAGCGCTTGGCAGCCTCCGCTTTCTCGCGACAGGCCGCGCGGCGTTCGTCTTTGCAGCGCGCCGGCACCAAGCCTTCGCAGATCGCGTCGCCGCCGCACGCTTCCCGCTGCTCGGCCTCGCAGTCGACGACCATCGGCTCGTTGCAGATGCCGAACTGCGGGCCGAGTTTGCCCCACCCCGCGATCGCGAGGCCCAGACCCAGCGTCACCCGCAAGACCAAGAGCATCGCCGAGGTCGAGGCCGGCTGTGCCGGGACCCAGGGGTTGCCGGCCGCGCTCATGACTGCGCCTCGTCGTGCAACTCCCGTGGGCGAATCCAGTGCACCCGCGACCAGTTGCCGTCGAGCGCTTCGCTCCAGGTCGCGCCTTCGCCCCGCAGCACGACGGCGTTGGCGGTGGTCAGTTCCTGCCAACTGCCGCTGAGCCGGGCGACCATCGCTTCCCAGCCGGGGTTGTGGCCGAGCACCAGCACGCGCCCGAGCGTCGCCGGCCACGTTTCGGCCAAACCGCGCACGTCGCCGTAGTCGGCCAGGTACAGCGCACGATCGAAATGCGTGGGGCAGTCGCCCCCGACCGCCGCCATGGCAGCCCACGTCTCGCGGGTGCGCCGGGCGTCGCTGCTCCAGACCGCGTCGGGCCAGCACTCCATCGCCAGCAAGGCCGCTGCGACGCGCGGAGCGTCACGCCGCCCGCGGGCATTGAGCGGGCGGGCGTGATCGGTCTCGGCGCCGCTCTTCCAATCGCTCTTGGCGTGCCGCATGACCACGAGTTCTCGCTGCATCGCTCCTCCGAACCGGCGCTTGCCGGCATCGCTGACCCGGGCCATCGTAGGGCTGCGCGCGGCGGTGCGCGAGAAATGACGCGGAGGCGGGCATGGTGGGTCCATCCTTTCGAGAGCGTCGCTGGCGCCGGGCGCTCGGGATGCTGGCGACGGCCACGCTGTTCGGCCTCGGCGGCTGCGGTAGCGGCGGCTGCACGCCCGGCGAGAACGTCGCCTGCACCTGCGCCAACGGCGGCAGCGAGACCGCCCGCTGCAACGACCAGGGCGAAGCGGTCTGTCTCTGCGGTCAGGGCAACAATCCGGGCGCGACCTCGAGCGGCACCTACGATTGGTCGGCCGACGACGCCGTCCTCGTCGACAGCAAGACCGGCCTGATGTGGCAGCGGCACGTCGAGGACAAGACCTTCCACTGGGAGGGCGCCAAGCTCTACTGCGACGGCCTCTCGCTCGCCGGCTACGACGATTGGCTGCTGCCCCACAAGGACGACCTCCTCAGCATCGTCCTGCTGACGACGTCGACGCCCGCGATCGACGCCGTCGCCTTCCCGAAGACGCCGGCCAAGCCCTTCTGGACGCGCACGCTCTACGCGCCCCGCGCCCAGACGGACGCCTGGGGAGTCGATTTCGAAGATGGTGGCGAGGGCTACGCGGCCTTCGTCGAGCAGCACTACGCCCGCTGCGTGCGGCAGCCCTGAGCCGCCGCTAGAGACGCGACCAGAAAATGCAGCCTCGCATTTTCTGGCCGAGTCTCTCGTCTGTTGTTTGGGGGGCTAGGCGCCCCCTGGTCGCGAGAAGCGCGGTTCTCGCGAACCATCCCCCTCCTCGAGTCGCGCCCAAAAAAATCGCCCTT
>JBEARB010000232.1:0-5797 GCA_041163625.1 Pseudomonadota bacterium | reverse complement strand
CGGGAGCGGCGCTTCGGTGGCGTCGGCAAGGCGGTTTCGCCACGGGCGCCGCGCGTCAGCGGACGCCACGAGGCTGTGCGCTGAAGCTCGACTCGCAGTCGTGATCGACTAGCCCGCGAGGCTGCGGACCATCAGCGCGCCCGCGATCCAGGCGCCGATCGCCGAGCCCATCGACGCCATGACCGCGACCAACAGCACCCGCGTGAACGGGTTGCGATACAGCCCGCCGAGCGATTGCACGTCGTCGGCGATGCGCTCGCAATCCTCGACCGTGGGCTTGCGCAACCAAGCCTCGATCGGGCCGACCACCATCGCGGCGCCCACCATCGGGTTGAGCGACGTGATGGGCGAAGCGATCGCCGATGCGAGGACGGAGAGCGGCTTGGCCCCGGCCAGCGCCGCCAGCAAGGCCGCCGGGACGGCGTTGGCGGCGATCCAGATCCACACCAACTCGCCGACGAGCTGGGAACTGCCTTTCTGCCAGGCCAGGAAGAGCGCTGCCGCGACCAGGGCCGGGATCAACCAGCGCAGGATGCGGCCGATCGGCGAGGGCGGGGGCAACTCGGCGAGCGCGGCGCGGTCGACCGCGGTGCCGAACGACTGCGACATCCCGGGCACGTGAGCGGCGCCGACGACGGCGACGATCCGCTTCTCGGGCAGCTCGTCGAGGTGCGATGCCATGAAGCGATCGCGCTCGTCGATGAGGGGCCCCTTCACCTCGGGCAGGACGCGGGTGAACTCGACGAGCATGTCCTCGAGCTTGCCTTCGGACTTCATCGCCTCGATGTCTTCGGCCGAGACCGTCTCGGGCACCATCAGCGAGCCGCTGATCTCACCGAGCAGGCGCATCTTCTGGAAGAACGAAACCTTGGACCACGTGCGGCGAAGCGTCGCTTGGATGTCGCGGTCGATCAGCGCGACTCGCGCTCCGACGGCGTCGGCGGCGTCGGCGGCTGCGAGCATCTCGGCGCCCGGCTCCACGCCGAGCTCGGCACCGATTCGCCGCTGCCACGCCCCGATGGCCAAATTCGCGAGCAGGAAGAGCGCCTTGCCTTCCTTGAAGACCTGAAAGATGTCCAGCTTCTTCCAGCGATCGGGGTCGCGCAGGGCGGCGTTGCGCGCCTCGCAGAGCTCGATCGCCACCACCTCCGGCCGAACCGACTCGACCAGCGCGCGCGCCTCGTCGACGCTCGCTCGGCTGACGTGCGCGGTGCCGAGCAGCCAAATCGTCTTGTCGCCGCGCTCGATGCGGCGCACGTGCGTGTTTTGCGGGGTAGGTTCGGCTTCGGTCATGGTCGTCGAGCTCCGGCGGGTGTCCCGGGCGGGGCGCGATGGTGCCGTGCGACGGGCCGCAGGGCTAGCCCCCGCGCAGCAGGAGATCGAGGGCGGCGCTCCGGCACACGGCGTGGCAGGCGGGCAGGGCGGCATCGTCGCCGGCTTGCAGCGCAGCGACCAGCAGCCCGTCGACCAGTCCGCGCAGGATGGTCGCGTCCACGCTCGGTCGCGCGGAGCGCCAACAATGTTCGCGGTGGCCGCGCTCGAGCAGGCGCTCCAGGGCGACCTCGAGTTCGCGCTCCGCCGCGATCAGCGTCGCTGCCGCGGGCAAGTCCGGCGGGGCTCCGGCCAGCTGCGCTCGGAGCCGGAGGGCGCTCGATCGCCCGCCGAAGCTGGCCGCCAGCCACGCGTCCAGCGCCGCGCGCGGATCGCCCGGCGCCGCCAGCGCTTCGGCCTGGGCGGCCCACCACGGCGCCAGCGCGGCCTCGGTGCCGGCCTGCCAGAGGACGTGCAATTCGCCGAAATGGTAGAGCACGGTGGCTTTGGCGCAGCCCGCCTCGGCGGCCACGCGTGCGGCCGAGAGCGCGGCGACGCCTTCGCGGCCGGCGACGCTCGCCACGGCCGCGACGATCCGCTCGCGCCGGCTCGGTCCGCGGTCGCGCTGCTTCATCGTGCCTCCGCTGCAACGGCGAGCTGGCCGCAGGCGCCGGCCACGTCGCGCCCGTGCGGCCAACGCACCAGGGCGCGGATGCCGGCGTCGAGCAGCCGGCGCTGAAACGCGCGCACCCGCTCGTCCGAGGGCGCGCGCAGTCCCGGATCCGGGCCTGGATTGGCCGGGATCAGGTTCAAGCGTGCCGGTAGCCCGTCGAGCCACGCGGCGAGGAGGTCGGCGTCGGCGTCGGCGTCGTTCAGACCGTCGAAGAGGATGTAGGCGACGAGGACCTCACGGCCGCCGGTCAGGCCGCGCTGCAGCGCCGATTTCAAGGCCTGCAGTCCGGTGCGCCGGTTCACGGGCATCAACGCCTCGCGCCGCGCGTCGTCTGGCGCGTGCAGGCTCACCGCGATCCGCGCCGGGCTGCGCGCGAGAAAGCGCAACACCCGGTCAGCCACCCCGACCGTGCTGACGGTGATCCGGCTGGCGGCCAGACCGAACGCGCGGTCGTCGCGTAGCACGTCGATCGCGTCACAGACCGCGTCGAGGTTGTCGAGCGGCTCGCCCATCCCCATGAACACGATGTTGCCGATCGGCGGGCTCTCGCCGGCGTGCTCGGTCCAGTATCGCCGCGCGACGCGCAGCTGAGCGACGATCTCGTCGGCGGACAGTTGGCGCCGGAGACCGAGGGTGCCCGTGGCGCAGAACGCGCACCGCCTGCCGCAGCCGACCTGGCTGGAGACGCAGAGCGTGGTGCGCCCGCCGGCTTCACCGCGGCGGCTCGGGATGATCACCGACTCGACCAAGGCGCCGTCGTCGTAGCGGACGAGCAACTTCACGGTCGCGTCGGCCGCTCGCTGCGCCTGGACGAGCGCGGCCTCGGCGGGCGGCGCGACCAGACCGGGCAGGTCGCGCCGGGCCGCCCGCGGTAGGCTGGCGAGCGCCGCCTCGAAAGGCACGTCGTCCAGCAGCGTCGCGCGCGTCAGCGCCGTGCATGCGAGCAGCGCAGCCTGCGGGCGCACCCCAACCGCCGCCTGCCACCGGGCGGCGTGCGCAGCCGGAGGCAGGTCGCCCAGCGCCGGCACGCGTGACGGATGCACGTCGGCTCCCGTCTGCGGTTCGACCTCGGTGTTCGCTGCTCGCTGCGCCATGGCGTCCTTGCATTTCTCGGTCGCCCCTCTAGCCTCCGGCGGCCGCACCGATCGCGGCGGGAGGCGCCCGATGAGCGAGACCATCGATGTCCTGTCGTGGAACGTCAACGGGATCCGGTCGGCCGCCAAGAAAGGCTTCCTCGATTGGCTCGACGGATCCGGAGCCGAGATCGTAGGCCTGCAGGAGGTCCGCGCGCAGCGCGACCAACTCGAGGAGGCCCTGCTCGCGCCGCTCGGCTGGCACGTCGACATCGCCGCCGCCGAGCGCAAGGGCTACTCCGGTGTCGGCTTGTACACCCGTCGTCGACCGGACGCGGTCGAACACACGCTGGGCGTACCCGAGTTCGACGCCGAGGGGCGCGTGCAGATCGCCCGATTCGGTCGCCTCACGGTCGCCAACATCTACTTCCCGAACGGCTCGGGCAAGAACCGGAGCAACGACCGCGTGCCGTTCAAGCTCGCCTTCTACCAGCGGCTCTTCGAGCGCCTCGAGCCGGCGCGAGCGGCGGGCGAGCCGATTCTGGTGATGGGCGATTTCAACACCGCGCACGCCGACGTCGATCTCGCGCGCCCGCGCCAGAACGACGGCACCAGCGGCTTCCTGCCCGAGGAGCGGGAGGAGCTGGATCGCTGGCTGCGCTCGGGGTGGACCGACACCTTTCGCGCGCTGCATCCCGATGCGCGGGACGTCTACACCTGGTGGAGCCAGCGGTTCGGCGTTCGGGAGCGCAACATCGGCTGGCGCATCGACTATGTGCTGGCCTCTGATGGCGCGATGCCCGCCGTACGCGACGCGTTCGTCCACATGGAGACGCTCGGCTCGGACCACTGCCCGATCGGTGTGCGACTGGATCGTGGTGTCGTGGGTGGCTGAGTCACGGACGTTGCAAATGTAAACGGAATGCCGGTTTGGGGTGTTCCATTCTGGTGCATCCAGTTGACAGCCGGGCGGGCTAGGGCAACCTCGACGCGCGCGCTGAGTCGCGCGATCCGGGGGATTGGTTGCTGAGCACGGCCGCGAGCAAGATGGGGGTCTCGGACGCCGAGTTGGCCGTCCTCCGGCAGTACACCGTCCTGTACGTCGACGACGAAGCGCCGAACCTCGATGTCTTCGATGCCGCGTTCGGCGACCGGTTCCAGGTCCGCCTCGCCGGTTCGGCCGCCGAGGCGCTGGAGATCATCGCGGACGAGCCGATTCATGTGGTCGTCACCGACAATCGCATGCCGGACAAGTTGGGCATTGACCTCCTCGTCGAATTGCATGAGCGCCTGCCCCACATCCAGCGCGTGCTGTGTACCGCCTACTCGGACCAGCAGACCGCGATCGACGCGATCAACCGCGCCTCGGTTCAGCACTACGTCGTCAAGCCGTGGGACACCGACGAGGTGACACAGTTGCTGCGCGATCTGCTCGCCAGCGTTCACCTGCAGCAGACCGCCGCGCGCTTGCACACCGACCTGGTCGAGTTCGAGCGCGAGGCCTGCATGACCGCGCTCCGCCGCCGGCTCGAGCAGGATCTCGGCAATATCCTCTCGGTGCTGCACGCGGTCGACGTGGGCCTGCGCACCGAGCTGGCCGAAGCCAACGGCTCGAACGACGCGCTCGATCTCTGCGACGATCTGACGGGTTCGGTGACCGCGTTGCGTCGCCTGCACTCGCTGGCGCGCAGCGCGTCGGAGCGCCGCGCAGTGCAGGTGGAGGAGATCGACGTTCGCGAGCTCCTCGACGCCGCGCTGCGCTTGGTGGGCCACGAACTGGCTGGAAAGGCACGCCTCTCGGTCGAGACTCCGCCGCACGGCCTGCACGTCACCTCGGATCGCCTCGCGCTGCTCCGCGTGCTCCTGCGCGCCGTGATGTGGAGCGCCGACGTGCATCGGGAGCGCACGCACGTGCAGATCGCGATCAGCCACGATGGCGACGACGTGGACCTACACGTCACCGCGCAGCCGCCGCTGCCGGCGGCGCTGCTCGCCGCCGAGCTCGCCGAGCCGGTCGACTTCGAGGCCGACGGTCGCGCCACGCTCGCCGTCGCTCGCGAGCTGGCCGCCGCTGCCGGCGCCGACTTGGTTGCCGACGGCGAGACGCTGGTCGTCCGCGTCCGCGCCCGCTGATTCCCGCGGCAGAAAGGCCCTCCCCGAAACGCAACGGGCGCCCCGATCGCGAAGATCGGGACGCCCGCTCCTGAAGCGAAAGGAGGCTAGACGCCGCCCAACCCGATCTCCTCGAGTCGACGCTGCAGGAACTGGCCCGCCGTCAGCGCCTCGTAGCGCGGCTCGCCGCCGGTCCGCGCCATGCACGAAGCGCGCGGCGTGAGGTCGGCGTCCGAGCGCGGATGCACGAAGAACGGCATCGAGAACCGCCGCTCACGCGAGTTGTTCGGGTTGACCACGCGGTGGGTCGTGCTGCGCAGCAGGCCGTTGGTGACGTGCTGAATCATGTCGCCGGAATCGACCACCAGCTGGCCGTGCAGAGCGTGGATCGGGCGCCACTTGCCGTCGCGCTGGAGCAGCTCGAGCCCGCCGGCGGTCGCCTCGCAGAGGATGGTGATGAGGTTGATGTCCTCGTGCGCGGCGGCGCGAATGCTCGACGGATGGGCGTCCTCGGGCACCGGCGGGTAGTGGATCAGGCGCAGGATGGTGTCGCCGTTGCGGGCGATATTGGGCAGGAAGTCCGGCGCTTCGCCGACGTAGATCGACGCCGCCTGCAGCAGGGTGTTGC
>JBEARB010000231.1:0-4976 GCA_041163625.1 Pseudomonadota bacterium | reverse complement strand
GTGCGTGCCGCGCCACCTTGGCAAGCTGCTCCAGCGCAGCGCTGCGCTCGTGGTAGGCGTGGGTGCGCCTGACCATCAGGTCGAGCAGCAGCCCGTTGCTGTTCTCCATCAGCGCGAACGCAGCGTAGCTCAGCCGCGCCTCCTTGCCGTTGCCCTTGCGTGCCAGTCGGGCGTCCGGGTCGGTGTTGGAGACGTGGGTGTCGTTGCTGCGACGCTCGCCGCGGAAGTCCACCGTCGGGTTGCCAGGGTCGTCTGGCGACGGCTGGTCGTCGTCGCTGCCATCGCGACGACGCAGACTCTTGTGGCTCGCCCAGGCCTCGATCAGCGTGCCATCGACGGTGAAGTGGTCGCGGCTGAGCCACTGCCGCTGTCCCGCGAAGCTGAGCACCTCGGAGAAGAAGACTGCGGCAATGTCGTGCTCGAGCAGCCAGTCACGGTTGTTGCTGAAGACCGTGGGGGCGAAGGGTTCGTCGGTTACTTCCTAGCGGTCGCGGCGCTTGCCGCGAGGCGGCGGTCCCGAGCGGCGCGGCGCCGGGCCGTTGTCGCGCTCACGGGCCTGCAAGATCGCCACTTTCATGCCGCGGATCTGGATGGTCTCGACGCGCTCGAGCACCTGTCGCGCGAGCGGCTCGGGCATCGCGACGAAGCTGACCTTGTCGTGGATGCGGATCTTCCCGATCGCCCGGCCGTTGATATCGGCGGCGGCGGCGATCGCGCCGACCAGGTCCGCCGGTGTCACCCGGCGATTCTCGCCGACCGGCAAGAACAGCTCGACGTGGCCTTCGTCGCCGACTTCGTAGTGCCCGTGGCCGCCACTGTCGTGGTGGCGCGGCGGCCGATCGTCGTAGCCGTCGCGTCCGCCGCGGTCCGGGCGCTCGAAGCGCTCGTTTCGGTCGTTGCGCTCGTGGCGCTCGTTGCGCTCGTGGCGCGGACCTCGCTCGGGGCGCTCTTTCCGGTCCGACCGACCGACCTGCTCGAGCCGGCCCCCGCGCAGGTTGCGCGGGCCCGAACGGTCGCTCGCCCAGCCGGGCAGGGCGCGGTCGACGTCGGCGAGCAGGGCCACGCCGCGCACGTCGGCGAGGCGAACCAGGGCGAGCGCCGCCAAGTCCTCGATCGTCAGCGTGCCGTCTTCGGTGGCTTCGGCGACCCAGCGGCGGGCGACGGCCAGGCGGGCGGCGTCGAACTCGTCGTCGTCGTCGCGCGACGCGGTGACGGCCTCGATCAGCGCGGCGCGCTGGGCATCGGCGATGGCGCCGTCGCTCGGCGGCCGGATCTCGTCCACGTCCGCGCGCAACGACTGCGTCATTCCGAGGAAGCGGCGCCAATGGTTGCTCGCCACCAGCGTCGTCGCCTTGCCGGCGCGGCCGGCGCGGCCGGTCCGGCCGATGCGGTGGGTGTAGACCTCGGCATTGTCGGGCAGGTCGAAGTTGACGACGTGGCCGAGGTGCTCGACGTCCAGGCCGCGGGCGGCGACGTCGGTCGCGACCACCACGCGCACCCGGTCGTCACGCAGGCGCGCGAGCACCTGCTCGCGTGCGGCCTGGTTCAGGTCGCCGTGCAACGCGAGCGAGTCGACGCCGTGGCGGGCGAGGGTGTCGACCACTTCGTCGCAGCCGGCCTTGGTGCGGCAGAAGACCAGCGTCGCCTCGTCGGGCTCGGCCGAGAGCAGGCGCCACAGCGCTTCGGCCTTGTGCTGCTGCGGCACCGCCATCCAGCGCTGCGCGATGTGGTCGGTCGCCGGGCGGCCGCCGTCGATCGAGACAGTCTCGGGCGAGCGCAGCTTGGTCTCGGCGATGCGAGCGATGGCAGGTGGCATCGTGGCCGAGAACAGCGCGATCTGGCGCTGCTCGGAGGTCTGATCGAGCAGGCGCTCGACGTCCTCGATGAAGCCCATCGCGAGCATCTCGTCGGCCTCGTCGAGCACGAACATGCGCACGCCGCCGAGCCGCAGCGCGCCCCGCTCGAGCAGATCGATCAGGCGACCGGGCGTGCCGACCACGATGGGGGCGCCGCGCTGCAGCCCGCGCAGCTGCGGCGTATACGACGAACCGCCATAGACCGTGAGCATCGGCAGGCCGAGGCCGTCTCCGAGCTGGCGCAACGCTTCGGTGACCTGCAGCGCCAACTCGCGGGTGGGCGCGAGCACGAGCGCGCGCACCGAGTCGGCGTTGGGCTCGTCGTGCAGCGACTGCAGGACGCGCGCGAGCAGAGGCAGGCCGAACGCCGCCGTCTTGCCGCTACCGGTGCGGGCCCGCCCGATCAAGTCGCTGCCGGCGAGCAGCGTCGGGATGGCAGCGGCCTGGATCGGCGTCGGCGCTTCGAAGCCGAGCTCGCTCAAGTTGGCGAGCAGGGCGTCGGGGAGGCCGAGGTCGGCGAAGGAGGTGGGGGCGTCGGTCATCGTGGGTTCTCGTCGGGAAGGCACGGCAGAAATCGGGCCGGGCCGGCCGCGGGGGCGCGGCGCGGCGGCGGTATGGCACTTCCGAGGGCCTGGTGCAATCGAAACCGCATGTTCTGCCGCGACACTCGGAGCCGCACGTAAGCGCGGTCGCCGCTGCCGTGGCCACCTCAGTGCGCTTGCAGCCAGGTGCGGCCGACGCCGGTATTGACCACCAGCGGCACGTCGAGCGGGAACGCCGCCTCCATCACCTCTCGACAGAGCGCCGACGCGGCCTCGACGCGCGCCTCGGGCACTTCGAGCAGCAATTCGTCGTGGACCTGCAGGAGCAGCTTGCAGTCCGGCATTTCGGCCTGCAGGCGGTTCTCGAGGCGGATCATGGCGACCTTGATGATATCGGCGGCGGAGCCCTGGATTGGCGTATTGACGGCCACCCGCTCGGCGGCGGCGACGGCCATCCGGCTCTTGCTCGAGATCTCCGGCAGGCGGCGCAATCGGCCGAGCAGCGTGCGCGTGGCGCCGGTCTCGCGGGCGTCCTCGACGGCGCTCGATTTCCACTGCTCGATTGCCGGGTAGCGCGCGAAATAGCGCTCGATGATGGCGCTGGCCTCGCTGCGGCTGATCTTCTGCTCGCGGGCGAGGCGGGTCGCGCTCATGCCGTAGAGGATGCCGAAGTTCACGGTCTTGGCGGTGGAGCGTTGGTCGCGGCTGACCTCGGCCTCGGGCACGCCGAAGAGTTGCGCGGCGGTGCGTGCATGCACGTCGGCGCCGTCACGGAAGGCGGCCTGCAGGTCCGGATCACCGCACAGGTGGGCGAGCACCCGCAACTCGATCTGCGAGTAGTCGGCGGCGATTAGCATGTGCCCCGGCGCGGCGACGAAGGCGTCACGGATCCGTCGACCGTCGTCGCTGCGGACCGGGATGTTCTGCAGGTTCGGATCCGACGACGACAGGCGACCGGTCGCGGCGACCGCTTGATGGAAACGCGTGTGGATGCGCCCGGTCTTGGGGTGAACCAGCGTCGGCAGCACCGAGGTATAGGTGCCCTCGAGCTTGGTCAGCGAGCGCCACTCGAGGAGCAGGCCCGGCAGCGCGTGCGCCTCGGTGAGCTGTTCGAGCACGCTCTGGTCGGTCGAGGGGCCGCTCGCGGTGCGCTTTTTCACCGGCAGGCCGAGGTCGCCGAACAGGATGTCCGCGAGCTGCTTGGGCGACGCGAGGTTGAAGGGGCGACCGGCGACGTGGTGCGCCTCGGCCTCGAGCGCCCGCGCGCGCTCGCGTAGCTCGGCCGAGAGCGCCTCCATCTTCGGCACGTCGAGTGCGATGCCGCGCATCTCCATCCGGCCGAGTACCAACTCCAGCGGCAGCTCGAGGTCGTGCAGCAGCCCGGTCAAGCCCTCGCGCTCGAGCTCGGGCGTGAGCAGCTCGGCGAGCGCCTCGACGACCTGCGCGTCCTCGCAGGCATAGGCGATGGCGTCGTCGATCGGCACGTGCGCGAAGCCCGCCTTGCCGCCGGCGGTGCCCTCGAGGTCCTTGTAGTGGATGTTCTCGTGGCCGAGCCAGCGCTGCGCCAGCGCGTCCAGGCCGCGGCTGCGGCCCTGTACCGGGTCGACGAGGTAGTCCGCGAGCATCGGGTCGAAGCACAGCCCGGCGACTTCGACGCCGGCTGCGGCGAGCATCTGGATGTCGAACTTGGCGTGTTGGGCGCGCTTGCCGATGGCGGCGTCGGCCATCAGCGGCGCGATGGCGTCGCGGACCGTCGCCCACGGCAGCTGGCGCGCGTCGCGCTCGGGCTCGGCGGGGGCCGCGAGGAGATCGAGCTGCGCGCCCGAGGGGCCGGCGTCCGCGCCGACGAGGTGACCGACCGGCACGTACCAGGCGCGCTCGCGCCCGGCGGCGAACGAGAGCCCGACCAGGGTGTCCGAGAGCGGATCGAGGCCCGTCGTCTCGGTGTCGAACGCGAAGCTGCCGGCGGCCCGCAGCGTCTGCACCATCTCGGCGAGCGCCGCGGCGCCGGTGACCAAGCGGTAGCCGTCCTGCCCGAGTGGGTGGCTCTGCGCCTCGGCCGGCGCGGTGTCTTCGGCGATGCGGGAGAGCAACGAGCGGAAGCCGAGCGCGCTGTAGATGGTCCGCAGCGATTCGCGGTCGGGCTCCGAGAGGCGCAACGACTCCCAATCGAGCGGTACCGGGACGTCGCGCCGCAGGGTGGCGAGCGTGCGCGAGAGGAAGGCAGCGTCACGCTGTGCCTCGAGGTTCTCGCGCAGCTTGCCCTTGATCGCCTTGCCCTTCGGGTCGGCCTCGATCGCAGCGTAGAGGCCCTCGAGGCTGCCGTGCTCGGCGATCAGCTTGGCCGCGCCCTTGGGGCCGATGCCCGAGACGCCGGGGATATTGTCGGAGCTGTCGCCGCAGAGCCCCTGGAATTCGACGAGCTGCACGGGCGTCACGCCCCATTTCTGTGCGACTTCGGCCGGCCCGTAGCGCAGGTTCTTCATCGTGTCGAGCATCTCGACGCGCTCGTCGACGAGCTGCATCAGGTCCTTGTCGGTCGAGACGATGGTGACGTTGGCGCCGTCCTCGCGCGCGG
>JBEARB010000230.1:0-12723 GCA_041163625.1 Pseudomonadota bacterium | reverse complement strand
CGGGCTCGCATCGCTGTCGGCGGCATCGGCCTGCGCGTCGTCGGCGCCGTCGGCGTCCTCGGCAGCGTCCTCGGCGGTGTCCGCGACCATGCTGTCGGGCGCGGCGGCGTCCTCGGCGCTGTCGGCGACCGCGCTGTCGGGCGCGGCGGCGTCCTCGGCGGTGTCGGCGACCGCGCTGTCGGGCGCGGCGGCGTCCTCGGCAGCGTCTTCGGCGGTGTCGGCGACCGTGCTGTCGGGCGCGCCAGCGTCCTCGGCAGCGTCTTCGGCGGCGTCTTCGGCGGTGTCCGCGACCGTGCTGTCCGAGGCGGCCGTGTCGGCGGGGGCGGCGTCCTCGTCCGCGTCGCCGGGGACGACGTCGGTCGCGGCGACGTCTTCGGCCGTGTCCGAGGCGGCGTCGCTCGTGGCGGAATCGCCGCCAGCGCCGGTGTCGGCGCTGCCGTCCGAGCCGGTCGCGCCGTCTTGGCCCACGGCCCCGTCGCCACCGACGTCAGCGACGGCGCCGCCCGTGTCCTCGGTGATGTCGCCGGTGCCACCTTCGTCGTTGGCCGGCGGATCGACGCAGCCTGCGGCGATCAGCAGGACGGACGCGAGTGCACGGAGACGCCATCCACCGAACGGCAAGAGCCTGGACATCCGAACCTCCCCCGGGGCACGAACGCCCTACACCAGCCTATGCGCTCCACCCGCAACGAGGCAAGGGCGGGTGTCTCTTGCTGAAACGGTGACGCGCCGCGTCGAACTCAGCGACGGCGGCGCTTGCGGGTGCTCGGCGGGGTGGGAGGCTGCAGCGGCGGCAGCGCCTCGGGGCCGGCGAGCACGCGCAGCTCGACGCGGCGGTTGCGCGAGCGGTTCTCGGGGGTGTCCTGGCTGGCGAGCGGCATCGCGTCGCCCATGCCGGTGGCCTTGATCTGGTGCGCCTGCAGGCCGCTGCTCCCGACGAGCATCGCCTTGACCACCTCGGCGCGGGACTGCGTACGAGCCAGGCGCTCCTCGGGCGTGCCGGCGTCGTCGGTGAACACGGCGACCTCGATCGCGGTCACGGCCTTCTGCGCGCGCAGCAGTGTGGCGACGGCACCGAGCAGGGTGCGGCCCTCGGCGTCGACGCGGTCGGTGCCCGGCTCGAAGCGGATCGGCCGAGCGAGCAGGATGCGGCCGTGCTCGATCGCCGCGAGCGGCGGCGGCGGCGTGTCCGGGCAGCCGTCGGCGTCCTCGTAGCCGTTCACGGTCTCGCGTGCGTCGGGGCAGAAGTCGTCGCCGTCGGGGATCCCGTCGCCGTCGTTGTCGGGGTCGGGGCAGCCGTCGGCGTCCTCGAAGCCGTCCTTGTCTTCGACGGTCGAGGGTCCGGGCTTGCCGTCCTTGCCGAGGGTCGGGCGCGGGCAGCGGTCGGCGGCGTCCGGTACGCCGTCGCGGTCGTCGTCCAGATCCGGGCAGCCGTCGGCGTCTTCGAAGCCGTCCTTGTCCTCGGGTTCGAGCCGGCAGCGGTCGGCGGTGTCCGGCACGCCGTCGCCGTCGTCGTCCAGATCCGGGCAGCCGTCGGCGTCCTCGAAGCCGTCCTTGTCCTCGGCTTGCTCGGGGCACGCGTCGTCGCGATCGTCCAATCCGTCGCCGTCGCGATCCGAGGGCATCCGGTCGGGCCGGAAACGCAGGCCGGCGATCGCCCGCACCTGCGCCGAGCCCCACGATCGGGTCGCGGCGCCGCCGACCGCCGCGAACAGGCGGAAGGCTTCGCGGTGCAGCGGCATCTCGGCCACGAGCGCCCCGTCGGCGAGGAGCTGGCCTTCCGTCGCGTCCGGGTCGAGGTCGGCGAAGAGCTGCCCCTCGCCGGCCACGGTCAGCGAGGCCACCGGCAGGTCGTAGGCCACCCGCAAGCGCCCGACGAAGCGGCTGCCGCTGGCCAAGGCGGTCTCGCGCAGGGGCGCACCGTCGCCGCCCGTCACCGGCTGACCGCTCGCCGGATCGACGACGTCGATGGCGACCGCGTCGAGCGGGCGCAGCAGCGCGCCGAGCTCGAGCGCGGCGGACCAAGCCCCCATCCGCCAGGCCGCGAGCGCCGCCACGTCGAAACGCGCGGCGCTGCCGCCGAGCCAGCTGCTCGCCGCGGCGGTCGGCAGCGCCCAGCCGCCGCGAAGGGCGACGTCGAGCGTGCCGATCGAGCGGTCGTCGCGGTGCCACGCCCGCCAGCGCGCGCCGACGCGCAGGTCACCGAACGCGGGCGCGTGCGCCGCGTCGATGCCGAGCAGGTTGGGGCCGCCGCCGCGAATCACCGTCGCAATCGGCAAATTCGCTTCGAGGAGGACCGGGCCGACCGGATGGGCCGCGCCGAGCTCGAGCAGCGAGAGGTCGCCGAACACCACCTGCGAGCGGGCCACGCCGCCCGCCTGACCGCGGAACGCCAGGGGCCGGCGCGCGTAGCTGACGGCGGCGAACAGGCCAGTCCCCTCGGCCGCTGCGGATGGGACCATCAGACCGTCGCCGGGAGCGACCGTCGGGTGGAAGGCGTTGGCATCGAGGGTCGGCGCCGGCTGCGTCGCCAGCGCGGGTGACGCGGCGACACCGAGCAGCACGGGCAGCCAGCGAGAGAGCATGCGCGCGGCCAGCGTCGAACGGGCACCGTGGCTGCGCGTCATCCTCGAGATCCTCCGCCGGGAAGGTCGTCTTCCGCTGCTCCGGAGCCGGGATGGTGTCCCCCGCGATCGCGCGCGTCAATCGAAACGCCCGGGATCGCGGCGGGCTCGGGAAGGCTACGGCGTGCGGATGGTGACGCCCGCCGGCGGCTTCCACGAGAAGACCTTGTCCTCGAGGGCGCCGTACTTCAGCTCGGCGAAGAAGAGCGAGGTCGAATCGCCCAGGGGATCGACGAGGATCGACGCGACGACGGCCTTGGTCTTGGCGTCGAGCACCAGCGTCAGCTTCTGCATCACGGCGGTCCCCTCCTTCGGGACCATCTCGAGCGCCACCGTATTCTTCACCGGCGAGGGCACGACCTGCAGGTGGAAGTCCGCCGCGAGATCGCCCTGCCCGAGCAGGTAGCCGGTCGCCTGGTAGAGCCGGCTGTCCTTGACGGGCAGCTTCAGCGCCACCCGCTCGCGCCGCTCGTAGGTCCAGAGTACGTCGCCGTCCGAGAAGTAGAAGACCTCCTCGTCCGGGTAGTCCCAGCGCATCCGCCCCTGCTCGACCTGCTCCTTGCCACCGGGCTTGTCGGCAGGAACGACGCGGCCCTTCTTCAGCCAGACCTTGCCCTTGCGACGCAGCCCCTTCTTGATACCGCGCTTGCGCACGACCTGGGTGAAGTCGGCCTGCATCCCCTCGATCCCGGCGTAGAAGCGCTGTACCTCGCCGGCGAGGGCGCGCGCCTCGGGGCTGGTCGAGGGAGCCTTCGCGGCGGCGGGAGCGGTCTTCGCAGGCGAAGCCTTGGCGGGCGCGGCCTTGTCGTCGTCGGCGTGGGCGACCCCGGCGCCGAGGACCACGGCGGCGACGGCACCCGCCCAGCGCAGCGCGCGAGACGAGCGGGCCGGACGGTGGGGGCGGACGGAGCGTGGGTCGAGCATCGGAACCTCCAAGATCGCGAACCTTCGCGGGCGCGGCGGCGGAGTATCGGGGCCGAGCCGCCTCCCTGCAACGCCGGAGACGCGCCTCGCATTCGCAGGGTCTTCGCCGTGGCGATTTTCTGGCGCGATCGACCCGACCTGCTACCGTCCGAACCGAACACCCGACCGGCAGGGGGACCCGATCCATGGCGAAGGCAAAGGCGAGCGCGGCGAAGAAGGAGACCGAGGGCAGCAAGGCCCGCCGACCGCTCACGCTGGTGCAGCCGCCGGACGACAAGAAGCTCAACCAGCGCGGGGAGCTGCTCGGCTTGGTGATCGTCGCCGCCGCGTTCGGCTTCGGCCTGGCCCTGTGGAGCTTCGAGCCCGCCGATCTGCAGCTGGTCTACCAGGGTCGCGGCAGCAGCGAGTCTCTCGCGAACTACGCCGGCCCGGTGGGCACCCGCGTCGCCGACCTCGCGCTCGGCCTGCTCGGCTTGGGCGCCTGGGCCGTCGACGCCCTGCTCTGGGTGGTCGGCATTCGGACGCTGCTCGGGCGCGACGTGGTGCCGCCCCTGCGCGCCGTGATCAGTTCGGTGACCTTGACGCTCGGCACCCTCGCGCTGTTGCACCTCGCCGCGCGCGGCCTGCAATTCCGCCCCTACGGCAAGGAGGCCGCCGGCTTGGTCGGCAGCGCAGTGGCCGAGTTGCTGCGCGCGTTCCTCTCGACGGCCGGTGCCGCCGTTCTGGCGACGCTGCTGGTGACCGCGTCGGTCTCGGCGATCAGCGAGCGTCCGCTCTTCCGCATCGCCGCGCGCTGGCTGGGCCATCGGCTCGGCCGCGCCAGCCGTGACGGCGCCGTCGGTGCCCGATCGCGGATGCAGGGCGCGTTCTCGCGGATGGCCGCGGCACGGGCTGCCCGCAAAGAAGCCCGCGTCGCCGCAGCCGCGGCGCGCTCGACTGCCGACGCCGCGGCGGAAGGGCACGTCGACGCCAACGTCGAACTCGAAGCCGCCGATCTGCCGCCGATTCCGACCGCGACGCCGGAGATCGCCGAGCCCACGGCCTTCGGCGAGGGGCGCGTCGCCCTGCCCGACACCCGTCCGAGCAGCGCCGGCCGCGTCGCCGTGCCGGAGCGTCGGCCGAGCGCGTTGGCACCCGCCGTCGAGCCTGTCGACGACGACGCGGCCATCGCGGTGCCTGCGACGCGCGTCAGCGCCCCGCAGCGCGCGCAGATGGCCGAGCCGCCGCGTGCGCCGATCGAGGAGACCACGGCCGAGCCGGTGGCGCCGATCGCCTACGACGACAACGGCTTCCCGCTCGGGACGCCGCTCGCCCCGAAGCGCGAGCTGGTGCCGAGCGCGCACCGCCGCGTCTCGATCGGCACGGGACTGGAGTTGGTCGAGACCGAAGCCGGCTCGACCGAGGGCGACGACGATGCGGCGCTGCCGACCGGCGCGATGGTCTTCGACCTCGACTCCGGGCGGATGGAAGTGCCGCCGCCGGTGCCGGCCGCTGCGGAGGACGACGACGACGACGGCGTCCCGACGATGCAACTCGACGCCGTGACGCAGCCCCAGCGCCCACGTGCGCCGCAGCCGGTGGAGCGAGCGCCGACGGTGGCGAGCGCGGCCCCTGCGGCCCAGGCGGAGACCGGCGCCGAGCGCGAGGGCCGCAGCGCCGACGCCGCGCCGGCTGCCACGGTGGAGCCGGCGGCCTCGCTGAAGGACGCCCTGGCAGCGGCCCGCGCGGCCGGTCCCCGCATCGTCGAGACCGAGGCGATGCGCAACAAGGGCTCGACCTCGGCGGCGACGGACGACGGCGAGCAAGGCGCGCTCGACATCGGCGACAAGAAGACCTGGCGCCTGCCGCCGCGCTTCATCGTGCAGCCGCCGCCCGAGCGCGTGGTCGCTGCGCCCTACGACGTGCTGGTCGACAACGCCAGGATCCTCGAGCAGAAGCTCTCGGACTTCAAAATCCAGGGCGAGGTCACCGATATCCGCCCTGGCCCCGTGGTCACGACCTACGAGTACAAGCCGGCGCCGGGCGTGAAGATCAGCCGCATCGCCAACCTCAAGGACGACCTGACGATGTCGCTCGCTGCGCTGCGCGTGCGCGTGGTGGCGCCGATCCCGGGCCGCGACGTGGTCGGCATCGAGGTGCCGAACAAGCAGCGCCAGATCGTCTATTTCCGCGAGATGATCGAGTCCAAGCCCTACGCCGACAGCGCCTCGAAGCTGACCATCGTGCTCGGCAAGGACATCGAGGGCGCGCCGGTCTGCACCGACCTCGCCAAGGCGCCGCACCTGCTGGTCGCCGGCGCGACGGGCACCGGCAAGTCGGTCGGCATCAACTCGTTCCTCGCGTCGATGCTCTTCAAGGCGACGCCGGACGACGTTCGCATGATCCTCATCGACCCGAAGGTGCTGGAGCTTTCGGTCTACGAGGGCATCCCGCACCTGATGCTCCCGGTCATCGACGACCCGCACAAGGCGGAGCTGGCGCTGAAGTGGGCGTGCCGCGAGATGGACCGTCGCTACCACATCCTGGCCGACGCGAAGGTCCGCAACATCGCCGGTTACAAGTCCAAGCTCTCCGAGCTGCGCGAGCGCGCCCGCCGCAGCAAGGTCGCCGTCAAGAACGGCCGCAAGGTCCTGGTCGACGTCAACAGCCCCGGCGCCGAGCTGCTCGAGGCCGCCCCCGAGCCCGAGGACATGCCCTACATCGTCATCGTCATCGACGAGTTCGCCGACCTGATCATGGCCAGCGGCAAGGAAGTCGAGCGCGCCGTCGCCCGCCTCGCGCAGAAGGCGCGTGCCGCCGGCATCCACGTGATCCTCGCGACGCAGCGCCCCTCGACCGACGTCATCACCGGCATGATCAAGGCGAACTTCCCGACCCGTATCTCGTTCCAGGTCGCGAGCTCGATCGACTCGAAGGTCGTGCTGAACTCGGTCGGCGCCGAGAGCTTGCTCGGCATGGGCGACATGCTCTTCGTGCCGCCGGGCACGAGCCACGTCCGTCGCTGCCACGGCTGCTGGATCACCGACGACGAGGTCGTGAAGCTTTCGGAGCATTGGCGCGAGCAGGGTTCGCCCGAGTACGACATGTCGATCCTCGACGATCCCGACGCCGAGGCGCCGACGATCGCCGACGACGAGGAGCTCGACCCGCTCTTCGCCGACGCGGTGCAGGTGGTGATCGAGGCGGGTCAGGCGAGCGTCAGCTTCCTTCAGCGCAAGCTCGGCATCGGCTACGGCCGCTCGGCGCGCATCATCGACCACATGGAAGCGCGCGGCATCGTCGGGCCGCAGCGCGGGCCGAACAAGCCGCGTGAGATCTTGGTCGACGGCGGCTACGAGATCCCGGGCGGACACGATTTCGGCTTCGACGACGACGAGTAGCCGAGCCCCCTGCGGCCGCCGAGCGGGGCGGCGCCACCCCGATCCGCGCCGAGTGACGACGCGATCCCTTGCGAGCCGCGCAGGTTGGTGCTTCGATCCTGGAGCGTGGGCCGATGCCCATCGCGCAGTTGCGCCTCGTCCGGCGCCTGGGAGCTCGGCATGCCCGGTCCACAGCCCATGCAGCTCAAGCAGCTGGTCAAGGCCGCGTTCAAGGCCCACGCCATCGTGCTGCCGACCGATTGGAAGCAGCCCACCGGCGATCCCGACGGGAAGCAATACGTCGACGCGTTCAAGATGACCGAGCTCGCGGTGCCGTTCTCGGCCTCGTGGCTGTTCACGCCGGCGACGCCGAACAAGTTCCACGTCGACGCTGCCAAGAAGTCGCACGGCGAGTTCGAGGCCTACATCGACGGCATCTGCGACGCGATCTGCAGCGCGTGGGACATCTGGCGCGCGCAGGCCAAGTTCAGCAACCTCAAGATCATGGCGGTCTCGGCGATCGGCACGCCGGGCTGCTTGAAGGGCCCGAAGCTCGAGTCGTTCATCATGATGAAGGCGCCCAAGAGCAAGCCCGCCGAGCTGGACTACTCCAAGGCCATCGCCAAGCACCTGAGCAAGGCGTGGGCGCAATGGCAGGACAACGTCACGGTGCCCGGCCTGCCCTGGTACCCCGCGTTCGCCGCCTTCCCGGGACCGCAGGCACCGCCGATGCCGAACATCCCGACGCCGCTCATCGCGTGCCCATCCGCCGGCATGGCCGAGATGACGCCGATGAACCTGAAGAAGGGCATGTGCGATGCGCTCGGGGACAGCGACGCGATGCACCACAAGGAGCTGTTCGACGCCATCGCCAAGGGTGTCGCGGCGGTCTTCGTGCAGTGGCTCGGCACGCAGCAGGTGATGAACGTGCTCGGCAAGGGCCCGATCCCGACCTTCGCCCCGCCCTTCGTGCCGGTCGGTCCGGTCGTCGCCGGCGACAATATCGCCATCCCCGGTCACCTCGCCGCCTAGCCTGCCGAACGATTCTCGGACGCCCCGCAGTCTGCTAGGCTCCCCGCTCGGCACCGCTGCGGTGCCGCGGAGGTCGTCATGTTCGTCGTCGCCCAGCTCCCCGCTCGCCTTCGCCGACCCGCGCTCGTGGCGGGCTTGCTCGCGCTCGCGGCCCTCGCCGGCTGCGGTGGCGAGGAGGCCAAGACCGGCCCGGTCGACTCGCTCTGCAGCGACGGCGAGCAAAAATGCTACCAGAACGCGCTGCTCACCTGCGAAACCGACGGCAAGGCGTGGAAGGTCGCGATGTGCGGCGAGTCCAAGAGCTGCGGCACCGGCGACAGCGGCGTCGGCTGCCAATCGCTCGTCTGCGCGCGCGGCAGCCTGAGCTGCGACGACAAGAAGGTGCTGAAGTGCCCGGACGACGGCCTCTCGGAGCCGACCCCGGTGCAGAGCTGCAAGACCACCGAGCACTGCGTCTACGGCGCCTGCGTGCCGACCGCCTGCACCGACGGCGACAAGCGGTGCGGCTGGAACGCAGCGCTGGTCTGCAACGGCGGCGCCTGGACCTCGCAGAAGTGCGCGGCCGACGAGCGCTGCGACGCCGGCGCGTGCGTCAAGCGGGCCTGCACGCCGACGGAGATCGCCTGCGTCAGCGAGACCCGCCGCAAGACCTGCGCCATCGACGGATCGGCCTGGACCGAGACCGCCTGCGCGAGCGGCGAGGTCTGCAGCGACGGCGTCTGCCACGCCAAGGTCAAGGGCACCGAGCCCGTCGCCGACACCACCGGCGGCGGCAGCGATGCGGGCGGCACCGACGGCGGCGGCGGCTTCCTCGACGTGCAGAAGGACGAGTTCGTCTTCGAGCCGCTCGACGTGCTGACGGTGAAGATCGGGCCGACCGACCCGCCGAGCGCCGAGACGGTCGAGTTCGAGTTCGTCGCCGGCGGCTGGCTGACCAACGAGCAGATGATCCAGGTCAGCGGCGACAAGAACCTGCACAAGGTCGAGATCGTGATCGCGCCGGTCGAGGAGTACACCACCGGTGACTTCAGCGCACTGGGCGGCGAGGCGCCCAACTCGGGCGTCTTCATGAACGACGGCACGCACGACCAGAGCACCGTGCAGTGGCGCTACCAATCGCTCGACTACACCGTCTCGATCTCGGAGTTCGGCGATATCGGTGGCCGCATCAAGGGCACCTTCTGGGCCGAGTTGGGCGACGCCATCGAGCAGGGCAAGAAGCTCTACATCGAGGGCAGCTTCGATGTGAAGCGGACGCAGTAGCCTTGGAGGGCGCCGTGGCCGACGTGCTGCTGCTGCATCACGCGCCCGAAGAGGAACGCGCGGCACTGATCCGTGACGGACGGCTGTGCGAACTCGATATCGAGCGCAAGAGCGGCCGCACGCTCTCGGGCAATATCTACCGGGGCCGCGTGGCGCGCATCTCCGCCGAGCTCGACGCCGCGTTCGTCGATCTGGGCACCGAGCGCATGGGCATGCTGCACGCCGGCGACGTGCTGTGGGTCGGGGGCCTCGAGGCGCCGCCGCCGCAGACCGGGCCCGACAGCGGCGCCCCGCCGACGCTGCGGTCCAAGCGCCCGATCGGGGCGTTGGTCGAGGTGAACCAGGAAATCTTGGTGCAGGTCGTGCGCGAGCCGAGCGCCAAGAAGGGGCCCCGGGTGACGATGCACGTCAGCCTACCGGGCCGGAACATCGTCTTGTTGCCGACGCAGCCGCATATCGGCGTCTCGCGGATGATCGACGACCCGGCCGAACGCGACCGGCTCTGGCGGGTGCTGCGGCTGCTGCTGCCCCCCGAGATGGGTGCCATCGTGCGGACCGTCGGCGACGGCGCCACCGAAGCCGAGCTCGGCAACGACGCCGGCTTCTTGCGGGCGCAGTGGAGCGATGTGCTGGCGCGTCATCAGGCAGCGTCGGCGCCGAGCCTGCTGCACGTCGACCTGGACTTGACGCTGCGGGCGGTGCGCGACCACGTCGGGCCGACGACCGAGACCATCTGGATCGACGATCCCAACGAACGCGAGCGCGTCGAACGCTTCGTGCAGCGCTTCCACCCCGGTGCCGCGCCGGTGGTGCGGGTGCACGACGCCGAACATGGCCTATTCGAGGCGCACGGCGTACCGCAGGCGATCCGCGCCGCGCTCGAGCCGCGCGTGCCGCTGACCAGCGGCGGCGAGCTGGTGATCGAGCGCACCGAGGCGATGACGGTGATCGACGTCAACTCGGCCCGCCACTCCGGCGGCGAGGACCTGCACGACGCCATCCTGCGGCTGAACCTCGAGGCCGCACGCGAGGTCGCCTGGCAGCTGCGGCTGCGCAACCTCGGCGGGCTCTGCGTGGTCGATTTCGTCGACATGAAGCGACCCGAAGACCGACGCATGCTCGAGGCCGTGCTCGAGGCGGAGCTCGCCTCGGATCCAGCGCGCGTGCGAATGACGCGGATGAACCGCTTCGGTCTGGTCGAGCTCACCCGCAAGCGCGTGCGCGAGAGCATCTACGAACGCCTGACCGAGCCCTGCCCCTGCTGTCAGGGTCGTGGGTTCGTGCGTTCGGCCACCGATCTCGCGGTCGAGGCGCTCGATCGCCTCCGCCGCACCCTGCGCGAGGAGGGCCCAGGCGCGCAGGTTCGCATCGAGCTGCCGCCCCGCGGTGCCGCCGTCCTCGGCGACCAACTCTCGGCGATCGTCGACGACCTCGCGCGGGTGCACCAAGCCAAGGTCGAGATCACGGCCAGCCGGCCCGACGCCGAGTTGCGCGTCCACGTTCGGCGCGGGCGCTGACGCGTCAATCGGCCGACGTCGGCGTCCAGAGATCCACCACGCAGAGGGCGCGCATCGGATGCGCCGGCAGCCCATAGGCCGGGATGCCCAGGCCACGGAGGCGGTCTGCGAGCGCCTCGGCGTCGTCTCGGTCGCAGCGGAGGCAGACACGCCCCAACGTCGGCGCGAGCAAGGTTGCGCCCGGCCAGTCCGCCGCCTCGACCGCGACCTGCCGCAGCCGAGCGGCCCGGCGTTCGGCTCGACGTGCCCGCCACGGCGCGTCGCTCCCCGACGTCGCCTCGGAGGCGGTGGCGGCGAGCGCGGCGAGTCCGCGTTCGATGCGCGTCAGCTCGAGCGGGCTCGGGCCACGCAGCGCCCGCAGCGCCGGTACGGACGCCGGGGCCGCGACCAAGCCGACGCAGATCGGAGCCGCGACGACGCCGGATTCGCGGAGCGCATGTACCTCGACGACGTGCTCGGCGGGCACCATGACGGTGGCATCGGCTGGGTCGGACTGACTGCGGTCGATGACCACCACGCGCGCCTGGGCTTCCGGCGGGAGCGTATCGGCCCCGCCGCCGAGGTGCGGGTCGTCGAGCAGCCAGAGCGCACCGGGATGCAGGGAACCGGCGCGGGCGGCCGCTGCCGGATCGAGCGCCAGGTCGTCGAGTCGCCCCAAATCCAAGAAGCGAGCGCCGCGCGCGAGCACGGCGGCAGGCCAGCGGGGCGCGGTCGGTCGAGCCAGCACGGCGACATCGCCGGGGGCAAGCGCGGCGCCACAGAGCAAGTTCGCGGCGGCGTCGAGATCGGCGACGAGCAGGAGCGCGTCGGTGGGGATCCCCAACGCGCCGGCCCAACGCGACTGCAGCTCGTACTCGAGCCGACCGACGGGCTCGGGCTGCGGTGACGTCGGTGCCATGCCGCGCGCCACGCCATCGAGGTACGCGCGGCTCGGGAACCGCTCGAGCGCGAGCCAGGGTCGGGTCATGGGCGGGCTCCGGGGACGGGCGCGCGCGGCGCGATGCGCGCGCGGAGGTCGAGCGGCTGCAGGGTGTGCATGTCGCGAGGCCGGAAATCCGCGGGTTGCACGGGGTCGGCGCGCGGTGATGCGGGCTTCTCGAGGTTCGCCCGGGCGCGCTGCAGCTCGGGTGGCGCCGGCAACGGCGCGGGGGTGCCGGCGCGAATGGGGTCGTCGGCCCCGTCGCTCCAGGCGGCATCGCCGCGCAGCACCCACGAGGCCGCGTGTCCGGCGCGTCGGGGCGCGACGCACGTGCCGGCCTCGTCACGGGTGCACGGATCGCGGACCGCCTGCACGGCGGCATAGAGCTGCGAGACGGTGGCGCCGTCTCCGACATCCAGGGTGACGGCGCCCAGATCCGGGCGCGCTGCCCAGATCCCGTCCAACCGCGTACGCAGCGCGCCGAGGTCCCGCGTGGGGCGACGCATCAGGCCGCCGCCGTCGCGCAGCATCGCAACCGAGTTCCCGTCGCGATCGACCTCGACCAGGAGCGCGTGGACGTCCGCCGGTACGGCCGCGGCGCCGGCGGCGACCTCCGGCAGCGTCTCCGGCGCGTCGGCGTCCGGGTAGTGCAACACCCAACCATCGCCCGCCTCGACCGTCCCGCGGGCGGCCAAGACCGGGATGCAGCCGACGGTGCGCAAGGTCTGGAAGACCTCGTGCAGGGTACGGAGCGAGAGGCGCCGATCGGGGACGACCGCGACCGTCAGCGCACCCGCCCCGCGGGCCCAGCGCGCCACCGCCGGCAGGATGATCACGCCGCCGCCGGCGTCCCGGCGATCGTCGAGCTCGGCGTACAGGCGTGCATCCGCCGGGGGCGAGGTGGCGTCGGCACAATCCGCCGCGGCGTGGCGGCAGCGCAGCCCGAGCAGGCGGCGCCCCGAAGCGACGACGGCGTCGGGGCCGATACGAAGCAGCGGCGTCGCCCCGAGCGCAACCTCCGAGCGGCTCGACGGCGCGAGCATTCCGGCGGGGAGCGCGTCGGCGTCGCCGGGGGACGCGGCGGG
>JBEARB010000229.1:0-22558 GCA_041163625.1 Pseudomonadota bacterium | reverse complement strand
TCCTTGATCCCCACGCCTGGAAGGCGGAGATGTAGGAAAACGAAAACAAGCTTGTGCAATCGAGTGGTTTGATGGGTGCGCGCGGTGAAGGGAACAGAATCCGTGCTTGCCGTACTCGCGCCCGGTGGAGGCCTCTTCGATCACAGATGACGTTGGACCGGGCCCGGTACAAGGAGGGGGGCTTCCCCCTCCTTGATCCCCACGCCTCGAAGGCGGCCATCCAGGGAAACGCAAAAACACGCGCAATCGAATCAAATTGAGGGGCACGAACATCGGGGTGAGTCGAATCCGTACTTGCCGCACTCATGGCCGGTGGAAGCGCCCCCGACCACCGGCGAAATCGAACCGGCCCTACACTGAGTGAGGAGAAAGATCCTCATCCTCGCGCGTCACGAACCTTCGCCCCCCACCGACCTCGATCGTCGCCAACATCGCGTCGAGCTGCGCGAACAACTCCCGATTCCCGTCCTGCCGATGACTCTGCAGATTCGCCGCAAACTCGGCCTCACGCTCGAGCAGCTGCGACAACCCCAACGCATCCGCGCGCTCTCGATACAACCCGTAGCCCAAGCGCTCGAGCCAGAGCGCGTTGAGCGCCTGCTCGAACTGCCCCTCGAGCGGCACCGAGAGCATCGGCTTGCCGAGGTAGACGCACTCGCTCATCAGCGAGAAACCGCCGCCGGCGACGACGGCGCGCGAGGTCTTCAGGTCGTCGATGAAGCCCTGCTGCGAGAAGGGCCGGAACACGAGGTTGCCGTCGACTTCGTCTTGCTGCAGGTCGCGGCGCATGCCGTAGACGAGGAACTCGATGTCCGAGAGCCGGCGCATCGCCTCGAGCAGTGCCGCGTTGCCGACGCCGGTTTGGTAGACCAGCACGTGCTCGCCGCGCTCCGCGGTCGCTTTGGCCTCGAGCACTTCGGGGCGTAAGATCGGTGGCACCAGCGTCGTGCGCTTCTTGCGGACCGGCGGGTAGAAGAACGTCGTGACGAAGTAGTGGTGTGCGCCCGGGATCTTGGCCTTCACGATGGCCTTGGCGACGCGGAACGAGCCCTTGTGACCGCGCAGGAAGCCACCTTCGTCGAGCGATTTCAGCTCGCAGCGGTTGATGATCTGAATATTGTCGATGCTGATCAGCGGGATGCGGTGGTTGACCGCGAACAACCAAGACCAGGTCTCGAAATCCGAGATCACGAGCTCCGGCTCGAAGTCGGCGACCAGGTCGAACCACGCCTTCACGTTGCCCGGCAGGCCGCCCGCCGCGAAGAGCGCGCGCGCGTTCTCGAGCACCGTCTTGCGCTTCTGCACCTCGTTGTGCCCGTAGACCATGCCCAGGCCGGTGATCCGGTGCACTCGGTCGGGGAACAGCCCGCGCAGCATGTCGTGCGCGCGGCCCGAGACGACGACTTCGACCTCGTGCCCCCGCGCCAGCAGGTGCTCGATGACCACGCGACTGCGGGTCGCGTGGCCCATGCCCTCGCCGACCACGCCGTAGAGGATGCGCATCGGGGCTCCTATTTCAGCTCGAGCTGCTTGATGAGGGTCGTCATCTTCTCGCGGGTGGCGGCGATCTCGACGTCGAGCTCCACGATGGTCTTGGCGACCTCGGCCGCGGCGCGGCTGTTCTTCTCGAGCTGGTCGACCAAGGTCTTGCGCAGCTTGTCGGCCACGCGCTCCATCGGCAGCGAGTCGAGGTTGTGGCGGATGCGGCGCGCGTCGATCTCGAGGTCGCGGCGCGCGCGGATGGCGTCGTTGCGGCGCTCGCCGAGCTTGGAGAGTTCGCCGTTGAGCGCGACGAGCTCACGGATGGGGCCCTTCACCGACTCCGCGATGGTGGTGTCCTGCAGATAGAGCGTGAACGCCTCGAGGACCAGGCCCGAGAGCCAGGTGCTGCTGCTGGTGACCGTCGTCGTCTCGACGATTTCGGTCGTGCCCTCTCCCTTCTTCGGCACCTTCACTGCGACGTAGACGTCTTGCCCGGCGCGGACCATGCCTTCCGGCTCGGCTTCGAGCTTCATGTTGCTGTTCAGCCGCAGCTTGACGTAGCAGAGCGAGTCCTCGTCGCGCTCGCTCTTGATGCGGATCGTCCGGATCTGCCGGCGTTTCTGCTCGATGGTGATGCGGCCGCCGGTCGCGCGCACGAGCTTGACCGAGGCGGTCTTGGTCTCGTAGCGGGGCGAGAGCGTGAACCCGTCGGCGGCGGCGAAGGGCACGAAAGTGGTGGCACCCTCGTCGATGCGGCCGAGGAAACCCTCGCCGGCGAACGTGCCGTCGACGTAGAGCGTGATCGGACCCGACTCCATCGCGTTGCCCTTGGGGTTCTCGATCATCAGCGAACGGAATGGGGTCTCACCAGCCGAGAGGTTGCGGAACAGGAAGACGTCCGCGCCCTTCACCTTCTTGTCGACGATGTGCACGAGCGCGGCCTGGCCGTCACCGACCGTCACCGGCGCGAGCGCGTCGTAGCGATAGAGGTGGCCCATCTTGCGGCCCTCGGCCATCGCCTGGGCCGAGCGCGCGAGGGCGGCGCGGCGGGTGGCCAGGTCGACGTCGGGCTCCATCGCCGGCGCCGGCGCCGACATCGCCGGGCGCGCCGCGGCAGACTTCGGCATCGGCCGGCCGAAGCGTCCGCGGCCGCTGCCGCCACCGCCCGGGCCCATGCCGCGCAGACCGCCCAGGCCCGCCGACTCCTTCTTCATCCGCATCGGCGCGGGTTCGTCTTCGGCGACCTCCTCCTCGGCCTCGTCGGCGTCGGCGTAGCCCACGTCCGGCGGCGGCGGCGCGGCAGAGGTCGTCGGCAGGCGGCTCGAGAGATCCGGACGCAGCACGTGGTGCGGACGATGCAGCTCGTAGCGGAACGAGAGCGGCGAACCGACCACCAACGACAAGCGCACGTTCTTCCAATCCTCGCCGCTGACGTTGTCGACGATGGCCCAGCCCTGCAGGCGCACGCCGTGGCCCTTCTCGACCCAGGCGCGGTAGGCGGGCCGCCAGATCGGCACCTCGTGGATGTAGCCGACGAGCAGCTCGTGCTCGGTCGGGCCATCGAGATGGACCGTCAGCGAGACGGGCTTCCACTGCCCCTCGCTCTTGCTGATATCGAGCGAGCGGGCGAGGCCCGAGGCCAGGGCGCGGTCGTGGATGCGGACGCGACGGATCTTGCCGACCTCCACGGCGACCAGCTTCTTCTCGCCGATGAGCAGCGTGACGACGCGAGCGCCCTTCTTGCCGCCCTTCTCGACGCCGACGACGCGGCCGCGGTGGTCGTCGTCGCCCGCGCTGACCGTCACCTCGACCCCGCGAAGCACCTGCAGCAGGCCGACCATGCCGCGCGCGTTGCGGACGGCCGCGGGCAACTCGGCGGCCAGACGATCGGCGCTGCGCTCGACCGGCAGCGTGACCGAGGCGGTGCGGCCCTTGCTGAGGTGCAGGATGGTCAGCGACTTCAGCACGTCGTTGACCTGGTCGGGCCGCACGTGCAGCTCGAGCGAGTCGCCCTTGACCGTGCCCCGGCGCTCGAAATAGCCGACGCCGTTCTGGAACAGCACGACCTTGCGGATCTTCAACTCGGCGCGGCGGTCCGAACGCTCGGCGAGCAAGCCGCCACAGCCGGCCAGCAGCGGCAGCAACGCCAACAGCGCGCCGTGGCGCAGGGGGCGGGAGGAAAGCGGCGAGCGCATGGCGCCTCCTAGGGCAGCAGGGGGATGGCCGCGATCTTGCGACCGGCGGCGAGGGCATCGTTCATCGACTTGCGCAACGCCTGCATCGCGGTGTCGGCGTCCTTGAAGTCCTTGTTCGTGCCGTCGGCGAAGGCCTCGAGCGCGTCGAGCGCAGTGGGCAGGCCCTTGTCGAAGTTGCCCGCCGCGTTGCTGAGCGCCGCGGCGCCGAGGTTGAGGTTGGCGTCCTTGCCGAGCTCGGGCGCGGCGGCCTGCGCGAAGCCGATATGCTTGACGGCGTGGTGCAGCGAGGTTTCGGGCGCCTTCAGACCGCCGGCGAACGGCGCGTCGAAGGTCTTGAAGCCGTCGCCGTCCAGATCGACCGCCGCAGACTTGCCGACCAGCGCGTTGTGCGCGGCCTCCGCCTCCTTGACCGCGTCTTTGGGCTTGCCGGCCACGAACGCCGCCTTCGCCGCCTCGCGGTGACCGTCGACATTGGCGACGATGCTGTCGGCGTCCTGCAGGTAGCCCTTGCCGCCCTCGGGCTTGGCCGCCAACGAGTGGACGACGTGCACCCACGCCGGCGCCGGCAGCTTGCCGGTGTAGAGCACCTGCCCGGTGGGAGCGGTGAGCTTGCCCGCGCCGATTTCGTCTTCCAGCGTGATCTCGCCGCCGACGGTGCTCGGCAGCGGATCGTCTCCGGCCAGCGTGCTCGGCACCTCCAACGTGAAGTCGGCCTTGTACGGGATATCCTCGTAGGGCAGCACGCCGCCGAACTTGCGACCGTCGTCGGCCTGCACCAGCCAGAACACGAAGACCTTGCCGATCGGCGGCTGCTTGGTCTGGAACATCCGCAGCACGACCTTGGCGAAGTTGGCCGGGCCGGGCTTGGCCTCGAAGCCCATCTCGCCCTGGCCGGCCGGGACGAAGCCCGGATCGGCGTCGGCAGTGGCGTCGCCGCCGCTGGTGTCACCGCCGCTGGTGTCGCCGCCGCCGGTGTCGCCGCCGCCGGTGTCACCGCCGCTGGTGTCGCCGCCACTGCTGTCTGCCACGGCGTCGTCGCCGCCGCCGCCGCTGCCGTCGCTGGCGGAGGCACCGTCCTCGGTGCCGTCGGCGATGGTGACCTCGCCGCAGCCGCCGGCGAGCACCACGAGCGTCATGAGCGCAACGAACCAAACCTGCCTGGACATGCCCACGTCCCTCCGTTCGAGCGCCGAACGCCGATGACTTCGCCGCCAGCCTGCCCGTGCCGGCCTTTTTTGCAACTTCGACGTCAGTGGCCGCTGCCGGTGCCGCCTTCGACGTCCGCTGCGGGCAGGGCCCGGCCCAGCAGCCACAGGCCGATGACCGCGGCGAGCGTCGAGCCCACCAGGATGCCGAGCTTGGCCTGCGCCACCGCCGCCGGATCGTCGAAGGCCAAGCCGGTGACGAAGAGCGACATCGTGAAGCCGATGCCACCGAGCTGTGCAGCACCGAGGAGCTGGCCCCAGCGCGCGCCGGCCGGCAGCTGCCCGAGCCCCAGCCTCACCGCCAGCCACGAGGCGCCGAAGATGCCGAGCGGCTTGCCGAGCAGCAGGCCGACCATCACGCCCATGCCGGCGTGGCTGGTCAGCGCCGCGCCGACGCTGGTGTCGCCGCCGACGCCGACGCCCGCGTTGGCGAGCGCGAAGATCGGCAAGATCAGCCACGCCACCGGACGGTGCAGCGCGTGCTCGATGCGGTGGCTCGGCGGCTCGGCGGCCGAGGCCGCGTGCGCCATCACGTGCAGCGCGGCGGCGGCCTGCTTCGGGCCCGCGAGCGGCTTGCCCTCGCGCTTGCGGAAGGCGTCGAGCGCTTCTTCGACCTCGTCGACGAGGTGGCGGCGGTCGATGCGTGGCGAGGCCGGCACCGACAGGCCCATCAGCACGCCGGCGATGGTCGCGTGGATGCCGGATTCGTGGAGCCCGAGCCACATCGCGGCCGCCGCGACCAGGTACAGCCCCGGTGCGCGCACGTCGCGCATGTTCATCACGAGCACGAACGCCCACGCTCCGAGCGCCAGCCACAAGCCGGCGAGGTGGATCTCGGCGGTGTAGAAGGCCGCGATCACGACCACGGCGAGCAGGTCGTCCACGATCGCCAGAGCGGTCAGGAAGACCATCATCCACAGCGGCACCCGCGCGCCGAGCAGGGCCAGCACACCGAGCGCGAAGGCGATATCGGTCGCCATCGGGACGCCCCAGCCCGCGGCGGTCGGCGTGCCGACGTTGAGCGCCGAGTAGAGCAGCGCCGGAACCACCACGCCGCCGATGGCGCCGGCGATCGGCAGCACGGCGGCGCGCGGGTCGCTCAGCTCGCCCGAGAGCACCTCGCGCTTGATCTCCAAGCCGACGGCGAAGAAGAAGATCGCCATCAGGCCGTCGTTGATCCAATGCTCCAGGGGCAGCCGCAGCGCGTGTTCACCGACGGCGACGCCGATCGGCAGCTCGAGCAGGTGGTGGTACAAGCCCGCCGCTTCGGAATTCGCCCAGATCAGCGCCGCCACCGCGGAGAGCACCAAGACGGCGCCGCCCTGGGCTTGCGTGCGGAACACACCGAGAATCGGGGAGACGAGGCCGCGCAGGGCGCGGGCGGCGGTCGGGTCGTCCTGATGGCCACGGAGGAGGCGAGGCATGATGGGGCTTCCGTTCAGCAGAAGTTCTGGGTGGCGTAGACCCGGCCGCGCGCGTCGATGACGACGCCGATGGCCTCGGTCCGCCAATACGGGCGCAGCAGGTTGTCGCGGTGGCCGGGGCTGTTCATCCAGCCCTCGACGATGCGTTCGGCGACGGCGCGGGCGGAGCGGGCACCGTAGGGCTCTCGCCGACCGTCGCCGTGGATGCGAAAGCCGATGTAGAGGTTGGAGAGCGCGAGATTCTCGCCGCCCGTCGCGAAGCGGTGGCTGGTGATGGGCACGCGACATCGGTAGCCACCGGCGGCGTAGCGCTGCAGCGGTCCGTTCCCCTCGGGGCTCTGGTGCGCGAAGTAGTCGCGGTGGGCCATGTCGGCGCTGTGGTTGCGGGCGATCGGCACGAGCGCGTCGTTCCAGGCGAGCGGCTTCAGGCCGAAGTCCGTGCGGATCGCGTTGACGCGGCGGTGCACGGCGAATGCGATGGCCTCGGGCGTCATGCCACGGCCAGCCGGCTCGGCGCGGGTGGGGCCGGGGTCGTCGGGGCGCTCTTCGGCGCCGGCGCAGCCCACGAGGCCGAGGCACAGCGCGAGCAGCAGGGCAGAGGCAGGCCTTCGGATCATCGTCCAACTCCCGAGTGTCCCGATTCTTGCTGCGGGGCGCTCGCGCTGCGAGCATCCGGTGTCGCGAGGGGTGATGCAACCGGAAGGACCCGACCAGGCGAGTCACGCTGTCGAAGCTGCGCTCGAGCAGGAGGCGGAGCTGCGCGCGCTTTGGGCCGAGACCTGCGATCTCGGCTCCGAAGACGCGTCGATGACACTGTCGCGACTGCCGACGCAGAAGGCGGTGCCGACCCTCGCGATGGCGCAGCCCGCACCGGCCCGCTTGGTGCAGGCGCCGCTGAAGCACGCCGCCGCGACCGTCGACCTGGCCGCCGCCACGATCCACCGGCTCGCCGAGGTCGGCCACGAGACGCTCGGCACCGACCTGCCGACCGAACATCTGCCCGAGGCGGCACCCGCGCACACGAACCCGCCTCCGGACGCCCCGGCGCCCGGCGGCGCGCCCGAGGTCGGCTTCGCCGAGACGCTCTTCGCCACCGATCCCGCCGCGCACCCTGTCGGCGCCGCCACCGAGGCCGCCACGGACCCTGCCGGCGTCGGCTTCGCCGAGACGCTGATGGCCGACGACGACGCACTCGCCGTGGTCACCGGCGAGACGCTGGTGGCCGACGTTCGCTCGACGCAGGACCACGGCGCGGTTGCCACGGTGCGCACCCCGGGCGGCGAGAGCGGCGGGCAGGGCGGCGGCGTGTTCGAGTTGATCGAGCGCATCGGCGAAGGCGGGATGGGCGTGGTCTGGCGCGCGCGGCAGGGCAGCCTCGACCGCGAGGTCGCGATCAAGGCGATCCGCCCCGAGGTCGCCTCGCCCGAGGCGCGCGAGCGGTTCATCGCCGAAGCGGTCGTCACGGGCGGCCTGGATCACTCGAACGTGATCCCCGTGCACGAGCTCGGGGTCGGGGCCGGCGGCGACGTCTTCCTCGCCATGAAGCTCGTCGGCGGCCACGCCTGGAGCGCGCTGCTGCACCCGAGGACCGACGCCGAGCGCGAGGCCGCGACCGAGTTCGACCTGCGCCGCCACCTCGACATCCTCGGCCAGGTCGCCAACGCCGTCGCCTTCGCGCACAGCCGCGGCGTCGTCCACCGCGATCTCAAGCCCGAGAACGTGATGGTCGGCGCGTACGGCGAAGTCGTGCTGATGGATTGGGGCATCGCGGTCGATGTGCGGATGCCGCGGCCCGCCGACGTGCGCGGCGTACACAAGCTCGACGTGCGCGGCCCGGCCGGTACCCCGGCGTACATGGCGCCCGAGCTCGCGCGCGGCAACGGCAAGGCGATCGGGCCGCAAACCGACGTCTACCTGCTCGGCGCGATCCTGCACGAGATCGCCACCCGCCATCCGCCGCATCAGGGGCGCAACCTCGGCGAGGTGTTGCTCGCGGCTGCACGCAGCGATCCGCCGGAGTGGCCGCACGAGGCGCCGCGCGCGCTGCAGGCCATCTGTCACCGCGCGATGTCGCGCGATCCCGCCGACCGCTACCCGGACGCCGAGGCATTCCAGGCGGCGCTGCGCGACTACCTCGAGCACGAGTCCTCGCTGCGGCTCTCGCAGGAAGCGAATGTTCTGCTGAAGCGCCTGCAGACGCCGGGGGCGGTCGCTCGGGCCGAGCGATACGGCCTCTACGCCCGCGTGCAGGCCCGTTTTGCGCAGGCCGTGGAGCTCTGGGACGGCAACCGCGACGCGCACGAGGGCGCCGCGCAGGTCGCGCGCTTGCTCGCCGAAGAGGCGCTGGATCGCGGCGACACCGGCTTGGCCGACGCGCAGCGGGAAGCCATCGCGCCGCTGGTCGCCGCCGGGGACACCCGCGCCCTCGCCGTTGCCGCCGCGATCGAGCGCAGCCGCAGCCGCGGACGCGGCGCCCGCTGGCTGACGGTGCTGGCGGTGCTGGCCGTGGTCGGGGTGCTCTGGGCCGTGCGGGACCTGGGGCGTCGCAACGCCCGCGAACGCGCCGTGGCAGCGGCACAGGAGCGCCGTGCTGCTGCGCTGCGCGACGGCTGGCAGGCGATCGCGGACGGGCAGCTTGCGCGCGCCCGCACCCTCGTCGAGCGCCTCCGAGCGCGACCTGGCGACGCGCCCGACCCTCGCGCCCACGCGCTCGAGACCGCCCGTGCCGTCGCGCTCTGGCAGCGCGGCGCCTGGGCCGAGCTCTTCGGCGCGCTCTGCCCGGACATCGGCCGGCCGGCCGGCACGCGCACGTTGCGCTATCAGATCCGCGCGGCGATCGAGGTGCAGGGGACCGCGCTCGCGGCCGCGCTCGACGACCGCGGTGCCCGCGCCGGCGCGGACCGCGGGCCACTCTGCGACGTCGTGCTCGACGCCGTCATGGCTGGTGCCCCGGCGAACGCGGGCTTGGTCGCGACCGCCCTGCTCGAGGCCGCGGCCCAGCCCGAGCCCTACGACAGCGATCTGCGGCGCGCCTTGCGACGCGGCGCGATCTGCGCGCTCGCACACGACTCGCGGGGGTGTTCCACCTCGGAGCTGCCCTTCGAGGTGCGCGTCCCCGGTGCGGCGGTGCCGATGCCGGTGCTGACGCGCACGACCTCGGGCGCTTGGCAGGCGATCGATCCGGACACCGGCGTCTCGCTCTGGCACGGCCCGCCACCGCCCAAGAAGCAGGGCTCGGCGATCGCCTTGCCGCTCAGCGACGGTTCGCTGTTGCTCGCAGAGGGGCCGTACTTGCTGCGTCGCGACGTGGCGAGCGGTCGGCTGCTCGCGCGCATCCCGCTGCCCGGTCTGGCGCTGCAAGCCTGGCCCGTGCCACCCGAGCGCGCCTCGGTCGCCGTCGCGCTATGGGCCGGACGGGACCGCGGCAGCGTCGTGCGGATCGAGCTCGACCCGGAGTTCCCCAACCGGCCGGAGTGGACCGCCGACGACGCCGCCGACGTGGTCGGGGCTCGGCCGGCGCTGGTCGCGATGGTCGACGAGATCTTCGACGACGTCGCCCGAGAGCTCGCGATCTCCGTGCCGCGCGCGCGCCTGGACGGCCGCGCGTGGGCCCTCGCGACCGTGCGCCTGTGGGAAGAGCTCTGGCGCGACCGCGCCGATCCGGAGGTCGTGCTCGCGGCGCTGGACGGGATGGGCGCGGCGGCGGCGACCGATCCAGCGGCGGCCACGCTGGCCGAGGCGGTGGCGTTCGCGACGTCGATGTGGCCGCCGCTCGGCCAAGTCGATGTGGCGGCACGCCTGGACCGCTTCGGCCTCGCTGCCCAAGCCGACGCCATCATCGACCGCGCCGCCGAGGCCGCGCTGACCGCCGGCCACAACGCGGATCTCGAGCGCGACGCCGGTCGCACCCCGGCCGCGGTGCTGCGTCGAGCCGCGCTCGCGGCCGAGCGGCGCGGCGATGCCGCCCGGGCGCTCGCGCTGATCGAGCGCAGCTTCCGCTTCAGCAGCGGCATGGACGACGACGCCGAGCTGCTCGCCCGCGTCCGCGTCCATCTCGCCGCGGCCGGTCTCGCGATGCCGCCTGCGCTCGCGGCCCACGCCGAACGGGTGCTCCGCGAGGGCGCCGCCCTACGCTCGCACGACGACGTCCGGCGCCTGGACATGGCGTTGGTGCTGCTCTCGCTGCTCGCGCTCCTGCTCGGCACCGCGCTGCTGCGTCTGTGGTGGCGCTCGGCGCCCGCGCGCCGCGAAGACCTGCGCGCCGCGGGCTTCCGCGACTGGCGAGCCGCGACCATGGCCTTCCTCTCGCATCCGGGCGATCGCATCCGACTCTCGTTCCTCGCTTACAGCACGCGCCCGGAGCGGCTCAGCCTCGGCGTGTTCGGCATCGTCGTCTTCCTCGTCGTCGGCGCGCTGATCGGCGAGCTCGCGCGCCTGCATCGCGTCGAGCACGCCAGCGCGCCGCTGGTCGCCGGATCGCTGCGGCATCCCGACCGCGTGACGTTGCTGCAGGCGGTGGCGCGCGAAGACGCCCGAGCCGCCTGCGCGCGCCACCGCCTGCTCGCCGAGACCGAGGTCGCCGCCGGCCGCAACGCCGGCGCCCGCGCGGCCTTGGAGCACGCCATCGCGCTGCGCCCGGACGACGCCGCCAGCGCGCAGAACCTCGCCGTGCTCGACGAGCTGCGTGGCCAACGCCAGCCGGCGAAGGCGCGCTACGACGCGTTGGCGGGCGTCCAGCCGGCCGCCGCGTGGAACCGCGCGCGTCTGCGCGGCGAGGCCCGTGGGCCCGGCACCGCGGTCTTCGAGGCGTTGCCCTGGCGCGACCGCCTCTACGCCGAGGTGGCACCCGACGCCGCGCTCTGGGCCCGCCCGGCCGCGGACGACCTCCGGCAGCTGCTGCACGGCGGCGCCACCGAAGGCGTGTTGCTGTTGCTGCGTGCAGCGCAGGGAGAACTCGGGCCCATCGCCGCGCTCTTCTCGAAGTGGAGCGCGACCGCGCGGGTCGTGACGCTGCTCGGCCTGCTCTTCGATTCCCTGCTCGCGGCAGGATTGGGGCTCTGCGCCCTGGCGGCGCTGCCGATGCCGGTCCGCCGCTGGGGACAGCGCCCGGTCGCGCGCTGGCAGCAGACGTTCGGCGCGGTCTTGCGATGGCTCGCGCCGGGGTGGCGATTGGCCGGCGCCGGCCGGGCTGCCACCGGCGTCGGGCTCGCGGTGGCGTCGGCAGTCGGCGCGGCGGCGGCGGTGGCAGCCTGGGGGCTCGGGCCGATGCGCTACGTGGCCGGCGGAGCGGTCGGCGACGCACTCTTCGCGACGGCCGAGGCTTCGAGCCTGCGGGCGGTGTCGACGGCCATGCAGGCTGCGATGGCGGTCGGCGCGCTCGCGTTCACGCTGCACCTGCTCTTGGAATGGCGCGCGAGTCGGGCGATCAGTCGCGAGTCGTGAAACCGAAGCCGAGCCGGATGCCCACGTATTGGGTGACCGCCCACTCGTGGTGGACGACGCCGCCGAGGATGCCGAAATCCGTGCCGGTCCCGGCCCGCTGGACCTTGGCCCAGGCCCCACGCCAGCTCGAGGCCGCCGCCGCTGATGCCGCTGCCACGAATGCCAGCGTTCAGGCCGACGCCGAAGCGGCGACCGATCCAGCCGCCGGCGCCGGCTCCACGGCGAACTCCGCTGCGGCCTCGACGCGCAGGGGGGAGGCCGGGTGACGCAGGCCCTCCGAGGAGCGGTCCGTGCTCGCCGCTAGAGACGCGACCAGAAAATGCAGCTTCGCATTTTCCGGCCGAGTCTCTCGTCTGTTGTTTGGGGGGGCTAGGCGCCCCCTGGGCGCGAGAAGCGCGGTTCTCGCGAACCATCCCCCTCCACGAGCCGCGACCAAAATATCGCCCCTGGCGATTTTTTGATCGCGTCTCTAGGCAAGCTCCATCGTGGTCATCAGCGTTACGCCTTCCACGCGCTCGGCGATGTAGTCGGCCCGGAAGCGCGTCTCGGTCAGCAGCGCGAGGTTGCCGCGCTCGTCGCGGAAGACGTCCTGCGCGTAGCTGCGCTCGAGCAGCGAGAGGTCGGTGCCGGGCTCGGCCTTGATCCAGCGGCAGATGCTCTGGCGACACGGCTCGAACGCACACTCGACGTTGTATTCGTCGCGCAGGCGGGCGGCGATCACCTCGAACTGCAGTTGTCCCACCGCGCCGACGATGTATTCACTGCCGATCAGCGGCCGGAACAGCTGTGCCGCGCCTTCCTCACAGAGCTGCTCGAGCCCCTTCTGCATCGCCTTCTGCTTCATCGGATCCTTGAGCCGGGCGGCGCGGAAGAGCTCGGGCGCGAACTTGGGCAGGGCGGTGAAGTTCATCACTTCACCCTCGGTGAAGGTGTCGGCGATCTGGATGGTGCCGTGGTTCGGGATGCCGATGATGTCGCCCGGCCACGCCTCGTCGACGATGTCGCGGTCGCGGCCGAGGAAGGTCATCGCGTTGCGCACGAACATCGGCTTGCTGGTCCGGACCTGGTGCAGCCTCATGCCGCGGCGGAAGCAGCCCGAGACCACGCGCAGGAAGGCCATCCGGTCGCGGTGCTTCGGATCCATGTTCGCTTGGATCTTGAAGACGAAGCCGGAGAAGGGCTCTTCCTCCGGGCTCACCACACGATCGCGGGTCATCCGCGGTTGCGGCGGTGGCGCGAGCTCGCAGAACGCGTCGAGCACCTCGCGTACACCGAAATTGTTCAGCGCCGAGCCGAAGAAGACCGGCGTCTGCTGGCCGCGCAGGAAGGCGGTGCTGTCGAACGGTGTGCCGGCGCCTTCGAGCAGCTCGATCTCGTCGCGGAGGGTGGCGGCGTCGCCGGCGCCGATGGTCTGGTCGAGCAGGTCGGTCGCGAGGTCGCCGATCTCGACGACGTCGTTCTTCTTGCCGCGTGCGGTCGCTTCGTAGAAGACCAGCTTGCTGTCGCGGAGATCGTAGACGCCCTGGAAGCGCTTGCCCTTGCCGATCGGCCAGGTGAAGGGGACAGGCTCCATGTCGAGCTTGTCCTGCAGGTTGGCGAGCGCGTCGAGCGGATCCATCGCCTCGAGGTCGAGCTTGTTCATGAAGGTGATGACCGGCGTGCGCTGGCGCCGGCAGACCTCGAGCAGCTTCTCGGTCTGCGTCTCCACGCCCTTGGTCGCGTCGATCACCATCATCACCGCGTCGACGGCGGTGAGCGTGCGGTAGGTGTCCTCGGAGAAGTCGTTGTGGCCCGGGGTGTCGAGCAGGTTCATCTCGAGCCCCTCGTAGGGGAAGCTCATCACCGAGGTCGAGACCGAGATGCCGCGCTCGCGCTCGACGGCGATCCAATCGCTGCGCGCGCCGCGATCCTGCTTCTTGGCCTTCACCGCGCCGGCGAGCTGGATCGCTCCGCCGAAGAGCAGCAACTTCTCGGTGATCGTCGTCTTACCGGCGTCGGGGTGGCTGATGATGGCGAAGGTGCGGCGCTTCTGGATTTCGCGGCGTGCCTCGGCGGTCATGGCGTGCTCCTGGTCCAAGCGGCCAGGCCGCTCGCGGCGCCGGTAGACCACAGCAGAAGCGACATGACAACGTGCAAAGGTGGCGAGCCCCACTCCGAGTCACTTCAGTTAGCACGGTTCGGCTTCGATACTGAGATCGTTGGCGGCCTGCGGCGCGTATTCCTGCGAACTTCCGCCGCTGCGGCCGCCATGCTACAAGCTCGGCCCCAACCGAGGAGGCAGCCGGATGGCCGAAGACCGCGTGATTCCACCCCCACCCGCCGACGACGCACCCACCGTGGAGCACGACCGCTGGTGGCTCGAGCACGTCTACCAGGCCGATCGCGTGCCGCAGCTCACGGCCCGCGCGTTGATCACCGGCTGCATCATCGGCGGCGTGATGTCGTTCTCGAACCTCTACGTCGGTCTGAAGACCGGCTGGGGTCTGGGCGCGAGCATCACCGCGGCGATCTTGGCCTACGCATTCTTCACCACCTGGCAGAAGATCGCCGGCACGCCCGAGGACCAGCACTTCACGGTGTTGGAGAACAACACCATGCAGACCGCCGCGAGCTCGGCGGCCTACATGACCTCGGCCGGCTTGGTGGCGGCGATCCCGGCGCTCTACATGGTGACCAAGGACTCGGGCGTGATCCCGGCCCTGTACGCCAAGGGCGGCGACGGCAAGGTGCACCTCGACGTGCTGGCCGCGATTCCGTGGCTGATCGGCGTGTGCCTGGTCGGTGTGGTCGCCGCGATCCCGGTCAAACGCAAGCTGATCAACCAAGAGCGCCTGCGCTTCCCCTCGGGCATCGCCTGCGCCGAGACGCTGACCTCGCTGCATGCCTCCGGCGGCGAGGGCATCCAGAAGGCCAAGGCGCTGCTCGCCTCGGGCGGCGTCGCCGGTCTGATCGCGCTGCTCAAGGACGGCTTCGGCCTGATCCCAGGCGCCATCCCCTTCGCCGGCGCGAGCCTCGCGAAGTGGACCGTCTCTATCGGCACCGAGGTCTGGACGGTCGGCGCCGGCGCCATCATGGGCCTGCGCGTCACCATCTCGATGCTGATCGCCGCCGGCATCACCTTCATCTGGGGGCCCGAGTGGCTCTTCGACCAGGGCTTCATCACCTGCGGCAAGGTGCCGGACGGTCAGACCTGCACCGCCGCCATGATCGGCTACCGCGACATCACCGGCTGGACGCTCTGGCCGGGCGTCGCGTTGATGGTCTCGCACTCGCTGGTCGGCCTGCTGCTGCAGGCGCCGCAGATGATCAACGGGCTGATGCGCACCCTCGCGGGTGGCAAGGAAGACGCCGCCGAGGGCCTCTCGGACGTCGAAGTGCCGATGAAGTGGTTCTGGGGCGGCTTGGTCGTGGTCGGCGCGCTCTCGGTGGCCTTGCAGGCCGCGTACTTCGACATCCCGCCGCTCTACGGCGCGCTCGCGGTCGTGCTCGCGCTCGGCCTCTCGTTCGTGGCGGCGCGCTCGACCGGTGAGACCGACATCACGCCCGTCGGCGCGATGGGCAAGGTCACGCAGCTCGTCTTCGGTGGCGCGCTCAAGGGCCAGATCGTGCCGAACCTGATGGCCGCGAGCGTCACCGGTGGCTCGGCCAGCCAGGTCGGCGACCTGCTCACCGACATGAAGACCGGCTACCAGCTCGGCGCCAGCCCGCGCTACCAGGTCATCGCGCAGACCGCCGGCATCTTCGTCGGCGCCGTGTTCGCGGCCATCGCCTACGCCCTGCTCATCGACCCGAACGAGCTCGGCGGCGCCGAGTGGCCGGCCCCGGCGGCGGTCATCTGGGCCAAGGTCGCGGAGCTGCTCAGCCAGGGCCTCGAGCACATCGAAGGCCACAAGCTCACCGCGATGGCGTGGGCCGGCGGCGCCGGCGGCGTGATGGCCGTGGTCGAGTCGTTCGCGCCGGCCAAGGTCAAGCGCGTCCTGCCCTCGGTCGCCGGTGCGGGCGTCGCCGTCATGGTGCCGTTCATGTACTCGTTCAACATGTTCATCGGCGCGGCGATCGCGTGGGTGATGAACCGCACCGCACCGAAGTTCACCGCCGGCTTCCTCGTCGTCATCGCCTCGGGCCTCATCGCCGGCGAGACGCTGATGGGCGTCGCCATCAAGTTCTACGAGGTCATCGCCAAGGCCATTGCCGGCTAGCGGCGGGGGCAGGGCCGGCCCGACGCTCGGCCCGCCCTGCCGACCGGCCCGGGAGTCCGCTCATGACGCTCACGATTCCGTCCGAGCCGCGCGACGACGCCGACCGCTACGTCGCCTTCCTCGGCGAGAGCCCGACACCGGCACACGCGGTCGTCGCCGTCACCAACCGCCTCGAGTCTGCCGGCTTCGTCGCCCGCGACCCCGCCGAGGCCCTCGACCCCAGGCAAGGCGAGCGCATCTACGTCGTCGCGCCGGACGGCCGCACCGTGCTCGCCGCGGTCATCGGCTCGCGCGCGCCGGCGCACACCGGCTTCTCGATCTGGGGCGCCCACACCGACAGCCCGGATCTGCGCCTGCGGCTGAACCCGGTGCGCAGCGAGGCCGGCACGGTTCAACTGCTGACGCAGGTGCACGGCGGCATCATCCGGCGCGCGTGGCTCGACCGACCGCTGATGCTCGCCGGCGCGCTCTTCCACCTTCTGCGCGACAAATCCGGGGCGCCGCGCTTCCATCCGACCACCGGCAAGCCGATGGTGCAGCGCAGCCTGGTCCATCTGCCGCGACCGCTCGCGGTCATCCCCGATCTGGCGATCCACCTCGACCGCGAGAAGAACGACAAGGGCGCCATCAACCCCGAGACGATGCTCAACGCCGTCTTCGCGACCGGCCAAGCGGTCGAGGACGCGGTCGCCGCGCTCTCGCTCGAGCTCGGCGTGCCGCTCGCGGACGTCGACGGCTTCGACCTGCACCTCGTGCCGTGGCAGCCGGCGACCCGCGTCGGCGTCGACGGCTCGATGATCTTCGGCCCCCGCCACGACGATCTCGCCATGGTCTACGCCGGTGTCGCCGGTCTGCTCGCGGCGGTCGAGGCGAACCCGGCGCCGGCGCACACCGCGGTCGGCGCCTTCTTCGACGCCGAGGAGACGGGTTCGCAGACCAGCTCGGGTGCGCAGAGCGCCTTTCTCCGCGACGTGTTGACCCGCCTGTGCGCGCAGCACCCCGAGACGCCGGCCGGGGCCGACGCCGCGCAGGCCTTCGCGCGCTCGCTCGTGCTCTCGGGCGATATGGCGCACGCGCTGCACCCCAACCACCTCGACAAGCACGACCGCGCGCACGCACCCCTGATCAACCAGGGCTTGGTCGTGAAGGTGAACACCAACGACCGCTACGCCAGCAGCGGCGCCACCATCGCGGCCTTCCGCGCGCTCTGCGAGGCCGCCGAGGTGCCGCTGCAGGCCTACGTCCACCGCCAGGACGCCGCCTGCGGCTCGACCATCGGGCCGATCACCGCCGCCGGCCTCGGCGCACCGACGGTCGACTTCGGCGCGCCGATGTGGGCGATGCACTCGACCGGCGAGACCATGGGCGCTGTCGACATGGGCTACGCCGTGCAACTCGCGACCACGTTCTTCGCCGGCGGCCGCGGATGAGCCTGCTGCCGCCGCGGACGCCTGGCCGGATCGCAGCACTGGCGCTGCTCGCGACGAGCGTCGCGAGCGGCGTCGCCACGGCCGCGCCCAGCACGCACGTGATCCCGCCCGGGCAAGACGCGTTGGTCACCCGGATGCTCGGCGAGGGCGAGGACGTCGGCCCGTGTCGCCTCGTCGAGGGCGCCATCGCGCGCGACCGCATCCAAGCCCGCTATCGCTGCGGCACCGACGAGGTCCCCGCGACCCTGCTGCCGAACGACCGCATCACCGCCTGTGGCTCGACCCGGCTCTTCGCGGTGCAGGCCGCCCAGCCCCTGTGCACGCCGCTGCTGGCGCGGCTGCGGCTGCACGAGGCCACGTTCCGATGGCTGCAGGTCGAGCAGCAGGTCGAAGCGGCACCCACTCCGGCCGCCCCGCACGCGGAGGCGCTGCCGGCGGCGCTGCTCGCGTCGCTGCGGGGCGTGGAGCGGATGGCCCGCGAGGGCGACGGCCAGGGCGTGCTCGACGTCGTCGTGCCGCTCGCCCGCCGCGACCCGCATCCGCTCGTGCTCGGCGCGTTGGTCGTCGGCGCGGCCCAGCTCGCCGGCGGTCCCGGCGGCGCGCAGGCCGTCGACCGGCTGATCGCCGAGGCCGCGGCCCACCCGGACGACGACGTCGCCCGCTTCCTCGCCGGCGTGGCCGTGCACTATCGCGGCCATACGCAGGGTGCGACGCGGGCGGAGAAGAGCGCCGACTACGAGCGCGCCATCACGTTGCTCGAGCCGCTGCGCGAACGCTTCGCCAGCAGCCCGCGACTCTGGATCTACCTCGCCGTCAGCTACGTACGCACGGGCCGGCAGGCCGACGCCGAGCAGGCCATCGAGCGCGCCGCCGCCGCCGACGGCGGGCACGACGCCGACGTCTGGTACTGCCGCGCCGAGGTCTGGCACCGCAAGGATCCGGCTCGCGCGCTCGCGGACATCGATCGCTACATCGAGCAGATGCGCATCAACGTGCAGCAAGGCGCGTGGTCGGCCCCGGAGAAGGAGCGGCGCGTCACCGAGATGCGCGCGCTGATGGCGGACGTCGCTGCCGGTCGGCAACCCGTGCCCGAGACGCCGGATCTCTTCGACCCGGTCGAGGTGCGCGTCCGCGACCCGCACCTGCTGCCGCTCGAGGTCTACCTGATCGCGGCCTTCGGAGCGTTGATCGCCTCGCTCTGCCGCGGCGTCGGCGTCGGCGTCCCGCGCAGCCGGTAGAGCCCGATCTCGTAGCCCCCCTCGGGGATGCACCACGGAAAATCGCGATCTTGCCGCCAGCCTGGCGCCGCCTTCCGGTTGCGCTCGAACGCCGGCGGAATCGGCTTCCAGCGGTCCGCGACGAGGTGCGTGACCATCGGCTCGAGGGCTCCGACCGAGCGCACCACGCGACAGGTCGGATGTTCGGTCGGCGCGTCGCAGGCGCGCATCGTGCAGCGCGCGTCGAGCCAGACCCAATCACCGGCGCGGGCTTCCCGGAGGCCGATCGGTCGATAGCCGCGGGCGCGGAGCAGCGCGTCCGGGAAGCCGAGGTGTACGCGCTCGCCGGGCGGGTCGTTGTGGTCTCGGCGTGCCAGTCGACCCGGCGCGTGGCCCGCCGCCTCGACCTGCGCGAGCGCCGCGAGCAGCGCCGCCCGGTCGCGGTCGGCCGGGCTTTGCTGCAACAGCACGCCGAACGTCGCGCCGGCGGTCAGCGCCCACAAGGCGAGCAAGATCGCGGTGCGGGCGCCGCCGTCGCCGCCACGGCGGAGCAGGGAGTCGGCGAGGGGACCGGCTGCCAGCGCCGCGAAGGTCATCGCAGGTGCGCCGACGCGGGGCAGGGAGACCCAGGGCAGATCCGCCGCCGCCGGGACCATCGCCGCCAGCCCGAGCGCGGCGAGCGTCGCGCCGACCCGGCGCGCTCGGCTCGGACCACCGAGCAAGCCGAGCGCCAGCGTCACCGTCAGCGCGATCGGGAAGACTCGGCCCTCCAGCAGCACGTTCTTGCGGAACAACCCGTCGCGGAGCAGCCGGCCGATGCGTGCCGGCAAGCCGCCGGCGAAGACCTCGGGCGTGTTGCCGCGCGCGGCCTCGAGCGCGAGCGCGTCGTCGAGCTGCAGCATCCGCAGCCCGACCGCTGCTGCCAGCACGGCGCCTGCTCCGATCCAAGCCGCCGGGCGAAGCGACGGCGCGCCCGGCTCCGGCGCCTGCCGCAGCCCGATCACCGCCACCGCGAGCAGCGGCCCCAGCCCGATCATCTCCGGTCGGCTCCAGATCGCCGCGACCCACAGGCTCGTGGCGCCCGCGAGCGCCAGGGCCGCCGATTCACCCGCGCGCGGCCGCAGCGCCGCGGTGGCAGCCGCCGCGCCGCCCACCGCCAGCGTCATCGTGGGCACCAGCATCGACTCGGTCGCCGCGTCCAGCCACAACGCCGGCGTCGCCGCGAGCGCGAGCGCCGCCAACGTGAGCGCGCGCCCGTCGAGCCCGAGCCGGCGCAGCCATGCGATGGCCAGCAGCAGCGTCGCCATCGATGCGAGCCGATGCAGCACGGCCAAGCTCTCGAGGGCCGGGTGCACCTGCGCGAGCCCGCCGTAGAGCGCCGTGAGCCAGGGCCCGTATTTCGGGGTCGGTCCGCCCTGCCACGCCGCGAGCACCTCGTCGAGCAAGGTCTCGCCCATGTGCTCCATCACCCACCGAGTCGGAGCGAAGGCGCGCAGCGCGACGCCGACGGCGACCACCCACGGCAGCGCGCGCGACCAGCGCTCTGCCGCACCATCGGGACGGATCGAGCCGAGCGCGCCGACCAGGCCGTGGCCGAGCGCGAGCAACACGAGCAGCAGCAGCCCCAGGCTCGCGACGTGCAGCGGGCGGTCCAAGGGGCTGCCCGCCGCCGGTTCGGTCGCCGTGGCCGGGCGGCCTCTGCCGTCACCGCTGCGGTGCGAGTCCGGGCCGGCGGCGCTCGCCGTCGCCGTCGTCGCGGTCGTCGCGGCCGGCAGCGTCAGCTCGCCCCGGTCGTTGGCCCTCACGCGCGCGGCGAGGGCGTCCGCCAAGCCCAGCGCGTCGGCGTCGCCAGCGCCTTCGTAGGCGATCGCGAAGCTCGGGGTCCGTTGGTAGGCGCGGGGATCCTCGGCCGGACGCAGCGCCACCACGCGTTCGCCGGCGGGACCGACGAAGACCAGCCGCAGCGCGTTGGCGGTGCGCTCGGTCTTGCGCAACGCGAAGCCCCGGCGGAGTGCGTCCGGGCGCTCGCAGCCCGCGCAACCGGGGATGGCGTGACCGCCCGTCGGCGCGGATGGGGGCGCAGCCGGGCTCGCGGCCGCCGAGGCTGCCCACGACGCCGCGAGCGTCAGCAGGGCAGCGAGCCACCGCGCGGCGGGCAGCTCAGGCTCCCTTCGGCGCCGGAATCGCTTCCTTGGGGCTGCGCATCGCCAGCACGACGAGCAGCACGCCGACGGCGACCGGCAGGATCGAGAGGTATTGGCCCATCGTCAGCTGCAGGCCCTGCTCGGCGCCCGCAGCGATCTTGCCGGCCCGGTCGATGAATTTCTCGACTTGGTATTCCTTGAAGAATTCGACGGTAAAGCGGCACGAGAAGTAGACGATGAGGAAGACGCCCGTGTACAGGCCCGAGCCCGGCCGTCGGATGTCCTTCTTCTCCAGCCACTTCAGCACCACGAAGGTGAGCAGGCCCATCAGCACTTCGTAGAAAGCCGTGGGGTGGCGCGCGATCGGCGGGTCGATGCCCATCATCCGGTCGTGGCGGGCGAAGATGACGGCCCAGGGGCCGTCCCACGCGCGACCGACGATCTCGGAGTTGAAGAAGTTGCCGATGCGGACACCGCCGGCGGCGACGGCGATGGCGGGTGTCAGCAGGTCTCCGACGCGGGCGAAGGTGACACCCTTCTTGCGCGCGAACAGCCAGACCGCGACGAACAAGCCGACGGTGGCGCCGTGGCTCGCGAGGCCACCCTTCCAGAAGTAGAGAATCTCGATCGGGTTCGCGAGGTAGCGCTCGGGCTCGTAGAACAGGCAATGGCCCAGGCGCGAGCCACCGACGATGGCGATCACGGCGTACCAGAGGAAATCTTCGGAGAACGCGAGATCGTGGCCCCAGCGCTGGGTGTTGCGCTGCCAGATCCAGAAGCCGGTGTAGATCGTCAGCGCGAAGAACAAGCCGTAGTACCGGATCTGCAGCGGCCCGAGATGCAAGAGGATCGGGTCGATGTCCCAGGTCATGGCTGCGATGGGTGCGAGCATGGGTCTCCAGCGGACGCGGGGGCGTCCGTTCAGGCGGTGCGGGGGCGCACCAGGGTGGCGACGGTGTCGCCGGCGAGCACGCGACGGGCGCCGTCGATGCCGTGCCAAGGTCCGGGCTCGAGCGCGCGGGCGCCGTCGCCGTCCTCGACTTCGAGGGTGCCGGCACGGTCCGCGCAGACCTCGACCAACACCGCGTCGTCTTCGGTCCTTCCCCGCAGCCAGACGCCGGCCGCCCACTCCGTGGCTTCGGTGCGGGCGCGGTGGAAGTTGCCGCGATCGGGGCCGCCGATCACGAGCAGGACGGCGTCGAGTGGACGTCCGGCGCCACCTGCGTTCTTGGAGACGCCGCGGGGCGGCGCCCGCTCTTCGCCCGGCAGCGCGGCCGCCGTCAGCCGCCAGGAGCGCCCGGCGTAGCTGATCACGTCGCCGTCGGCGAGCCGCAGCGCGTCTCCGGCCCGCAGTTGGCGTACGCCGGGCAGGGCGAAGGCGGTCGGGCCGTAGCCGAGCCAGCTCGCGCGCACGCCGTCCGCGCCGAACTGCAGGCGCACGCCGAGATCGCGCAGCTCGTGCGCGCCCGGGCCGAGCGCGACGTCGAGTGGATGCGCGACGCCTTCCTCGAGGACGAAGAGTCGGGGCTGCGCTGCGCTGGTCGTCTCGGTCGTCACCACGCCTCCAGGCCGGGGAGGGTGCATCGGCACGGCCGACTCGGCAAGCGCACGCAGGGCCGCGGAACGGCGGGTATCGGTCCAAAGACGACTCGACAAGCCGTGGGGTTCGGGTGACCCTGCCGTCGATAGATTCGCATCTTCGCTGTCGGTCCCTCGCTCGGAGTCGGTCATGCCACTTCCCTCCGGACGGCGCCTCTGCCTGGTCGCCTTGTCTCTCACGCTCGCGTTCGCCGCCACCGCCGCTTCTCCGGCGGGCGCCC
>JBEARB010000228.1:0-2812 GCA_041163625.1 Pseudomonadota bacterium | reverse complement strand
CGCCGGCCACGCCGCGACGGCGGTGCTGACGCTGGCGGCCGTCCGCCTCGGCGCCGCGGTCGCGCCCGCCGGTGCTGGCCCCCTCTTCGGCGTCGGCGCCGCGCTCGCCTGGCTCGGGGCGCTGCTCGCGCCCGCGCTGCCAGTCGTGGCCGAGGTCGCTGCGCCCGTCGACGGCGCGACGCTGCCGGCGGCGTTGGCCTTGGGCGTCATCGCCGGCGCGCTCTCGCCCCGCGCGCGCCGCTTGCCGGCGCCCGACGCCGGCACCGCCGATCCGGCCGAAGGCCTCGAGCAGCTCGCTCCGCTCGGCATGGCCGCGCTCGCCGGCATCGCCCCCGCGGGTGGCGCCGAATCCCTCGCCTGGTTGTGGCTGCTCTGGCTCGGCATCGCCGGCAGCGCCGCCTTTGCGCTGCGGCGTCACGTCGCGCCGACCGAGCGCGCTTGGCCGCTGTTGGCGCCGTCGCGGCTGCGACGCATCGCGCTGGGCAGCGCCGGCGGCGCGGCGCTCTCGGCCTGGGCGCTGGCCCGATACGGCGCGGCGGCGCTGCCCTTCGCGGCGCTCTGCGCGGTGCTCGCCGTCGCCGTGCACGAGGTCTCGGTGCGGCTGACGGCAGGCGCGCTGCGAGGGCACGAAGCCTCGCCGTTCCGGGGCGGCAGCGACGAGCCCGCGGCGCTGCTGGCGCTGGTCACGATGGTCCCGGCGCTGGCGCTCGCCGCCTTCGCCCCGCGCAGCTTCGCCGCGCTCACCGACGCGCTCGCCGCCCCGGCCGAGGTCGCCCTCGTCGCCGCGGCTGCGGTCCTCGGGCTGCGCCTGCTGTCGCTGCTGCAGCCCGGACGGCGCGGGCCGAGCTGGCGCCGTGTCGCGTTCGCCGCTCCCCCGATGCTCGTGCTCGCCGCGGGCCTCGCCGCGCGGCGTACGCCGCCGAGCCTCGGCGTGGTCGTCGTCGAGCTCTCGGCCTTCCTCGCGGCGGCCTCGATCGCGGCGCTCGTCGCTTGGACGGCTGCGCGCGAACGCTAGCGCGTGTGTTGCGGGGCGGCAGTCTCGGTTTCGCCGGCTGCGTCGGGCTCGGGCGCCAGACCGACGGCTTCGCGCTCGGCTGGCCGGAGCCGCCGGCTGCTGCGCGCGTCGGCGAGGGCGAGCAGCGCCTCGCGGTCGACCGGCACCAAGGTCGCCCCGGTGCCACGGACGACGAGCGCGGCGACGCCGCCGTCGCGGGAGAGCGCGATGCCGGTGGCCTCGCCGTCCGGGCTGCGCAGGGCGCAGACGAGCGCGCCGGCGGCGTCGTACAGCCGCGCGACGCCGTCGCCGCCGAGGACCAGCACGCGGCCGCCCCGGACGTCGGGGGCCATCGCCGCGATCGCGCCGCCCGGGACTTCGACGGACGCCGACGCCTGTGCCGGCGCTTCCAGCCGGGCGAAGCGGACGTGCCCGTCGCGCCCGGCGGAGACGACGAGCGCCGGCCGCTCGCCCTGCGCAGGCAGGACCGCGACCCCGACCAAGGCGCCGGCGTGGGCGTGCTCGACCGTGGCGCCGGCGCCCGCGGCGGCCGAATCGCCGACGACGTCGACGCGCACCGCCCCGGCCTCGTCGCCACGCACGACCCAGGCGCCGCCGTTCGGACGCGTCGCGCACGCGATCCACGCCGCCGCGTTGGCTTGCGCCGGCAGCCTCGCCTCGTGGCCGGCGTCGTCGAGCCAGGTCGCGCTGCCGTCGGCGTGCAACACCGCCGCGCCGCCGCCACAGGCGACCAGCCGGCGCACCGGCCCGTGCGCTGTCGTGCGCCCGCGTGCGTGCCCTTGTGCGTCGAAGCGGGCCAGGGCGCCCTCGGCCGAGGCGAGCGCGAAGCCGGCGTCGTCCGCAGCGACGAGCTGCCAATCGCCCGGGATCACGCCCTGCGAGCGACCCTCGTGGTCGAGCCGTTCGGCGCGCCCGCCCTCGTAGACGGCCACCGCCGCGGACGCGTCGACCGCGACCAGGCCGCGGATCGGTTGCTCGGGCGCGGGTAGCCGCCGCGGCGGTCGATCTTCGCCGACGTGCTCGGCGCGCTCCCAGAGCCGGGTCGGGCCGGCCGGGCAGGGGTCGAAGAGATCGCCCTCGCCCCAGGCCAGCGCGGCCATCCCGCCGGGGAGGATCTCGACGCGGCCGACCTCGCAGGCACCGCCCGGAATGCTCGCCAACGCGCTCGGGCGCGACGCCCAGATCCGGGTGCGTGCGTCCTCCGAGGCGGTGGCGACCTGCCGGCCGTCGGGCGACCACACGCCGTCGAGCAGGGGCTGCTCGTGACCGGTCAGGCGCGCTTGGCGCTTGGCGTCCGCGCCGAAGATCGCCGCGCTGCCGTCGAGCGAGACCGTCAACAGGCGCGCCTCGCCGGGCGCGAAACGCAGCGCGGAGATGCCGTAATCGTGCTCGCCGATGCGGTTGAGGAAGACCCCGTCGGCGCGCCAGAGCCGCACCGACTCGTCGTTGCTGCCCGAGGCGACCAGCGTGCCGTCGTCGCTGACGGCGACCGCGGTGACCCAGCCGTCGTGGCCGCGCAGCATCCGCGCCGAGCCCTCGGCCGGCCACAGCCCGACGCTGCCGTCGAGGCTGCCGGTGACGACGAGCGCGCCGGTGGGGTCGCTGGCCATCGAGGCGACGGCGTCCTCGTGCTTGCCGAGCGTCTGCACCGCGTCGCCGGCGTGGCCGACGCGACGGACGTGCCCGTCCGCGCCGCCGCTGACGAAGCCCTCGCGCGCCGGCGACCAGCGCACGACGAGCGCCTCGCCCTGATGCGTCGCGACGGCACGCGCCGTGCCCGGCGCCGCGCCATGCTCG
>JBEARB010000227.1:0-36119 GCA_041163625.1 Pseudomonadota bacterium | reverse complement strand
AAGTCGTTCCGCCCTCTCGAGAGACGCGACCAGAACATGCAGCTTCGCATTTTCTGGCCGAGTCTCTCGTCTGTTGTTTGGGGGGGCCAGGCGCCCCCTGGTCGCGAGAAGCGCGGTTCTCGCGAACCATCCCATCAAGCTCGGCAAGGACGGGAAGCTCTACGCCGTCGGTGGCACCAGCGATATCGCGCCGCCCAAGGTCTTCCGCATCGATCCGACCACCGGCGACCGCGAGCTGCTCTTCGACGAGGAGAAGGCGGACGCGGCGACGCTCTGCCCGAACGGCTCGACGCTCCCCTGCAAGAAGGTCGTGCAGATGGTGCCCGAAGGTTGGGCGATGGACGACGCCGGCAACCACTACTTCGCCTACGTCAACATGCCCGGTCGCGGCGTGGTGAAGTTCCCGGCGGACTTCAGCAAGTGCTCGTTCCTGACGATGGCGCCCGACCCGAACCAGTCGACCACGATGAAGGACCCGATCGGCGCGGGCTACAGCGAGATCCAGTTCCAGATGCGCGCTTTCGAGATCGTGGACGACAAGCTCTACGCCGTCAGCGACACCAAGCTGCTCGAGACCGACCTCGCCACCGGCAACCGCAAGCTGATCGGCAACGCGAAGGATCCGGGCGGCCTCTGCGGCGGCACGATCAACGCCGAGGGCCTCGGCGACCGCTGGATTCGCTGGGATCCCTACCGCAAGGTGCTCTGGACCTACGGCATCAAGGTTGGCTCGGGCGCCATCGCCGTCGACCCGGCCACCGGCGACCGCTACACGTGGCCGTGCTGGCATCCGACCCTCGGGATGCAGGCGACCTGCGGCAACACCGGCACCTCGCTGATCCTTGGCTACCTGAACTTCGGTGGCATGGCCATCGACCCGAGCCCGCCGCACAACCTCGTCTTCGCGCACGACCTCTCCGCGATCGTGCGGTACGAGATCAAGACCGGCAACGCCTACACCTTCAGCCTGTAGGGGGCGGCTAGCCCAGGCGCTCGAGCAGCAACTCGAGGCGACGGCGCGCTTCCGCGGCGGCCTCGCGGACCTCGGGCAGGTCGGTCAAGCCGCGGACGCCGTAGCGGCCGCCAATCGATCGACCGGCGACGAGGTGGTCGCGCAGCGCCGGCAGCGGCGAGCCCATCGCCAACGCGCGCAGCGGGTCGATGGTCGGCCAGAACGCCGGATGATCGGCCTCCCAGACGCAGAGGTTGGCAATTCGGCCAGCCTCGATGGCGCCGGTCGGCCAGCGCGGATCGAGCGAGCCCGGCACCGACCAGACGCGGCGGAGCAGGGCGGTAGGTTCGGACCAGCCGTGGTCCAGATCGTAGGCAGCTTGGCGGGTCCGCTCGAGGGCGGCGGCGGATTGCAGCGTGCCCTGCGTCGCGAAGGCCTCCCGCTCGTCGGAGTGCGCGGCCCGCAGCGCACGGGCACCCGAGACGAAGCGCAGCTCCTTCTGCACGTCCATACCGTCGTTGCAGGCGGCGCAATCGGTCGCGACGACCCACGGCAAACCGGCGCCCGCCCACCGCAACACGTCCGCCGGCACGCTGAACTGCAACTGCGAGAACGGGCAGAAGCCGAGCGTGTGCCGGTTCGGATCGAGCATCCGCAGGTCGTCGTCCGAGAGGAAGATGCCGTGCACCATCAAGAAGCGGTGCGAGGCGTCGAGTGCGCCGCTGCGGGCGAGCAAGCCGACCGGGGTGCAGCCGTCGCGCGCCCAGGCCCGCTCGACCTCCTCGTAGCTCTGCGCGACGTGGGCGTGGATCGGTAGGTCACGCTCCGCGGCGAGGGTGGCGATCCGGGCCCACAGCTCCGCCGACACGGTGTCGGTCGCGTGCGGTCCGAGCGCGGCGAACAGGCCGGCGTCGGCCAGGCCGGCGTCGTCGTCGATGCGGACGGTCGCCTCGAGTTGCGCGTCGAGCCAGGGGACGCCGGGGCCGCTGCGGTCCTGAAGCGTCGGCGCGACGAAGCCGGTGATGCCGGCGTCGCGCAGGCCCTCGGCCAACTCCTCGGCGTAGTAGTAGTGCTCCCAGATCGTGCCGGTACCCGCGCGCAGCAACTCGTAGGCACCCAGGCGGGCGAACGCGCGCACGTCGCCCGGTTGGAGTTTCGTCTCGACCGCGTAGAAGAGGTCTTCGACCACGTTGCCGCGCATCGCCAGCGCGCCGCCGAGCCCGCGGAAATAGAGCATCGGCGTGTGCACGTGGGCGTCGATGAACGAGGGCGAGACGATATCGCCGCCGCGGTCGTCGACCGCGACCTCCGGCGGCAAGGCGGCGTCGTGGGCGAGGACCGACACGATCCGTGCGCCTTGCAGCACCAACGTGGCGGGCTCGACGCGCAGGGGCTCCTGTGCGCCACCCAAGACGACGCGGCGGCTGCGGATTGCATGCTGCGGGCCGGTGCCTGCCAATCGAGCCTCCACGCCGGCTTGCGAGCCGAGCCGTTGGCAGCACCGACCGTGGCTGCCATCCTCCTCGCCGCCGCGGCCTGGCCCCGAAGGGCCGCTCACCCGGCGATCGCGAACGAGGAGCCCATGGAGCCACGAGATTCTGCCAAGGTCCAATTCGGACTCGACGCCTTCGACAGCATCAACCCGAGCAAGCTCGCTTGGCGCGAAGGCGGCGGCGTCGAGATCGTCTTCTCCGACGGTCACCGCGGTCTGTTCGACCGACCGTATCTGCGCGCGATGTGCCCCTGCGCCACCTGCTCGGGCACGCACGGGCCGCCGACGACGCTGGTCGACGCCCGCGCCATCGCGCAGCCCGAGCCCAAGCCCGGTCGCAAGGGCAGCTTCTCGATCAGCGCCGGACCGCGGCCGCCCTCGGTCGAGACGTCCCTGCAGCTCGCCGGCGCCGAGCCGGTCGGCAGCTACGGGATGAAGCTGCGCTGGGGCGACGGCCACGACACGGGCATTTTCTCGTGGTCGTATCTGCGCGCGGTCTCGCCCGGCGACGGCACCGAGGCGCATCCGCCAGCGCCCGGCGCACAGCTCGTCGCCCGGCCGCAGGCGAAGAAGGCCTTGGCCGAGCGCGACGCTTAGCGCTCGCCGCCGAACCTCAGCCCTGCAGCGAGGCGTGCATCGACTCGAGCAACGAAGCCGCCGCGTCGGTGCCGAGCTTGCCGGGCACCCAGCCCACGCCGAGGCCCTTGTCGCCGACCTTCGGGATCACGTGGAAGTGCACGTGGAAGACGGCCTGATGCGCCGCGGCCCCGTTGTTCTGCAGCACGTTGTAGGCGCGCGCACCCGAGGCCGCCATCGCGGCCCGGGCGATGCGCGGCAGCACGCGACCGAGCGCCGCCGACGCGTCGTCCGAGAGCTCGTGCAGGTAGGCGCAGCGCTCCTTCGGGATCACCAGCGTATGCCCCGGCGAGAGCGGGAAGATATCGAGGAACGCGAGCACGTGCTCGTCCTCGTAGACCTTGTGGCAGGGCAATTCGCCGTCGAGGATGCGGTCGAAGACGGTCTTTTCGGACATGATCGGCTCTCCGTGGCGCCGGGGCCTTGAAGCGCGGCGCGGCGCACGCAACGATCGCGCTTGTCCGCGTCCCGGTCAACGCCAGCACGGCACCCGGGCGCTTCCACGGAGCCGACCATGCCGACCTACGTCTACGCGGTGGTTCTGCCCGACGGCAGCCGCGGTGAGCATTTCGAAGTCGTCCAGCGGATCAGCGAGCCCGCGCTGACCGAGCATCCCGAGACGGGAGAGCCCGTGGTCCGGGTGATCCAGCCGGTCGCCTTTCGCACCGGCGGGAGCACCGGCGCCGCGAGCCTCGGTGGCAGTGGCGGCGGGCGTCCCGCGGCCGAGCAGTTGACGCAGAAGGGCTTCACCAAATACGAGCGCACCGGCGACAACACCTGGACGCGCACGGCGGGCTCCGAAGGGCCCAAGCAGATCCATCGGCCGCCCGAGGCGTAGTCGCCTGCGCGGTCGAACCCGACGCGGGTGGTGCGCTACCAGCCCTTCTCGAGCTTGCCGCTCTGGTAGACCGTCACGCGCTGATCCGCGTCGATCGGGCCGACGATCTCGGTCTTCTTGCCGCCGGGCCAGACCACCGTCAGCGCCGACGCGGTGGTCGCGTCGCCCAGGCCGAAATGCGACGGCGCGAGCGATTGGCAGCCCTGACCCGAGCCGCCGTCGACGACGCGCAGCTGCGTCCCCGCCGCCGTCGTCACGCGCACCGTCGCGCCGATGCCGGCCCGGTTCGCACCGGCGTCGCCGACCACGCGCACCTGCAGCCAATGCCCCTTGGCGCCGCGGTTCTCGTAGTGGTGGTTCTTGGCGACGACGTCGAGGTCACCGTCGTGATCCAGGTCGCCGGCGGCCATGCCCCAGCCGTTGCGATCGACGATGCCGCTCTTCCAGCGGGCGAGCCGGAACGAGCCGTCGCCGTTGCCGAGGTAGAATTCCGTCGGACGGCCGTCGTAGGTCGCGCTCATCCACAGGTCGAGCACGCCGTCGTGGTCGAAATCGCCGAGTAGCGGCACCGAATGCGTCTCTTGGAACGTCAGGCCGGCGGCGCCGATGGGCAGCTCCCAGGCGCCCTGGATGTCGATGAAGGTGCCGTCTTTCTGCTGCAAGAACACGCCCGATTTGTCGCTGAAATCCCAGAAACGCGGGTGCGCGAGGTTGGCGACGACGAGATCGAGCAGGCCGTCGCCGTTCAGATCGCCCCAGAACGAGCCGATGCCGTGGCCGTAGCGCTTCTGACCCTGCGAGAGCACCGGATGGCCGGCCACGCCGACCTTCTCGCCGACCTCGGAGACCGTGCCGTCGCCGTTGTTGCGGTAGAGCAAATCGCGCAGCAGCACGTAGGTGTGCACGAAGAGGTCGACGTCGCCGTCGCCGTCGTAGTCCGCCGGCGTCGCGCCGCGGCTCGGCAACTTGGGGTTGGATTCGCCCCAGAAGCCTTGCTCGCCGGTCCACTCCTCGAAGGTGCCGTCGCCCTTGTTCCGCCAGACCCGGTCGACGTAGTAGGTGTAGACGCCCCAGCAGATGAAGTTCGCCATGTAGAGGTCGAGGTGGCCGTCGGCGTCGATGTCGAGCCACGCCGCCGCAGGCGTCGGCTCGTGCACGGTCGGCTCACCCTTGCCGTCGGGGCAGGGGTTGTAGCTCTGCAGGTCGGAGAGTCCGGCGGCTTCGGTGACGTCGGTGAACACGCCGGCGTCGTTGCGCAGCAGTCGGTCGCCGCCGCCGGCCGTCTCCCAGAAGGTGAGCAGGTCGAGGTCGCCGTCGTTGTCGTAGTCGCCCCAGATGCCGCCGTTGGCACCGAGCCCGAGCTTGGCGATGCCGGTCTGCTCGGTGACGTTCTCGAGCGTGCCCTGGTTGTTGCGCCAGAGCTGGCTCTTGCTGTCCCAGACGTCGTCCCAGCCGTCGTTGTCGTAGTCGCCGATGGCGACGCGATGACCGAAGGCGATGCCGGTATCGGCCAGGAAGCGATGGGCGGCGGCGTCGTCGGTATCGGTCGGCTCGACGAGCAGGCGCACGAGGTAGTCCACCGGGCGCGAGGTCGAGAGGCCGTTCCAGGCCATGTTCTGCTGGCCACTGGCGACGTATTTGGTGATCTCGGGGAAGTTCCAGGCCGAATGGCAGGCGTCGAACTTCTCGCAGCATTTGGCGGCGTCTTCGCAGCCTTCCGGCAGCGAGCCGTCGAACGCCAAGGCCGGAGAGCTCGCGCTCTCGCGCAGGTAGGCGACGTAGTAGAGCCCGGGTTGGTCGACCTGCACCGGCTCGGGCAGCCGGTAGTCCACCCACGCCCCGGGGCTGACCTGGTCGCCGCAGCGCGAGGCCGTCCAGATCGGGTTCGGCGCCCAGAAATCGAAGCCGTTGTGGCCGAAGTCGCGATACAGCCCGACGGTCACCGGCGCGTCGGCCGCCTCGGCGGCGCTGCCGAACTGGACCCGGAAGCCCCAGATCTTGACCGGTCCGGCGATGTCGAAGCGCACCGCTTCGTAGAGCTTCACCTCGCGCACCTTGTTGCCGACGATGGACCAATCGGCCTGCGCAGCGACGTGGCTGACGGCGGTGCCGTCGTCCCAGGCCATCTCGGTCAGGCCCTCGGGCAGCGGGCCGCCGCCGGTGTTGCAGGCGCGGTCGGGCGTCCACGGCGGCGCGCTCAAGCCGGCGTCGAAGGTGTCTGCGGCGGCGTCGGTGCCGGCGTCGGTCGCGGCGTCGGTGCCCGCGTCCGCGCCGCCGTCGAGCGCGCCGGTCCCGTCGGCGGTGCTGACATCGTTCGCGTTCGTGCTGCCGGTCTCGCTCTCGCCACCGCACGCGGTCGTGCCGACCAGCAGCGCCGTGAGCGCGCACAGCGACGCGAGTCGCCGGATCGAGGGCAGGGCGTGGGCATCTCGCATGGTGGCCTCCGGATGGTCCGCGATGGTGCCGGCAGCGTGCCTCGGCCCGCCGCGCGGGGGAAGGGGCTCCCGAGGCTGCACGATTCGAGGCCGCTCAACGCCGCTTTCGGAGCGCGCGACCGGTGCCGCCGGCGCGTTCGCCGGCGCCGAGGTCCAGCGTCGCCCCGGCCGCCCGACCGGCTGCGTAGGCTTGCGCGTCGACCCGAATCGAGCGGCCCTTGCCGAGCTGCATCCGCTCGCGCACGAAGCGGTCGAGCGCGTCGCGGCGTGCCAGGGTCACGGGATCCAGGCGCACGAGCGCGCCCGCGTCGAGCTCGCTGCGGACCTCGGCCTCGACGGCAGCGAGGCGCTCCCCGATCGTCGTGACCACGCCGATGCGGAAGGCGTCGTGCCATTTGCGATCGGCCCCGGCGCCGTGCGTCGCCGACAGCCACTCGATGCGCCCGACCAACCACGTCCACAGCTCGAGCACAGCGGCGCGGTCGGCGGCGCGTCCGACCAGGACGATGGCGCGCTCGTGCCCCCGGTCCAAGGTGTAGGCCAGGCAATGGTTCGCGTCGGCGAGCGTCGCGGCGAGCGCGACCTTCCAGCGGCGCGGCTTGCGGGCGACCTCGAGCGGCGCATCGCGAGCGTCTTCGATCGGCTCGGCTTCGTCCTCGGCGGCGGCGTCGGCATCCAGCCATTCCTGCAGGCGGTGTCGTGCGATCAGGGTCTGCGCCGTCGCAGCCGCCGCGGCCGCCTCGTGCGGATTCGGTGACCCGGCGAGCGCGAGCAGCTTGCGGACTCGTTCGAGGATCGTGTCGTTGTCCGCCATCACGCCTCCGGCGCCCCGGGAATCCGGGCGCCCGGCGCGCAGGCTAGCGTCGTGGCCGTGTCGTCGCCAACGCGCTGGCGTTGTCGGCCGCCGAGTTGCAGCGCGCGCTCGGCCACGCACGTCCGCACGGTCCGGCCGGACGACACCCTCGACGACGCGCTCCGCGCCATGGTGCAGTACGACGTGGGCCGGCTCGTCGTGCTCGACGAAGCCTCCTCGGTGGTCGGTCTACTGAGTCGGAGCGACGTGCTGCGGATGCTCTACGGCGAGCGCGCGCAACGGGCCTGAGCAGCCCGGCGAATCCGGCTTGTCAGCGGGGCGGCATTCCCGTATTCACCCGCCCCGCAGGCCCGGCGCAGGGTCGCGCGCGCAGCCCGGAGCACACGATGATCACCGTCTCGCAAGTCACCAAAACCTACGGCGGGCGCAAGCTCTTCGAGGAAGTCGACGTCACCTTCGCCGCGGGTAACCGCTACGGCCTCACGGGCCCGAACGGCGCCGGCAAATCCACGTTCATGAAGATCATCGCCGGCGACATCGAGCCCGACACGGGCCACGTCAGCCGACCGCGAAAGACCGCTGTGCTCAAGCAGGATCACACCCTCTTCAACGAGTACGGCGTGCTCGACACCGTGATCATGGGCAACCAGCCGCTGTGGGAGGCGATGCAGGAGCGCGATGCCATCTACGCCAACGCCGAGGACTTCACCGACGAGATGGGCATGCGGATCGCAGAGCTCGAGTGCATCGTCGCCGAAGAAGACGGCTACACGGCCGAAGCCGAGGCGGAGTCGCTGTTGCTCGGTCTGGGCATCCCGGCCGAGCTTCACCAGGCGCGGATGGCTGAACTCTCGGGCGGTATGAAGGTCCGCGTCCTGCTCGCGCAGGCGCTCTTCGGTCGGCCCGAAGCGATGATGCTCGACGAGCCCACCAACCACCTCGACCTCGACACCATCGAGTGGCTCGAGAACTTCCTGGTGGGCTACCGCGGCGCGCTCGTGGTGATCAGCCACGATCGTCGCTTCCTCAACGCGATCACGACGCATATCGCCGACATCGACTACGAGACCATCATCGTCTACCCCGGCAACTACGACGATATGGTTCGCACCAAGGGCCAGATCCGCGGCCAGATCGAGCAGCAGCACGCGCAGAAGCAGAAGAAGGTGGCGGCGCTCAACGAGTTCATCCAGCGCTTCTCTGCCGGCTCGCGCGCCAGCCAGGTGCAGTCGCGCAAGAAGCAACTCGACAAGATCGATCAGGCGTCGCTCAAGCGGAGCAATATCCAGCGTCCGTACATCCGCTTCGACGTCGGCGAGGAGTCCGGGCGGCACGTCGTCGATATCGTCGATATCGAGAAGTCCTTCGGCGATCTCCGCGTCTTCTCGGGCTTCCGGGCGCACGTCAACCGCGGCGACCGCATCGGCATCATCGGCAAGGACGGCGTCGGCAAGACCACGCTGATCCGTACACTCCTCGGCGAGCTCGAGCCCGACGCCGGTAGCTATGAGTGGGGCCAGAAGACCTCCATCGGCTACCTGCCGCAGGAGCACGAAGACGCGATCCAGAAGGGCCTGACCATCGACACCTGGCTGCATGGCTTCAAGCCCGGCGCCGACCTCGAGGAGGTGCGTGGATTGCTCGGACGGATGCTCTTCCGCGGCGACGAGGGCAAGAAGTCGACCAACGTCCTCTCGGGTGGCGAGCGCGTCCGCATGCTCTTCTCGCAGCTGATGATCACGCGGCCGAACACGCTCCTGCTCGACGAGCCCACCAACCACCTCGATCTCGAGTCGATCTCGGCGCTGGCCGAGGGGCTCGCGGCCTACCAAGGCACGCTGCTGCTGGTCACCCACGACCGTGACCTGCTCACCGAGGCGTGCAACCGCATCTGGCACGTCACCGGGCGCGGCGAGATCGTCGACTACCGTGGCTCGTGGGACGAGTACCACGACCGCTACATCGCGGGCGGCGGCGAGATCTAGTCGGCCAGGCGGCCGCGCAGCACCAGCACCGGCAGCGGCGACAGGCGCAGCACCGCCTCGGTCGTGCTGCCCAGGAGCAGGGACTCGATCGGGCCTCGGCTGCCGGCGGCGACGACCAAGAGATCGACGTTGTCCTGCAGGGCGGCGCCGACGATGCCGGCAGCGGCATCTTCGGCGGCCACGACGCGGGCGTTGGCGACCCCACCGATGGCGCCGGCCAGGGCGTCCAAGCGCGTGCCGCTGTCGCGTGCCCAGGTCGCCAGGTCCGACGGCATCTTCGCGAAGTGCACGTGGTTCGGGCCGACATCGAGCGGGCAGCGGGCATCGACCAGTACGGTGAGCAGCTCGAGTTCGCCCTGCAGCTGCCGCGCGAGGTCGGCGGCACGGTGCGCCGTGATGCTCGCAGCCTCGGAGAAGTCGGTCGCCGCGAGCAGGCGCTTCCATTCGGCCGGGCGCACGGCTTCGCTCGGGCTGTGACTCGCAGGTCCGTGAGCGACCAGCACCGGCACCGGCGAGGTTCGCGCGAGCGCGACAGTGGAGGAGCCGATGTGGCCGGCCTCGGCGCGTTCGCCGTGACGGGTCACGACGATGGCGTCGACCGACTCCTCGCGGGCGTAGCGGAGCAGGACGTCCTCGGCATGGGCCCGGGCGCCGTCGAGCAGGATGCTGCGGGCACGGACGTCCATCTGCGTCAGCGCCTCGCGGAACGCCTCGAGCCGACGCAGCCCGGCCCCGCCGTCCGCCTCGACCTCAACGCGCGTTGCGACCGTTGCGACCACCACCTCGGCCCCGGTGGCCCAGGCGAGGCGTGCGGCGTGGGGCAGGGCAGCCACCGAGGCCGGCGAGAGGTCGGTCGCGAGCAGAAGGGTCTTGGCTTGCATGGCGGACTCCGGGGCGCACGTGGGCGCGGTCGTTGCAGACCCGCAATCTAGCCGCGCGGGCGGCAGGTGCAACGCCGGGGCGAGCCGTTCGCTGTCCGTCGCTTGTGTCGGGGGGGGGATTGCCGCAGGGTAAGGGCATCTCGCGGGCTCTCGGCCCACATGGAGGGACGATGGCAAGGCTGGGCGACGCGATGATTTGGCTGTGGGCGTTCGGCTACTTCGCCTGCTACGCGCCGTACAGCGCGCTCGCCAAGGCCGTGTCGCGCGGCCTCGTCGAGGGCGTGCCGAAGACCTCCGGCCTCGCGGTGTTGCCCGTCTCCATCGCGACCGCGGTCTGCGGCATGGTCGCCTTTCTCGGGCTGACCGGTTGGTGGCGCTACGCCACGCGACACGCCGTCGGCGGTTGGCAGATCCCCGGCCCGACCAGGTTCACCTTGGCGAGCGGCCTGTGCACCTCCGTCATCGCCGCGACGACCACGCTCTCCTACACCTTCAAGGGCGTTTCCATCGTCTTCGCGATGCTGCTGATGCGGGGCGGCGTGCTGATCATCGCGCCCATCGTCGACGCGATCACCGGCCGCCGCGTCCGCGCGACGAGCTGGGCGGCGCTCGGTTTGTCGCTGGCGGCGCTCGTCGTCGCCTTCCTCGAAGACGGCGGCTGGCAGCTGACCACCATCGCCATCGTGGATATCGCAGCCTACCTCGCCGCCTATTTCGTGCGCTTGCAGCTGATGAGCCGCAAGGCCAAGTCCGGCGAGCGCTCCGAGACGCTGCGCTTCTTCGTCGAGGAGCAGTTCGTGGCGACGCCAGTGGTGTTGATCGCGCTCGCCGCGGTCGCATGGCTCGGCGACAGCTCGTTCGCACAGGCGGTCCGCAGCGGTTTTACCGAGGTGCCGAGCTCGCCCGTGCTGCCCTACGCCCTCGCCATCGGCTTGCTCTCGCAGGGCACCGGGATCTTCGGCGGCTTGGTCTTGCTCGACGGCCGCGAGAACAGCTTCTGCGTGCCGGTGAACCGGTCGGCTTCGGTGCTCGCGGGCGTGCTCGCGAGCTTCGGTCTGGCCGAGATCTTCGGGGCTGCGTTGCCATCGGCGTGGCAGTTCGCCGGCGCGGCGCTGCTCATCGCCGCCATCGTCAGCCTCTCGCTGCCGAGCCTGCTCGCTCGTCGCGCGGCCCCCGTCAGCGCGTGAGGCCGCGGCCACCGAGCCCGACACCGAGCTCGACCATCGCACCGGCGATGGGGCCGCCACCGAGCCGGTCGTCGATCTCGCGATCGCTGTCGATGCGCACTTCCAGCCCGAACGCGATGAAGAAGCGCGGTGAGCCGAACAGCTTGCGCAGCGAGAGCGTGCGGAACGCGAAGGCGTCCACGCCTGCCACGTCGCTCACATCGTAGTGATGGAAGCCGAGGAGCAGGCCGCCCGCGCGCGGCAGCGCGACACCGCCCCAGAGGCCCATGCCACGCAGCGCCTCGCGGTTGGGCGTGGCGGCGCCGGACTCGCCGAAGCCGTCGATGCCGAGCGTGAGCGCGAGGTAGGGCACCTCGCCGTCGGGGCCGAACCCGATGTGGCCGAAGGCGCCGGCCGCGCCCTGCGTGCCGATGTCCCCGCCGGGCAGGAGCATGGCACCGAGGCCGCCGCGCACGACGACGCCACCTGTCACGCTGCGAGTCGGCTCGGGCACCTTTGCGCCGCGTTCCGGGGCCTGCCGTCGCCGCATCCCGAGTCCGCCGCTCGGCGCAGGGCGCACGCCGAACCCGTTGGCAGGGGCGGCACCGAAGGTCTCGTCCTCGGGCTGCGTCGGCGTCGGCGTCGGCGTCGGTGTCGGCGTCTGCCGTGAAGTCGGCGGCGGCGTCTGCGGCAGGGCCGGGCGCTCCTCCGGACGTGTGGGCTGCGCTGCCGCCGGTGCCGGCCGCTCCTCGACCTGGGCCTGCGCGCGGGGCGTGGCCGTCGTCGGGCGTGGCGGCACGGCGGGGCGCGCCGGCGGCCCGGCGCCGGTTCCCGGAGCGGCTGCTCCCGCGTCCGGAGGCGATTCGCCGGCTCCGCCCGCGCGCAGCTCGGTGGGCAAGGCGACGTGGATGCGGACGCCTTGACCGGCGCGCAGTCGGATCCGGCCGACGCGCCGGTGATGGCCCGGTGCCGTCACGCTGATGATGGCCATCCCGGGCGCGCGTCGCACGAGCGGTCCGACGACGCGGGCCCCGTCGATTTCGACGCGCGCGGTCGCGGGCTCGGTCTCGATGGTCACGCTCGCGCCGTCGGCGGCGGCCGGCGCACCTCCCGGGAGGGGCGTCCACCAGCGGAGCTCGTTGAAGAGATCACCGAGCAGGCGGCTGCCGTGGCGGCGTAGGGCGGCCTCGAGCCCCGGGCCCTGCAGGTGGACCGATCCCGCGTCGCGCGCGTCGGCGGTCTGCCACAGCGCAATACGCAGCCGCACCACGCCGCCCTCGTTCCAGGCGCTGATGGCGACGGCGTGGCTCGCGCCCATCGCGGCGGCGGTGTCGAGCAGGCAGGCGTGGTCGCATCGCCCGGCAGCCGCACCGCGGGCGGCGACGGCCGCACGGACGTCGGCGTCCGAGCGAATCGGACCGAGTCCCGCCGCGCCCGCCTCGGCGGCCACCTGCACCAGCAGGCGCTCGGCGACACCTCGGGCAGCGCCATCGGCCAAGGACGGCGGCAAGATCGCCAGGGTCCGGGCGCGCTGGTCGGCCGCGGCCTCGGTCGCAGCGGCGCGAGCAGCAGCCTGGGCGGCCGCGGCGTCTGCCTTGGCGCGCGCCGCGGCGGCGGCCTCGGCGGCGGCGCGGGCCTGCGCGGCCTCGGCGTCGGCCTTGGCCTTGTCGGCCTCGGCCTGGCGGGCCTGCCGCTCCGCCTCGACCCGAGCGTCGATCGCTTCGATGCGGCGGCGCGCATCGACCACGCCCTCGGGGCTGGTGCCGATGCGGAGATAGAGCTCGTAGAGCGCCCGCGCCTCGCCGAGCCGGCCGCCGTCTTCCTTCGCCCGCGCCGCGTTGAACACCGACGTGGGTTCGCGCGCGAGCTCGTAGGCCTGCATGAACAGGCGTGCGGCCTCGTCGTACGCCTTCGCCTTGAACCGCGCCACCGCATCGGCCGTGAGGCGCTCGGCCTCGGCGCGCTCCCGCTTGCCCGGGCGGGCGTGGGCCGAAGGGGAAGGCAGCGCCGTGACCGCCAGGGCCGCGACGAGCCAGAGCAGCAGAAACGGGGCGCGCATCGGTGACGTGGTGGGCCGCATCGGCTTCAATGTAGGCGGGAAGTGACCGTTTCGCCAAGCGCTTGCGGTCGGCTCATTTCAGCGCTTGCACGCAGCGGAAACCCAGGCTGGCCGGGGCTTCGGCCGGCGCGAGCGGTGCGCGACGGCTGCTGCGCACGTCCGGCGCGCTCGAGCTGAAGCCGCCGCCCTTGACGACGCGCTCACCCGAGGGGCCCGGCGCTTGCTCCGGATCGACCATGGCGGTCCCCGTCCAGACCTCGGCCACGTAACCGTCGCGGGTCCACTCCTGCACGTTGCCACCGAGGTCGCGCACCCCGTAAGGGCTGTCGTCTTGGCTGTAGGTGCCCACCGACGCCGTCCCGCCGGCCCCGCAGCCATCCCCGGTGACGTCGTGCATCACCGCGAAGTCGCAAGTCGCGATCGGCTTGGCCCAGGGGTAGATCGGCGTCGCAGCCGCGCAGGCGTCGCCCCAGACCTCACATCCGCCGCGTGCGGCGCGCTCCCATTGCGCCTCGGTGGGCAGCTGCCTGCCGAGCTTCTGACAGTACGCGTTGGCCGCCGTCCAGCTCACGCAGTTCGCCGGGTGCAGCTCCTTGCCGGAAGCGCCAGCGTTGCATCCGGTGCCGATGGTCGCCGGTTTCTCCAAGCAGTCCGGACAGTTCTTGTTGAAGTCGGCAACCGATACCTCGTGGCGGTCGATCAAGAAAGCCGCGAGCTTCACGGGCGTCGCCTTGCCCTCGTTGGCCAGGCACACGCTGTCCGACGCAGCGCAGCCGGCGTAGCCGTCGCCGCCGGGCACCAAGATCATGGTCGCCGGGACGTCGACGCACTTCGCCGCGGCGCATTGCTTGCCGGTACCGCATCCGTAGCCATCGCCGGCGTAGGGGTGCTTGCAGCTGCCGTCGATCTGGCAGACATCGAACGTGCACGGGTTGCCGTCGTCGCAGAGCGTGTCGGTCGGCACCGGTTCACAGCTGCCCGTGCTCGGCTTGCAGGTCGGCGCCAAGCAAGTGCCCGCGGCGGCGCCCGGGCACTTGACCTCGCTGCCCGGCACTGCCTTGCAGGTCCATTTCTTCTTGTCCGGCACAGATTTATCGCAGTACGGCGTGCCCTCGCAGTCGTTCACGCTCGGCTTCTGGCAGTCGTTGTCGGTCACGCAGCCGCAGTTGACGTCCGAGAGGATGCACGAGCCGCCGACGCAGCTGCCGGCTTCGACGCAGGCCAAGCCGTCGGTGCAGCCGGTCGTGTCGGGCTTGTTCTTCACGGCGCACTGGCCCGTTTTCGGGTCACAGGCGTTCTCCTTGCAGGGCTCGCCTGCGATCCCGGGGCAGACCTTGACCGTCGCCGGGTTGGTCTTGCAGGTCGGCACCGAGCCGGAGAGATCGCAGAACGGCACGCCGTTGCAGAGGTCGCCATCATCCTTGTCGGCGCAGTCGGCGTCCTTCTCGCAGACGCAGGTCGAGGTGCCCGAGACGCAGGTGCCCTTGCCGTCGCAGGTGTCGCCTGTGGTGCACGGAGAGCCATCGTCGCACTTCTCGAATTTGTTGGCGTATTCGAAGCCGCACTGGCCGGTGTCCGGATCGCAGACGTTGGTGCGGCACGCGGTGTCGTCGGCGTCGTTGCAGGTGACCACGGTCGCCGGGTTCGGCTTGCACGCCCATTTCGTCTTGTCCGACGAGGCCTTGTCGCAGTAGAGCGTGCCAGCGCACTGGTTCTTCGGGTTCTGCTTGGCGCAGTCGAGGTCGTTCTTGCAGCCGCAGTTGCTCACGCCCGGCGTGCACACGCCGCTTTGGCAGGTGTCGTCGGTACAGGGGTTGCCGTCATCGCATTTCGCATTTTCGGCCACGGGCTTGGCCGTGCATTTGCCAGTCGCCGAATCGCACGCGACGACCGTGCACGGGTTGCCGTCGTCTTCGCATTTCACGACCGTGATCGGGTTGGGCTTGCAGGTCGGCGCCGTCCCGAGCAGGTCGCAATAGAGCGTGCCGGTGCACGGATTGCCGTCCTCGGAGGCCTTGCAGTCGCTGTCGAACTTGCACTCGCACACGTTGGTGCCAGAGAGGCACGCGCCATCCTTGCATTGGTCGTTCTGCGTGCAGGGGTTACCGTCGTCGCAGGGCACGAAGAACTTGCCCGGCTGCACCTTGACCAACTCCATCTTGCACTGGCCCGACTTCTTCTCGCAGGCGTTGACCTGGCAGTCGGTGTCGTCGACCGAAGGGCAGCTCACGAGCGTCGCCGGGTTGACCTTGCAGGCGGGCTCGGCGCCGCTGAGATCGCAGAACAGCGTGCCGTTGCAGAAGTCGCCGTCTTCCTTGGAGGCGCAGTCCGCGTCGGCGGTGCAGACGCAGGTCGCGTTGGTGCCGAGGCAGATCCCATCGGCGCACTTGTCACCCGTGGTACAGGTGAAGCCATCGTCGCACGGGGCGTCGTCTGGTAGGTCGACGAGCTCGCACCCGCCGGCTTTGCAGGTCCATGTGGTGCACGGGCCCGGCGGATCGCCGCAATCCTTCGGATCGCAGCTGGTGTCGGGAGTGTCGGGGGTGTCGACGGCGTCGACGTCGCCGCCCGCCGTGTCCGTGCCGGTGTCGGCAGTGTCGACGCCGCCGTCGGTCTCGCCGACGTCGGGGCCGCCCGTGTCCGCTTGGGTATCGACGGCACCATCGGCGCCGGTGTCCGACGTGTCGGTGGCGCTGTCGTCGGCGCTGGCGAAGGCGTCCGGGCTGGGCACGATGTCGGCGCAGCCACCGCTCGTGCAGACCAGGAGCATCAGCGCGAGCCCGAGCGGGCCGCCGCTCCATCGCTGTGCGTCACTGTTTCGCACGCCGCTCCCGTTGGCGGACCCCTTGGTCAGGGCAGGGTCGTCCAGCCTTGTGCCTTCACCTCGTGGGTGATCACCTCTCCACCCGGCAGGGTACCCCCATGCGTGCGCATCGCGCCATAGGCCCACTTCGCGTCGCCGCCGAGGAAATGGTAGCGCATCGCACCGGCCACGTGCTTCCAGTAGCCGTACCAATCGAGCGCGTCGAGGTGCGAGGCCGGCATCACGAAGTCGGCGAGGCCCCCCGGCTTGCCCTCGATGCTCAACGGCGCGCCGTGGTCGTCGAAGAGCTCGGGGTTGGTCTTGGGGTTCGGATCGTCCTTGCCGGTGCCGTGCAGCACGATGATCTGACGCGTGGGCATCTTCAGCGCGTCGTAGAGCGCCTGCGTGTTCGGCTTGCCAGCGACGTCGAGCGGCGCGATCGCGTCGTCGGCGGTGGTCAGCAGATCGAAGAAGACCTTGCTGTCGGCGGCGATGCCCTCGGCCTTCTCGGCGGCGTCGACGTAGACCCCGAGGGGCGGCTTCTCGTTGCTGAAGTTCATCGTGACGACCAGCTTCGGATCGGCATGAGCTCCCTTCGGATCTTCGTCAATCGCCGTGGTCGCCGCGAGGACCGCGACCTTGGCGCCCATGCTGTGCCCGGCGTAGGCGAGGCGGTCGGGATCGGCGGTCGAGATGCTCGCGAAGAGCTTGGCCTGCGCTTCCAGCAGGTCCTTGGCCATGCGGGCGTGGTCGCCGTCGGTCACGCCGGTCTCGACGCGGACGAAGGCGACGATCACGCCCTGCTGCGCCACGTGCTCGCAGAACGCCTTGTAGGCATGGCCCAGCTGTCCGATCAGCCCGCCCGTCGCGTAGAGCGACTTTCCGGGCACGAAGAGCAGCACGGGGTGCGGACCGGCTTGCAGCGGCTGGAAGACGAGCATTTCCTTGTAGCCCTGCAGTAGCCCGCTGCCGTACTCGATCTTCTTGGGCTCGAGCAGGCTGTAGCTCCCCTTCGCGCCCGGGTGGTCTCCGGTCGGCCGCTTGTCCCACGGGCAGACGCCGCAGGGATCCGGAGCGCCGGCGTCGTCCGCGCCGGTGTCGGCGGCGGCATCGGACGCGCCAGCGTCTGCACCGCCGCCGGCCGCGGCGTCGTCCGCGGCATCGGTCGTCGCGGCGCCGTCGGACTCCACGGCGTCGGCCGTCGCGGCGCCGTCGGACTCCACGGCGTCGGTCGCGACGCTGTCGGCCGCCGCGCCGGCGTCGACGATCGGGCCGACGTCGACGCCCTGGCTGACGTCGACGCCGCCGCCACCGCCACCGCCATCCTGGCCGCCCTGGCTGACGTCGACCCCGCCGGTGCCGTCACCGAGACTCGCGTCCCCGGCGACGGAATCTTGACCGGCGCTCGCGTCGTTGCCGCGCGGCTCGACCGCCGCGTCGCTGCACGCCGTCAACGCTGCACACAGCAGCCAGCCGGTTCCGGACGCCACGAGCCTGCCCGTGCGCCGCGCCTCACCGAACCCGAACATGGATCCTCCAACGGACTCGGACGCTGAACTGCGGTGGCTACTTCACCGGGTTCAGCGTCGCCTTGAGCTTCATCTTGATGTCGAGCTTCGCGGCGCCCGAGGGCATCTTCTCGCCCTTGGCGATCTTCATCGTCGCAGAGACGTGCTGCGAGAACGCGAGCGCGAGCAGGTTGGTCTGGGCGGCGTCGGTGCCTGCCGCGTCGATGGCGGCCGAGACGACTGCGGTGCTACCGGCCGGGATCGCCGGCACCGTCGCGATCTTCGCCGTCTTGGTGATGTCCGTCTCGCCGAACGCGCCGATCCGGATCTCGAACGCCGGCAGCGCGCTCGTCGCGGTGTTCTCGGTCGGCGTGACCTCGATGCCGGTGATCTCCAGGCGCTTGATCAGGCCCTTGTTGTCGGCGAGCGCCTGGCTCTCCTTGTTCAGGTCGATGTCGGCCGGCGGCAGCGGCAGCTTCTCCTCGACCGCGGCGGGCGAGGGCTGACCGGCGGCGGCGCCGCTGACGGCACCGAGATCGAAGGCGATCTGCGCCACCTGTTCGGTCTCGATCGGCACGTTGAGCTTGGACTTGTTGTCGTCGACGAAGCTGTTGATCTGGTCACAACCGGTGGTGATCGAGACGGTGGCAAGGAGGCTGCACGCGAGCGCGGCGCGCGGCAGACGGCGGGCGACGACAGACATCGGTGGTTCTCCTGACGCGGCGAGGATTCGCCGACAAGGGGCGCGGGAAGTCTGCCATTCACTGCGGCAATGTTCCACCATGCGACTTGCCCGGCCGCTGCCGGAGGACCATCCTCGTGGCCGCCCTCGAGGCGGCAGGAGACCATTCGATGCAACGAGTCACGATTCCGGTGCGCGGTGAGGACAAGGACGCGCTCTTGGCGCAGATGGGCGAGATGCGCCAAGGCGACGCCGACTGGCAAGGCGGCAAGACCTGGTCGATGGTCTACTACGTCGGCCCGGAGCATCACGCCTTCCTCGAGCGCGCGCACAACACCTTCTTCGCCGAAAACGGCCTGAACCCGATGGCTTTCCGCAGCTTGAAGCGGATGGAAGCCGAGGTCGTGCAGATGACCGCCGGCATGCTGCACGCGCCCGAGACGGCCGTCGGCACCATGAGCTCGGGCGGCACCGAGTCGATCCTCCTCGCCGTCAAGGCAGCCCGCGACCGCGCCCGTCGTCAAAAGCCCTGGATCCTGCGCCCGGAGATCGTCGCGCCGCGGACCGCCCACGTCGCCTTCGACAAGGCCGCACACTATTTCGGTCTGAAGGTCCGCTGGGTTCAGCCGGGCCCGGATTTTCGGGCCGACGTGGCCGCGATGCGGCGCGCGATCAGCCGCAACACGGTCCTGGTGGTCGGCAGCGCGCCGCAGTACCCGCAGGGCGTGGTCGACCCCATCGCCGAGTTGGGTGAAATCTGCGCCGAGCGCGGCATTCCGCTGCACGTCGACGCCTGCTTCGGCGGATTCATCCTGCCGTGGCTCGAGAAGCTCGGCCGCGACGTGCCGACCTGGGATTTCCGCATCCCCGGCGTGACCAGCATCTCCGCGGACCTGCACAAATACGGCTTCGCGGCCAAGGGCGCCTCGGTCGTGGTCTACCGCGACATGAGCTACCTCAAGCACCAATTCTTCGTCGCGACCGATTGGCCGGGCGGCATCTACGCCAGCCCCTCGATGCCCGGCACGCGACCGGGCGGCCCGATCGCCGCGGCGTGGGCAGCCTTGCGTTCGCTCGGCGAGGACGGCTACCTCGCGCTCGCCCGTGAGACGGTGGCCGCGGTCGACGAGCTGCGTGCCGGCGTGGAAGCCGTCGACGGCCTCACGGTTCTCGGCGCCCCGCACGGCACCGTCGTCGCCATCGGCGCCGCTCCCGGTGACGACCTCGACGTCTACGCCGTCGCCGACGTGATGAGCGAACGCGGTTGGAGCATCGACAGGCAGCAGAACCCCGCGTGCCTGCACCTGACGGTCAACGCCCACAACCGCGCGGTCCTGCCCGATTTCCTGGCCGATCTGGCGGCAGCGGTGGCGCACGTGCGCGCGCATCCGGAGCTCAGCGGGCAGGGCGACGCGGCGATGTACGGCCTGATGGCGAAGGTGCCGGTTCGTGGCCTCGTGCGACTCGCGGTCGAGAAGGTCATGGAGGGGATGTACGGCCCGGACGGCACCGTCCCGGACCTCTCCAAGATCGGCGAGGGCGAGGACGACGGCTTCGTGCTCAACTTCGTCAAGCGCTACGGTGATCGCGTGATGGAGGTGGTCGACCGCGCCGGTGGGCTGCGGGCGAACCTGCAAGCGCGGCTACGGCGTCGTCAGTAGCGCGTTGGCGTCGAGCTTCCAGGTCGTCGCGAGCGGGCCGTAGTCGACCGCGATGCGGCCCACGACCGGCAACTCGAAGAAGACCGAGCCCTCGACGCGGACCGGGATTTCGACGACCGGAGCCTTGCCCTGCGCGTAGAGCTCGACCCAGGTGGAGGCCGTCTTTTCGAGCACCGTCAGCATCGGATCGAGGCCCATCGAGAAGACCAGATCGAGCTTCACGTCGCCGGCGGCCGGGATCTGCGCGTTCTGCAGCTCCTCGGCGGCCTTGCCCGAGGCGATGCCGTCGATCAGCTGCGGCAGCTTGCCGACGAAATCGTCCAGGGTCTTCACGGTGCCGCTGGTCACGGTGCAGGCATCCGGTCGCGGCGAGCCGGTGCAGGTCGGATCGTCGGCACCACAGAACGAGATGCAGGTCGCGCCGAGCGCTTGATGGTCGGTCTCTTCGGGGTAAAGCGTCAGCGCGACCAGCACGTCGAGCGCGGGCACGGGCACGTCGTTCTTGTTGGCGATGGTGAGCGGCAACCCGAAATCGAAGCGCAGCGAGTTCTTCGCCGGCGCTGCGCCGAGGGCGAGCGTGCAGCCGATGCTGCCGAGCGTGCCGCCGAGCAGGCCGGGGCAGTAGTAGGCGCCGAGCGAGACCAACCCGGGGCGGCGTCGCAGCTCCACGCCGGTCGTGGTGACCTCGGGCGGCTCGAGCTGTTGTTGCACGTCGACGCCCGCTTGCTCACTCGCCTCGACCACCGCCTGCAGGATCTCGCAGCCGCCCAAGGGCGTGGCGAGCAGCAGCAGGAGCATCGGCCAGACGGCGTGGGTCGGCGAGCAGGGGCGGGTGGCGGTCATCGAATCCTCCGAAGCGGGCACGAGCGCCGGCAGCTTGCCGCTCGCCGGCCGCGGACGAAAGGGTGGACGCGCCGGACCGCGCGACGATTCAGGCAGAACGCAACGTGACGTAGCCGTTGTCGCTCGGGTCGGGGCGTTCGACGGCGACGATCTCCCAATCCACGCCCGCGATTCGGACGACCGAGCCGACGCCGACGGTGGGTTCGCCGTGTGCCTCGCCGGCGTCGTCGTACAGGCCGAGCTCGATCGTCGGCCCTTCGGCGCTGCTGCCGTCCGCGCGCGTGAAGCGATCGCGCATCAGGTTGCCGGCCGTGACGCGCCAGCCGTCGATGTCGGCGACGGTGGTCTCCTCGATGCGCAATTCTCGGGCCATGACGGCTCCTCCCGCGCCGGCGCGAGCGGCCGGACGCGCCGATTGCAGCATTGCCCCGCGCCGGCGGCAAGCGTCGTACGCGGCGCTTGATGCGCGCGCCGATGCGGTCGATGCTGCCGCCGTGTTCGCCGCTGCTGCCACCTCCGCGTCCGCCCGCCCCGGCCTGCTTCGCCGTGGCCTCGCCGCGCTCGGCGGCGGCGCGACCGCGTGGGCGACCTGGGCGCTCTCGGTGGCCGCGCTCGCCGGCATCGCGGTCTGGCGGATCGGCCCGGGATTCCGCCGCCTGCGCCCGGTCACCCGCGAGGTGCTGATCCGCCAGATCTTGTTCACCGGCGTCGAGGCGATGCCGTTCACCGGCCTCATCGCGGCGTTCGTCGGCGCCACCGTGATCCTGCAAGCGCAGCGCAATATCTCTGCGGCAGCGAGCGCCGCGGTGCTGGCGAAGCTGCTCGTGGTCGTCATCGTGCGCGAGCTCGGGCCCTTGGTCGCCGCGATCATCGTCATCGGCCGCAGCGGTACCGCGATGACGGTCGAGCTCGGCAACATGCGCGTCGTCGGCGAGACCGGTGCGCTCGAAGCGCAGGGTGTCGACCCGGTCGAATACCTCGTCGTGCCTCGCGTCGGCGGCATGGCGGCGTCGTTGGCGGCGCTCTCGCTCTTCTTCGTCGGCGTCTCGATGGCCTTCGGCGTGGTCGCGAGCGGCCTCATCTCCGGCAACTTCGCTGCGCCCTTCGAGTTCGCCGTGATGCTCGCCGAGGCCGCTGGGCTCGAAGACATCGCCGCGATGATCGCCAAGACCCTGCTGCCGGGCGTGCTCATCGCCGCCATCGCTTGCTACGAGGGCTTGTCTGCCGGCCCGGACATGACGGACGTCCCGCGTGCAGCCACCCGCGGCACGGTGCGCGCGCTGAGCGCGACCTTCGCGATCAACGCCGCCATCTCGGCGCTGGTGTACCTGGTATGAGCACCACGCCGCTGCTCCGTACCGAGGGCGCCGTCATCGACGCCGGCGGCCAACGCATCGGCCCGCTGGATTGGAGCGTCGATGCCGGCGAGACGCTTTGGCTCTCGGCGCCCGCCGGCGGCAGCAAGTCCGTGGTGTTGCGTGCGCTGGTCGGTATGGAGCCGCTGGAGCAGGGGCATATCCACCTGCTCGGCCACGATCTCGGCGCGCTCTCGCCCATCGAGCAACTCGCGCTGCGTCAGCGGGTCGGTTTCGTGCCCCAATCGGGCGCGCTGCTCAGCAACCTCGGCCTGGAAGCGAACCTCGCGCTGCTCGCCCGCCACCACCTCGGGCTCGAGGGCGAGGCGTTGGCGGAACGCCTGACCGAGGTCGCCGTTGCGCTCGATCTGCCTTCACTGGCCGGGCGGCGGCTCGCCGACGCGGAACCGTCGCTGGTGCGACGGGTCGCCATCGGCCGCGTGCTGGCGCTGCGACCGCCGCTGCTGCTGCTCGACGAGCCGGCGTGGGCGGTCGACGCCGGTCGCGCGGACGCCTTCTGGTCGGCGCTCGAGCGGCTGCGCGCGACGAGCCGGATCGGGATGGTGATCGCGTCGGCTTTCCCCCCGCGCCGGTTCGTGCAAGATCTCCGCCTCGAGACCCTGCGCCCCGCGTTCCGGAAGCGCCGCCGCTCGGAGGCCCCGTGAGCCAGCCGTTCAAGCTGCGCTATCAGAACGAGATCGTCGGCGTGTTCCTCGTCGGGGCGTTCGTCGTGATCTTGCTCGCCGTGCTGCTCGTGGCCCGCGATGGCCGCGAGATCGGCGACGGCTTCGAGTGCGAGATCGTCTTCCGCGAGCCCGGCGTCGGCTTGTTGCGCGAGGGCGTGGCCGTGCGCGTGCAGTCGCAGCGCGCCGGCATCGTGACGGGTTCGAGCGTGGGCGAGGATGGCCACGTACGCGCCCATGTCGTGCTCTCGAACTCGATGCGCTATGCGATCTCGACCGATTCGAGCGCGACGCTCTACACCCCGATGGCCGGCCTGGCCGGCGAACCCTATATCGAGATCGCGATCGGCAAGGCGCCGACGCGGCTCGCCATCGGCGGCCAGATCGAGGGTGCCGTCGCCGGCGACGTGCTGCAGCTGACGACCGATGTGCTGCGCGTGCTGCGCAGCGATCTCGGCCCGAGCCTGATGGCGCTGCGCAAGATCTCCGAGCGCGGCGACCGCATGCTCGCCAAGGCCGAGATGATCTTGGAGCTGCCGGCGACCGCGACCGCCGCCGAGGCGATGTTCGCGCGGGCCGACCGCGCCGCCGAGCGCGCCGAGCGCGCCCTGGAGCGGACGTTGGGGCTGCTCGAGCGCCTCGAAGGCACCCTCGACAAGACCGACGCGGCGCTCGCCGGTGCCGGCCGCTTGGTCAGCCGCATCGAGAAGGGCGAGGGCCTGGTCGGGCGCGCGCTCGCCGATCCCGTCATGGAGCGCCGCGTCGTCGAGCTGGTCGGCCGCCTCGCCGGCACCCTCGACACCGTCGAGCGCCTGATGGCGCAGACCGGCAAGGCCGTCGCCGTTGCCCCCGAGCTGGTCGCCGAGGGCCGCGCCGCCCTGCGCGACATGGCCATCGTCGCCGCCGAGCTGCGTCGCATCGCGCCGGCGGTGCCGAGCATGGCCGGCCAAGTCGAGGAGCTGCTCGGCGAGGGCAGGGCGGTGCTCGGCGCGGTCGAGCGGCACTGGCTGCTCGGCGCGCAGCTGCGGCCCAAGGGCGCGCCGGCACCGCTGCCGGCCGTCGGCATCCGCGACGACGCGGGAGCGCCGGATCTCGAGGCGCTACGCCGTGCCTTGGCGCCGCGGGCGCGAGGGGCCGTCGATGCGCGCTAGCGCCGTTGGCTTCGGCCTGATCGTCGCGCTCGGCGCGAGCGCGTGTGGTGGCAGCGCCCCGCTCGGACGCCGCGAGGTCGCGCTGCGCGAAGCCGGCCTCGGCGAAGCGGCGATGAAGCGCGGGCACCCGGTACAGGCCGCGCGACGCTACGACGCGGCGCTCGCCGAGGCGCGGGCGCTCGACGATCGCGCCCTGGTCGCGCGGCTGCTGGTCGATCAGGCCGTCGCGTTGGTGCGTGCCGGACGCTGCGATCTGGCCGACGTGCGCGCCGGCGAGGTGATGCGGAGCCAGGACGGGCCGCTGCGTGCGCGCGCCGCGTTGGTGCGTGCGAGCTGCGCACGCAGCGCCGACCCAGCGCGCGAGGCGCTCGCGGTGGCGCGCGCGGCCGCCGGCAAGGACGGCTGCCTGCTCGCGACCGCCGATTGCTCCGAGGGCGCCCTGCTCGCTGCGAGCGAGCCCGGCCGCGCCGCCGAGCGCTACCGCGCCGCCGCCGGTCGCGCCTGCGAGCAGCCCGACGTCGTCGCGCTCTGCTCCTACAACGAGGGCCGCTTGGCGATGCGTTCGGCGGCGCCGGCGCGCGCTGCGACCGCCTTCGCGCGCTCGGCCGACGCCGCTGCCCGCGCCGGGGACGCCGCCGCCGTCGCCGCCGCGCTGCACGGCGAGGCGCTCGCCCGCGACGCCGACCCCGCCGCCTCGGCCGATCTCGCGCGCCGCGCCGGCCACGCCGCGTGGTCCGCCGGCCGCTACCCGCTCGCCGCCGAGGCGTTCGCGCTCTGCGCCCGCCAATTCGGCCGGAGCGGCCGCGACGAAGAGGCCGGCACCTGCCGCGACAACGGCAGCCGCGCCCTCGACCGCATCGCGCCGTCGCCGCCCGCCGACGGCGCTGCCACCGCCGCTCCCGCCGCCGCGCCTTGATGCCGTCGCGGGGCTCGGCCATGCTCGGCCTCCCATGGCGCGCTTCCGACCCCATCGCATGTATCCCGGCGCCCTGCTCGCGCAGGAGTGCTGCTCCTATCAGGCCAGCACGCAGATCCTCTCGGAGTTGCGCGGCGACGTGGTCGTGTTGGTCCATTCGGACCGCGACTGCAGCAACGTGATCAGCAAGCGCAGGGGCCGCGTCCACGCCGACCTGCGCTACAAATTCCTCTGCACCAACCTGCGTGAGGACGAGATGGTCACCGGCCAGGGCAACCGCCGGCTGCGCGAGGCCATCGAGTTGGTGCACCGCGAGCTGAAGCCCAGGCTGCTGCTGGTGCTCTCGACCTGCCCGACCGTGATGATCGGCGACAACGTGAAGAACGTCGCGCGCAAGGCCGGACGCGATCTGGGCCTCGACGTCGTGCCGATGATCACCCACGGCCTCAAGCCCAAGAGCCCCGCCGAGGTGGTCGACGACCTCTACGTCGCGCTGACCAAGGCCGCCAAGCGCCCCGATGGCGACCGCAGCCGCCGCGTCAACGTGGTCGGCATGTCGCTGCGCCCCGAGGAGCGCGCGGAGATCGAGGCCGTCTTCGCCGCGATGGGCCTGCAGGTCGGCGTCGTGCTCGACGAGCGCGCCCACCTCGACGATTTCCTGCGCGTGGCCGAAGCGGAGTTCAACGTCCACGCCGGCCCGAACATGCTGCTCGCCTTCGACAAGGCGTGCGCCGAACGGCACGGGATGACGGCGATCGAGGCGCCGCTGCCCTGCGGCGTCGCCGCCTCGGAGGCCTTCTATCGCGCCGTCGCTGCCGCCACCGCCGTCGACGCGGACATCTGCGAGGCCGCGATCGCGGGCGCTCGGGCGGCTGCGAACGATGCCGTGGCCGGATTCCGGGCCCGTCAGCAGGGCCGCACGCTGCAGCTCGCCTACAACGTCGGCTCGGTGCGCAGCTTCGACCTGCGCCGCATTGCCCACGAAGAGCTCGGCGAGCTGGGCCTGTTCCGCGAGCTCGGCTTCGCGGCGCGGCTGTTCATCCAGGGCAGCCAGGCCGAGGAGAATTGGGATCGCACGGCGAAGGTGCTCGGCGAGCTCGGGGTGGCCGAGCGCTTCGTGCTCTTCCCCGATCCGGGCGCGCTGGCGCACTTTCTGCGGCCCGGCGCCTTCGACCTCTGGTACGGCGCGCGTTTCTTGCGCGACCAGTTGGTGCAGGTGCAGCTGCCGCTGCTGCCGCATCACGAGCTCGGGCTCGGCCTGCGCGCCGTCGCGCCGAATATCGCGCGCATCGAGGCCGCGCTCGGCTCGGATTTCTACGCCCGCTTCGAGGCGCGCGTGGAGACGCCCGGCAGCGTGGAGCAGCTCGACGCGATGCTCGGCGCCGGCAAGGGCGTGCCGATCCCGCCGAGCGCGCTCTCGATCGGGCGCCACGCCACGGAGGCCGAGGCATGAGCGAGACCCCGGGCGGCCTGAAGCTCGACGATTTGGTGATCCGCGCCTCGTCGCACACGCCGTTCTTCGGCGTCTACCTCGCTTCGCACGCGATCCCCGACTCGCTCTGCATGTGCCACGCCAGAGTCGGCTGCAAGGTCAAGACGCAGCACCACCTCGTCGACCACGACGGCGTGGCCGACGCGCACAACCGCATGCGCTACTCGCAGTTCATCGACGAGGATCTGATCCAGGGCAGCACGCAGCAGCTCGAGGAAGAGATCGCCGCGTTCCAAGCGCGCCGCGAGTCGCAGGTCGTGCTGATCGACTCGAGCACGCCGATCTCGCTGCAAGGCCAGTCGATGGCGCCGGTCTGCCGCCGCCTCGAAGAGAAGACCGGCGTGCACGTCGTCGCCGTAGACGCCCGCAACTACGACGCCGACCTCTGGCAGGGCTACGACGCCGCGATGGCGACGCTGCTCGAGCGGCAGGAGTGGCCGGCGCTCGCCGACACCGAGGCCGACGAGGTCGCCGTCCTCGGCTACCCCTTCGACCGCTACGAGCCGGACCATCAAGGCACCGTCGCCGAGCTGCGTCGGCTGCTCTACGGCATCGGCCTGCAGGCGCGGGCCGTGTGGCTCTCGGGCGAGCCGTACGCGACGCTGCAGCAGATCACCCGCGCGCGCCACGTCGTGCTGCTGCCTTGGGCGCAGGAGCGCACCGAGAAGGCGCTGCGCGCCGCTGGCCGCGAGCCGATTCGGGCCGGGCTACCGATGGGCTTGGCGGCGACCGAGCGTTGGCTTCGCACCATCGCGGCGGCGAGCGGACGGGCCGAGCGCGCCGAGAAGGTGCTGCGCCACGAGCACGCGCGGATCAAGCCGCTCTACGCACTGGCGCACCGCCGCCTCGCCGGGCGCCGCTACGCCGCCTTCGCCGACGCGCCGCGTCTGGCGGGGCTCGCCGCTCTGCTCGCCGAGGTCGAGATGGTGCCGGTCTGCCTGGGCACCGCGCATTTCAGCCTCGGTGGCCATGCCGAGGTCGCGGCGATGCTGCAGCAGGACGCCGGTCGCACGCTGCCGGACGACGTCCACTGGCTCGACGATCCGACGCCCGAGGCGCTCGCCGACCTCGCCCGCGGTCGCGCCGCGCTGATCGACCGCGAGCGGAGCTCGCCATCGGCACCACGCTCGACCGCGACCAACTCGAGGGCGCCGAGCTGCCCTTCGTGGAGTTCGGCTATCCCTCCGAGCGCCACCACACGCTGTTCCCCGCGCCCTGGCTGGGGCCGAACGGCGCGTTGCGGCTGCTCGAGCGGGTGCTCGGGGCGTTGGAGATGGCGGACCGGCGGCGCTGAGCGCCCCACCTTGCACGCGACGCTAGACCGGGCAGCCGACCTGTGGCACCGACTCGCGGAAGCCGAAGAGCTCCTCGAGGAAGACGTCGAGCTCCTTGTCGTCCATCGGCGTCGGCACGTGCGGCGTCGGCGCCTCTTCGATCGAGCGGGCGAGCTTGAGCCACGCCTCGGTGCATGCGTGGTCCGGCGCGTAGCGGACGACGGTCTGGCGGCGCCGCTCGGCCTCGTACACGGCCTTGTCCCACTCGATGTAGTCGACGACGTGGGTGCCGATTCGGGCGGCGAACTTCTCGATCAGCTCGCGGTCGAATTCGAGGTCCTTCACGTTGGCGATGAGCCCGCCCATCCGCACGTCGCCCTCGAGCGCGTAGTTGCGGATGCCGCGCGCGATGTTGTTGGCGGCGTACAGGCTCATGAACTCGCCCGAGGTGACGACGTAGACCTCTTCGGCGTAGCCCGAGCGCATCGGCACCGCGAAGCCGCCGCAGACCACGTCGCCGAGCACGTCGTAGAAGACGTAATCGTAGTCGCGGTCGAGGATCTCCATCTCCTCGAGCTCTTCGAAGAGCCGGCCGAGGCCGCGACCGGCGCAGCCGACGCCGGGCTTGGGGCCACCGACCTCGATGCAATCGACGCTGCCGCCCTCCTGACCGGCGCCGCCGTCCATGATGATGTCGTCGGGCTCCAGATCGCTGCGGCCCTCGCTGAGCAGGTCCATCAACGTCACGGGCGGGAAGACCTTGACCAGGTTGCGCGACGAATCGCGCTTCGGATCACAGCCGATCTGCAGCACGCGTCGGCCCATGCGGGCATAGGCCGCGGTCAGGTTGCTGACCACGGTGGACTTGCCGACGCCACCTTTGCCGTAGAACGCGAGCGAACGGCCCATCGCAGCCTCCGCGCGACGCAGGATCGCGTCGCTTCGACAGGGTAGCGCCCGAGCGCCGCGCAGAGAAGCGCGCGCGCGGCAGGGCCGCGGGATTCCGGCGATCAGGCGCCGACGCGGACCGAGCTGTAGTGCTTGCGGACGATCTCGACGTCGGTGTCGAAGAGGTGCTTGCTACCCCAGGGATTGCGCAGGCTGATGGTGCGCTTGCCCTTGTCGACGCCCTCGAGCGCATAGGCGTGGTTGAGCACCACGCCGGCTTCCTTCGCCGAGCGCTGCAGCTCGTCGGGCGCGGAGGTGTTGATGGCACCGAAGCTGACCGGCTTGCCCTCGCGCACGGCCGCCTCGCATAGGGTCAGCAACGCCTCGGAGGAGAGCGCCGACATCGTCCGGTAGCCCGACGAGACGCCGGTGAGCATGCCGAAGACGTCGCCGTCGGGCGTCTTCTTGCCGCGGGTCTCCTCATAGTGGCCGGCATACTTGGCGAACGCTTTCTCGATCAGCATGACCCACAGCTCCGGGCCGTCCTTGCCGACGTCTCCGGGCTTGGCGTAGGCGGCGCTGCTGCCGTCGCTGGTCGGGAACTGCGCGTCGACCACGATCTCGGTCTTGGTGCGCATCCAGGGCTTGCGCTTGTCCTTGAGGTAGAGCGAGACGGTGTAGGTGTTGTCGCCGTTGTCCTTGATCAGGTTCTGGATGACCGAAGGGTCGGCCTTGGCCTGCGCCGCGAGCTGCGCGACGAAGTAGCAGTTGCCGATCGAGCCTTGCTTGACGTCGTTGGCGTCGATGGCGTGGGCGTCGCCCTCGCCCTGCACCGCGATGACGCCCGAGAGCGTCATGTAGGTCGCGCTCGCGGCGTACTCGTTGGTCGGATCCGGGTTGTGGCTCGGATCGAGCATCGGATCGGTCGGCTTCGGGGCTGGCTCGGGCTTGGGCTCGGGCGTGGGCTCGGGCTCGGGCGTCGGCTCCGGCTCTGGCTCGGGCGTCGGCGTCGGCGTCGGCGTCGGCGTCGGCTGGGTGCGGTTGTTCGTGGTCTTTTTCTTCTTCTTCTGCTTCTTCTTCTTCCGCGGCTCGTTCGTCGGGCCGTCGGGCGCGGGGCCGAGTGCCACGCCACCGAGCGCGCTCACGCCGGGGCGGAGCGCGTCGCGCTGCTCGTCGTAGGGCTGCGACCCATCCGGGCTGACGGCGTTCTTCTGCGCATCGTAGCCGCCCGTCGGCGCGTTGCCGGCGGTCGATTTGCCCGGCGAGACCTGCACTGGGGGCGCCTTGGGCTTGCTCGCGCCGGGCGATTGCTTCTTGTCGAACGTGGCCATGTCGTCCCCCCGAGCGCGCGTGGGCGCTGGGTGCAAGATGCCAGCGCGGCGCTCGGAAACAAGCACCGGCACGCCGCGAGCGTTCGCCCGTGGGGAGCCCCCGCCCCGCGTGCGCGAGGCCGTCGCATGGGCTACGCTGGTGCCGACCTGGAGGTGCGTCGTGAGCGAGGAATCCAAGCCGACCGCAGCACGCCGTGGCCCCGCGCTGGCACGGGCGACCGGCCGGCATCCAAGTCTCGCCGGAGCGCCGCCGATCCCGAGCCGCACCGATGCGATGTTCGAACCGGCGACGGTCGCGCTGACGGGGCTCTCGGCACCGACCCCGGCCACACCAGACCTGGTCGAGCTCGGCCAAGAGTTCCGCGGTACCTGGGGGTGGCGGCTCGACGGCAAGCTCGGTCGCGGCGGCTACGGCGCCGTCTACCACGCCGTCCGCATCGACGACGGCAGCGTCGACGCGCCCGCCGACGAGGCGGCGATCAAGGTCTTCCACGCCCCGGACGGCGTCGACCCGGACGCCATGCTGCGCCGCGAGCTCTCTGCGTTGTTGGCGTTGCGCAGCGACCGCATCCCGGCGGTGCTCGATTGGTCGGCAAGCGGGGCGATCGGCTTCGTCGCGATGCAGCACTACCGCCGCGGTTCGCTCTGGGACGCCTCGCAGCGCCGCCCACGGATGAAGCCGGCCGGCGTCTGGCGGCTGCTGCTCGACCTGCTCGAAGGCCTGCGCGTCGCGCACCACGCCGCCGTGTTGCACCTGGACATCAAGCCGAGCAACGTCTTGGTCGATGATCAAGGCGGCTTCGTGCTGACCGACTTCGGCATCGCGCAGGGCAGCTACGTCGCGCAGGTCGTCGGCGCTGCGGGCCTGGGAACGCGCGGTTTTCAGGCACCGGAGCAAGCGCACCGCGATATCGACGGCATCGACGTGCGCACCGACCTCTGGGGCGTCGGCGCGACCGCGTGGGCGATGCTGACGGGCATCGACCTGAGCAAGCGCCCCGACGTGCTGCTCGCAGAGCCCGACCCCGAGACGCATGCCGGTCTGCCGCGCCCGTCGGCCTTCGTGCCGGGGCTGGAGCCGGCGCTCGAGCAGGCCGTCCTGCAGCTCGCCGCCTTCGATCCGGTCGACCGGCCCGGCGGCGCCGCCGAGGCGCTCGCCATCGTGCGCCGCCTGCTCTCGGGTCACAGTGCGGCGACCAGCACCGCCGTCGAGTTGCGCGGCCGGCTGCCACAGACCGAGGCGCAGGCCGTCCTCGCCGGCTTGCTCGACCCGCTCTGGCAGGCCATCTGCGGCGGCGACGCGGCGAGCGACTTCCTGGTCCGGTACAGCGACGGTGAGCTCCTCTGCCGCGAAGGGGAGCGCAGCTACCACGCCTACGCGCTGCTGCGCGGCACGGTGCGCATCGAGCGCGGCAGCCGGCTGCTCGCGACCATCGACCGCGAGGGCACCTTCCTCGGCGAGGTCTCGACCCTGACCGGAAGCCCCCGCACCGCCTCGATGCGTGCGCAGGGCACCGTCTACGCGATGCTCTTCAACGCCGCCGAGCTCGAGCAATTCGTGGTCGCCAACCCCGCCGTCGCCCTGCGCCTGGTGCATTCGCTCTGCGAGCGGCTCGAACGCGAGTCCAAGCTGCGCGGTTGAGTCTGGGGCGAACGCGACCTTTCCGCCCGCGACCTTTCCGCCCGCTCAGTTGCAGTAGTAGCCGGACAAGAACCCGTACACACACTTCCCGTTCGCACACTCCTGGTCGACATCACAACCATGGTCGTACGGCCAGTTGTTCGCGCTGTAGCACACGTTCTTCAGGTGCTTGCCGCTGTACGCACACAGCCCGCTCTGGCACCAATCGCCGTCTTCGCAGTACGTCGCGGTGCCGCTGCTGCCCTCGTCGTTGGGCGGCGCGCGCGGCAAGTAGAGTCCCCCCACGTGGTGTGTGAACGGAACGAGGCCGAGCCGCAGGCTCGTCGCCGAGTTCCGACAACCCGCCTGCGTCACGGAGCGCAGCCGGGGTCAAGGATGGCCGCATGCCGGCGCGGATGATGGCGTGGTCGTCGGCGAGAAACACGCCGATCACGACACCTTTCGCCAGGATGCGAAGGCATCGTAGCATCTGCGAGTGGCAAACGGATCCGGACTCGGGTCCCGGTCCCCGGTTCGCCGTGCAATTCGACGTCACCGCCCACCGCCCGCGCCCGCTCGCGTTGGCCCACGAGGCCGCTGCCGGTCGAGCGTCGCAGTGTGTCGGCGGCGTCGAAGCCCACGCCGGCGTCGCTGATGTCGAGCGTGATCGCGTCGACGTCGCAGCGCACCGCCATCGTCGCGGTCGAGACGCCGGCGTGCTTGGCGACGTTGGTCAGCGCCTCCTGGACGCAGCGGAACGCGGCGCGCGCGCTGTCGTCCGGGAGCGGCGGAAGCGTCTCGGGTGGTTCGAGCGCGACCTCGAGGCCGTCGGTCTCGTGCATCCTGCTCGCGAGCCAGCGCAGCGACGGGCCGAGTCCGAGCTGTTCGAGCATCCGTGGATGCAGATCCCGCAGAAGTTCCGCACGATCGCGCTGTAGCGGTCGAGCAGCACCGCGAGCTGGCCGAGGTTGGGGCCAATCGCTCCGGGCACGCTGCGGTACCGGTCGAGCGTGGCTCGGAGGACGTAGCGCGTCGCGACCACCATCTGCCCGAGCCGTCGTGCAGATCCCGCGCGATGCGTTGCCGTGCTCGGGCCGCCGATGCGCCCCAGCGTGTCGGCGATCACCCAATAGGCCGGAACGGCAAAGAGCGTCGCGACCACGTAGATGCGGCGGAGGCTCACGCTGCCCACGAGCCACGCTACGACCGCGAGGCCGAGCAGGACCGCGCGCCCGTGTCCGAGCGCCTCGGCCGCGCCGGGGCTGCTCGCGAGCGCCGAACATCGGTCGCCCAGAAGAGCAGGGCGAAGCTCGTCATCCACGCGATGACGGGGCGGTACATCGCTCGGGCTTGGTCGGCGTTCGACGCGTCGAAGGCTGCCGTCTCCGTGGCATCGAGCACCACGCCGAGCGGCTGGCCGGTGACGAACCAGCGCCAAGCGTCGCGGAGGCTGACTCGTGGGAGCTGTTCGCTCAGAGCGCGATCCCTGCCGCACGCAGGAGCTTCGGTACCTCGACCGACCCGGGGCCGAGCCCGACGAAGCGGTAGGTCTCGCCGTCGGCCACTACATCGACGCCGCCGTCGGCTTCGGAGGCGCTCGCTCCGCGCGTCGGCACGGTGAAGACGAAGTTGCCCATCTCCATCGAGCCCATCGACTGCAGCGTCGAGCTGCCCTCGCCCGAGAACAGCACCGATCCCGATGCCGAGACGATGCTCGTCGTCGCCTCGTAGCGCAGGACGTCGCCCTCCAGCGTGAGGTTGCCGTAGGGCGGCACGGCACCGTAGACCGAGCCGCCGGTCTCGAGCATCACGTGCTCGATCCGGCCGGTCGGGGCTGCGGTCGCGGCCGGAGGCGGCACAGTCGGCGCTGGGGACGGCGCTGGGGTCGGCGCAGCAGCAGGCCCACCGAGCGGGGCTGCGCCGTCGTCGCCGTCGTCGTGGGGCAGGGCAGGCTCGGCACCGCCGCCGGTGCCGCGGCGCGACATCCAGACCCCGCCGACGACCAGCGCGAGCGCGCCCGCGATCCCGAGAGTCAGCAGCATCGACATCCCAGCCTCCCCGGCGCCCGTAGCGCGCGGCGAGAGCATCGCCGCTCCGCTCGGCGCGCGCAATCGGTCTTGCGCGCGCCGCCCGGGTCGCTACCCTGCCGCCGCGAAATTCCGTCCGGAGGAGTCCATGCGCAACGTCCGTTTCTACGCCCTCGTGGCGAGCCTCGTCCTCGGCTTCGGCCTCGCCGCGTGCAACTCGGATGCCGGCAGCACCGGCGACAGCGGCACCGATACCGTCGGCACCGGCGCGGACGGCAACGGCGGCAGCCTCGGAGACGGCACCGGCTCGACCGACGGCGTCGGCGGCGCGGACGGCACCGCGGGCACCGACGGCAACGCCGGCAGCGACGTCGAGGCCGATACTGGCGCACTCGCCGATACGGCCGGCACCGCCGACACCGGCAGCACCGCGGACACCGCCGGTACGACCGACACCGGCAGCACCGCCGATACGGCCGGCACGGCCGACGCCGGCGGCGCCAAGGACACCGGTGGCGGTGGCGGCGGCACCAATGAGCTACTCGCCTGCCTGACCAAGGAGTGCCAGACCGAGGTCTCGGCCTGCTTTGCGGACTCCGATTGCCTCAAGGCAGTCGGCTGCCTCGGCGGCTGCAACGGCGACACGACATGCATGCTCGGCTGCGGCAACGGGCTCTCGAGCTCGGGGCAGCAGGCGCTGCTCGCGGCCGGTCAGTGCGGCATGCAGAAGGGCTGCATCAACCTCGGCGGTGGTGGCGGTGGCGGCGGCGGCAGCAAATGCGGCGACGGCACCTGCGACCTCGGCGAGCAGCTGACCTGCCCGCAGGATTGCCCCAACCCCTGCGGAGACGGCAAATGCGACCTCGGTGAGCAGTTCCTCTGCCCGCAGGACTGCGGTGGCGGCGGCGGCGGTGGCGGTGGCGCCAAGTGCGGCGACGGCACCTGTGACGCCCCGGCCGAGAACCCCTTCACCTGCACGCAGGACTGCAAGGCGCCCGTTTGTGGCGACGGCAGCTGCGATCTGCCCTTCGAGACCACGCTGACGTGCGCGCCCGATTGCGGCGCCGGTAGTGGCACGCTGCCGACCTGTGGCGACGGCAAGTGCGAGAGTCCAATCGAGAACCCCTTCGTCTGCGCCGGCGATTGCCCGGCACCAAAGTGCGGCGACGGCACCTGCGACAGCCCCTGGGAGACCAGCCTGACCTGCACCGCCGATTGCAGCGGCGGCGGCGGTGGCGGCGGTGGCAACATCGACATGACGAGCTGCCTGCTGAACCAGTGCGGCAGCGAGTCGCTGGCGTGCACCACGGATTTCACGGGCTGCCTGCAGGCGGGGCTCTGCGTCGGTCAGTGCAAGGACATGAGCTGCGTCGCGGCGTGTGGCGACAAGCTGACCGGCGGCGCGGCCGACAAGTTCAAGACGCTGCGCGACTGCATCCAGAGCAAGTGCGCGCCCTGATCGCGCGGCGATCGAGCCCTATTTCGCGGCCTGGCAGCGGGCGTCGTCCGCTGGCAGCGCGGCGAGCACCTCGCTCCCGTGTTCGCGGAGCTCGGCGCAGGTGACCTTGCCGTCGCCGTCGTCGTCGAAGGCGCCGGCCCGCACCATCGCGAACCGGTTCTGCACGTCGTTCGGGCGGGTCGAGAAGGTCTGACCGCAGATCGCCTTGGTCGAGCTGAACACCACCTGCTCGGTGGTGTGGATGCCGCCGCCTTCGAAGCGTCCCTCCGCGACCAGCGTGCCGCTCAGCGTGGACACCTCGCGCTGCGCGATGTGGATCGAGCAGCTCGGCCCGACGTGGAAGGTCGCGCCGGGCTGGCCGTCCTCTTCGACGTCGACCAGCCGTGGGTCGTCGATGTCGAGCTTGGTCGGCATCGGCTCGCCGAGCGGATCGGTCGGGAACTCGATGCCGAAGCGCTGGACCTCCGAGCCGCCGGCGTAGGCCGCGCCGACGCCTTCGCCGCCGAGCACGACGCTCTCGACCTGCATGACGGGATGCGCGTCGATGACCGGCTGCGGCACCACCGTCGGCAGGCCGAGGATCGGCGTCAGCCGCAGGTCGCAGAGCGTGCGCTTCTCGCTCATGCGGTTGTTGGCGTGCTCGATATCGACCAAGAGCAGGCGCCAGGCGCGGGTCTCGAGCTCGTCGACGACCTTCACGCACGTCGACCACTCCGCGACCATCGCCCACTGCCCGCTGAATCCGCCGGCCGTGACGGTATCGCCACCGCCGGTGCCGTCGCTGCCTCCGTTGGCGTCGGCTTGGGCGACGTCGCGGTCGGGGAAGACGCCGTCGGTCGGATCGGGCTCGCAGCCGGCGAGCAGGGCGGCCGGAAGCGTCACGCCAGCGGTCCACGCCGCGAGCCGGCGGCGACGATGCATGGAGGAGCGGCGCATCAGAACCTCCACCGCAGGTCGAGGCCAAACGCGAGTAGCGTGCCGTACGACTGCCAGCCCGGAAATCCGGGGTTTCCGGTCTGTAGGCCGGCGAACGCGGGCTCGGGCTTGCCGGTGTTCGGGTTGGGCGTGTCGTCGGCGATCTCGTCACAGAGCGTCGCCACCCCGGGCGCACAGGCTGGATAGGTGTCGAGTTGATCTTTGTCTATATCGCGCGGCAGCAGGTAGTGC
>JBEARB010000226.1:0-7192 GCA_041163625.1 Pseudomonadota bacterium | reverse complement strand
GCACTTCGAGAGCCGATTCCCCTTCGACGACAGCCCCATCGCCCGCTACGAAACCCACGACGCCCAGGCCGTCCAGGCCCGCGTCGAAGCCGCCGCCGGGGCCTATGCGGCAAACCTACGGCCGCCTCACGACGTCGGCGTCCGCGCACGCGCCGAGGCGCTTGCTCGCCTCGCCGACGCCGTCCTCGCGGAGCACGAAGCCCTCGCCCTCCTGATCACGACGGAGATGGGCAAGCCGCTCGCCGAGGCCCGAGCCGAGGTGGGCAAATGCGCGGCATTGTGCCGCTTCCTCGCCGAGCACGGCCCACGGTGGCTGCAAGCCGAGGCCGCCCCCGAGGTGGAAGTCCCTGCCTTCGTCCTCCCCCGCCCGTTGGGCATCGTGCTCGCGATCATGCCGTGGAACCTCCCCCTCTGGCAGGTCTTTCGCGCGGCGGCACCAGCCCTGCTGGTGGGCAACGCGGTGCTGCTCAAGCACGCGCCGAACGTGACGGGCTGCGCGCTCGCATGCGAGCGGCTATTTGCGAGCTGCGGTCTGGAGCCGGGCTCGTTTGCGGCGTTGGTGGTCGACGTCCCCGCCATCGCACCGCTGATCGATGACCCGCGCATCGCCGGCGTGACGCTGACCGGATCGACCCGCGCCGGTCGTGCGGTCGCCGCCGCCGCGGGCGCGGCGGGCAAGCCGGTCGTCCTCGAGCTCGGCGGCTCCGACCCGTTCATCGTACTCGCCGACGCCGACCTCGAGCACGTGGTGCCCGAGGCAGTCCGGGCACGCTGCCTCAACGCCGGACAGGTCTGCTGCGCGGGCAAGCGCTTCCTGGTCGAGGAGCGAATCGCCGACCTCTTCGCCGAGCGCATGGCCGCGGCGATGACCCGTCTCGAGCCCGGCGATCCCCGCGATCCGAGCACCGTCTTCGGCCCGATGGCGCGGGGCGACTTGGTCGAGGCCCTCGACCACCAGGTCCGAACGAGTGTGGCCGCCGGGGCGCGGATTCGCGTGGGGGGCGCACCGCTCGCCCGAGCGGGCCATTGGTATGCGCCGACACTGCTCGACGAGGTTCCGGACGGCACGCCGGCCGCGGACCAAGAGATCTTCGGGCCGGTCGCGGCAATGTGGCGCTTCTCGGACGACGAGGCGCTGATCGCACGGGCCAACGCCAGCGCCTACGGACTCGCGGCCAGCATCTGGACGCGCGACGCCGAGCGCGCGCGCCGTATCGGCGAGCGCCTTCGCGTCGGCGGCGTGTTCGTCAACCGGATCCCGACCTCACACCCTGCCCTGCCCTTCGGCGGTGTGGGCGAGAGCGGGTTCGGTCGCGAGCTCGGGCGAGCCGGGACGCTCGCCTTCGCGAACCTGCAGGCTTGGGTCGTCGACGTCGGCTGAGCCCATCGCCTGCGCGACGGCGTCGTCGCCCTCCAGATCGCCGAAGGGGTCCTCGGCCTCGTGGTCGTCCGGATCGACGTGCAAGACGAAATGGCCGGCCGGCCAACGGCGCAGGAGCGCGTGTTCGACGCGCGCTGCGACCCGATGCGCGCGACGGACCGTGAGCTCGGCATCGACCGCGATGTGGACCGTGGCGAGGACCGATGGGCCGCTGCGGCGCGTGCGCAGATCGTGGACGCCGCGCACTTGCGGGTCGGCGGCGATGATCGCGGCGAGCTCGGCGCGCGTGTCGTCTTCGAGTTCTGCATCGAGCAGGTCGTCGACGGACTGACGCCCGATCTCGACGGCGGAGCGGAGAATCCAGAGCGCCACGGCGAAGCCGACCGCGCCGTCGACCCAGGTCCAGTCAAGCCAGGTCGCCGCTCCGATACCGAGCAGGACCGCGCTGTTCTGGGCGATATCACCCACGTAATGCAGCGCGTCGGCTTCGATCGCGACCGAGCCGCTCAACTCTGCGGTCTGCCGTTGCAGGCGAACGAGCCACAACGTCGCCCCGATCGAGAGCAGCATCACCGCGATCGCCACCGGGCCGCGCTGCAGAGGCTCCGGGCTCCACACGGCCAGCCCGGCGCTGTAGCCGACGCTGATCGCGGCGACGCCGACGAAGACCGATTGCCCGAGGCCGGCGAGCGACTCGAGCTTGCCGTGACCGAAGCGATGCTCGCGATCGGGCGGCTCCAACGCGTGCTGAATGGCCCAGGCGTTGAGCGAGGAGGCGAGGAGGTCGAGACACGAGTCCGTCAGCGAGGCGAGCAGCGCAGTGCTCTTGCTGAGCCACCACGCCGTGAGTTTGGCGATGACCAGCGAGAGCGCCACCACCACGGCGATCCGCGCGGTGCGGCGCATCGCGTCGCCGTGCGGGCTGACGCCACCTTCCGGCATCGGCGTCGTCGATTCGTGATGCGGATGCGTCACGCGCCCCCCCCGACCGTCTCGGCGAGGGACTGTACCAGTTTACGCTCTTCGCGCAGCAAGCCGAGCAAGCCGATCGCCGCGTCCTCGAGACGTGCGGCGATCGCCTCGACGCCGAGCCCGACGAGGTGCGCCCGCGCTGCGTCGCGTGCTTCGCGGACACGCTCGCGCGCGAGGAAGACGCGGTCGGGGTGCCCCCCCCGCACGATGGCCAGCGCGAGCGCGTCTTCGGCATCCCAGAGGGTTGCGGCCTCCGGCCCCACGGGCAACAGCCCGACCCGGAACGCGCTGACGGCACCCGCGTGTGTGGCGAACGCGAGCGCCCGGTCCTTTACCGCGTGGTCCTGCAGCAGCCGCGAAGCCTCGAGGAGCCCGTCCGCGAACAGGCCGCGATGCAGGGCGCCGTCACCGCGCTCCAGGCCGGCCGCTCGGAGCAACGCCAGCAGCGCGTCGGCCCCGGCCGCTGGATCGGATGCCTGCTCCGCGATCGCGCCGAGATGCCGCGCGGCGTCCAACCAGCCGGCCGGTCCGTCGCTCGGCGCGCGGCTGAGCGCCCACTGATTCGCGCACCGTTCCAGGACGGCTCGCAAACCCTCGACGAACTGGCGCGGAGCCGGGGGCGGATTGGCGACGAAGGTGGCGCAGCCGTCCCCTGCGTCGGGCCGCAGCGCCGCGATCAGGCGATCTCGATGCAGGCGGATTGTGCGCCCGAGGACTCGCACCGCCGCGATATCGGAGAACGCGTGCAGGAGCACGACCGGCATCGCGGAAGCGTCGGCCTCGGGCAAGCCGAGCGCCTCGATGGTGCGCGCTGCGATCCAACACAGGCGCGGGCGCTCCTCGGCCGCCAGCACGTCCCCGTTGCGGAGCGCCCGCTCCAGCGCCAGATCCGGGCGCAGCGACGGTGCGACCGCCCGCAACAGCGCAAGGTCGTCATGCCAATGCGGTCGGCCGCTGACCCACCAACGGCCGTCGTCGGCACGGTATGAGCCGAACCCGAGGCCGCCGGCGGCGAGCATCGCCAACGCCGGCGCGGACAGCGGGTCGTCACCGCCGAGCGCCGCGGTCCCGAGCAGCTCGGCGGCGACCCAGGCGATCGGATCGGTCAGCCGCACATGACCGTCACTCGCGAGGCGATGGGTGGTGGCAGATTCGGAAGTGGCCTGAGACATCGACTCCTCGGCGCGACTTCCCGGCTCGGTCGCGGCCCCCTATGCTAGCGCACGCGCGGCGCGAGACCAGCCGTGCCGGAGGTCCGATGAACGTGCTGCCCGCTCCACGCTCTGGCCGCAGCGGAATGCGCATCGCGCTGACCGGCGGCCCCGGCGGCGGCAAGACGACGGCGGCGGACCTGTTCCGGCGTGAGCTCGGCGAGGCGGTCGTCATCGTGCCCGAAGCCGCCACATTGCTCTTCGGCGGCGGTTTCCCACGACGCGACGACACGACTTCGTCGATGGCTTCGCAGCGCGCCATCTTCGCGGTGCAGCGCGCGCTCGAGGAGACGCAATCGGCGGCGTTCCCGGGGCGGATCCTGCTCTGCGACCGCGGCACCATCGACGGCGCAGCGTATTGGCCTGCAGAAGCCGAGGGCGCCGAGGGCTTCTTCGCCACGGTCGACACCACCCTCGACGTCGAGTTGCAGCGCTACGACGCCGTCATCTTCTTCGAGACCGCTGCCGCCGGCGGCATCTCCATCGAGGGCGGCAACCCCGTCCGCAACGAAGGTCTGGACGAAGCGCGCAAGCTCGACGGACGGCTGCGCACGCTGTGGAGCCAGCACCCACGCTTCGTGTTCGTCCCGCACAACGCCAGCTTCTTCAAGAAGATCACGTTCGGGCTTGCGGCGATCGAGTCGATCGTCGCGCAGCTCCGCCAGGAGGAGTCCAAGCCATGAGCCTTCCCGAGTTCGAGCGTCGGACCATCGTCGCCCCCGACGGCACCCGCCTCGACGTGCAGACCTACGGCGACGGGCCGCTGCCGATCGTGATCGCCAATGGCCTCGGCGGCACGCTCATCGCGTGGGCGCCGCTGCTGCGACGCTTTGCCGACCGCTGCCGCTTCGTCTCGTGGGATTATCGCGGTCTGTACCGCTCCGGTCGGCCTTCGGATCTCTCGCGGCTGCGCGTGCAGGATCACGTCGACGATCTGCGCACCGTGATGGACGCGCTCGACCTGGATCGCGCCCTGTTCGCCGGTTGGTCGATGGGAGTGCAGGTCTCGGTGCAGGCGGGCGCGGACTTGCGGGATCGATCGCTCGGCTTGGTCCTCATCAACGGCACCTACGGCCGCGTCTTCGAGACGGCGTTCGCCGCGCCGGGCTCGCGCCTCGTGCTGCCCCAGATCAACCGCGTAGCGCGCCGGCTGGCTCCGGTACTGCCGCCGGCGATCTCGACACTCACACGCCAGCCGTGGTTCCTGCCGGTCCTGTCCAAGACCGGCATCGTCGACGAGCGCCTCGATCGCGAAGTCTTCCTGGCCATCGCGCAGGGCTTCGACCAGCTCGACTTCGACGTCTACCACCGCATCATGGGCTACCTGCACGAGCACGACGGCGAGCCCGCACTCGGCCGGATCGAGCAGCCGCTGCTGCTGATCGCCGGTGGCAAGGATGCGATGACGCCCCCCTCGGTGCGCGAAGTCTTCCATCGCCACGTGCCGCACGCCGAGACCTACATCGTCCCGAACGGCACCCACTACACGCTGCTGGAGTACCCGGACGACGTGCTGCGCCGGATCGAGCGCTTCCTCGACCAGCACTTCGCCGACGCCGCCTAGGCGTGGTCGCGCACGCGTTCAGCTCTGCGCGGGCAGCAGATCGCTCTCGATGATCTCGCGGTGGTAGAGGCTGCCGCGGAAGCCGACGACCCGCTCCACCTCGCGGCCCTTGTCGAGGTACAGGACCGTCGGCGTCGCCATGACGCCGAAACGACCCGCGACCCGCGGCGCCCGCGAGATGTCGACCTCGACGACCTTGATGCGACCGTCGAATTCGGTGGCGAGGTCGACCACGATCGGCTCGAGCATCTTGCAGGGGCCGCAGGTCGGGCTCCAGAAGTCGATCATCACCGGCACCTCCGAGCGCAGGATCTCGGCCTCGAAGTTGCTGTCGTCCACGTGCACCGGCATCACCTTGGACTTGCCGATCAGGAGCTTCTGTAGCCAACCCATCGCGTCCTCCTCGCTCGAAGCGATTCTGCTTTGGTAGAACCGCCGCGGCGCGATTTTATTACATCGCGTGTCGGGGGCCGCGTGCGGAAGATCGTGCACGTCGACATGGACGCGTTCTACGCCAGCGTCGAGCAGCGAGACCAGCCCGAGCTCCGCGGCCGTCCGATCGCGGTCGGCGGGCGTGCCGAGCAGCGCGGCGTCCTCGCGACGGCGAGCTACGAAGCCCGCAAGTTCGGTGTGCGCTCGGCGATGCCCACGGCGCGGGCGCTTCGCCTGTGCCCAGAGTTGGTGCTGGTCCCGCCACGGTTCACCGTCTATCGCGAAGAGAGTCGGAAGATCCGCGCGATCTTCGGCCGCTACACCGAGGCCATCGAGCCCTTGAGCCTGGACGAAGCCTACCTCGACGTCAGCGAGTGCCGGGAACTCCAAGGCAGCGCGACGCGGATCGCCGAGGCGATCCGGGCGTCGATCCGTGAGGAGTTGAACCTCACCGCGTCGGCGGGCGTCGCGCCGAACAAATTCCTCGCCAAGGTCGCGTCCGATTGGCGCAAGCCCGACGGCTTGACCGTCATCCGCCCAGAGGACGTCGAAGCCTTCGTCCACGACCTCCCGGTCGGCCGTATCCCCGGCGTCGGGCCGAAGACGCGCGCCCGCCTGGAGCTACGCGGTCTGCGTCGATGCGCGGACCTGCAGGCGCTCGCGATGCCGGAACTCGAGGCGCTCTTCGGCAGTTGGGCGCCGCGCATCCACGGGCTCTGCCGCGGTGTCGACGACCGGCCGGTGGTCACCGAATGGGAGCCGCGCCAGGTCTCCGTCGAACGCACGTTCGCCAGCGATTTCGACGATCTCATCGACGCGATGCCGAAGATCGAGGCCATGGCGGCGGTCCTGCGCGAGCGCATCGCGCAGCGCGCGGTCGCGACGCGGATCCGCGGGCTGCACGTCAAGCTGCGGCTCGCCGACTTCACCACCCGCAGCGCCGACCGCGCCCGCCGGGGAGAGCCGTCGACCGACGAGTTCGTCGAGCTGTTGGCGCGGCTGCACGCCGAGCACCCTGCCCCGGTGCGCCTGATCGGCCTCGGCGTCCGCCTGGATCCCCCGCGGGGCGGTCGGAACCAGCGCCAACTCGACCTCTTCGACGACCTTGTACCCGTGCACGAGTCCGACGAGGTCGATTGACCCGCCGTCGGGAATTCCTCCTTGCGGCGGCGCTGCGGCCTCTGCATCCTCCGCGCCCCTGCCGACCGCGGAGGATTGGATGATGCGCCCGATTTCGACCCCGACCCTGCTCCTCGCCACCCTTGCCCTGCTCGCGGCTTGCTCGGAGCCGAGCAGCAGCGGCGGCGGCATCCCTGCGACGTACGACACCGGCGCGCAGGACGTCGTCGGGGACGGCGCCGGGGCCGAGGACGGCACGTCCGCCGCCGACACCAGCCCGGACACCGCCACTGCGGGCACCGACGCGGCCGTGGAAGACACCGCCGATACGGGCACCACCTTCCCCGACGGCTTCTTCGACGAGCCCGACACCGTCGATGCCCCCGATAGCGTCGACCCGTCCGACACGGGCACCCCGATGGGGCCGGTCGGCGACCTCTACGCGCACACCGCGACCGAGCTCTACAAGCTCGACCTGGACGCCAAGGAACTGAAGCTCGTCGGTACGTGGAG
>JBEARB010000225.1:0-23249 GCA_041163625.1 Pseudomonadota bacterium | reverse complement strand
TCGGCCTCGATCCGCTCGGCCAAGCGCGTGAGCATCGCGTCGAACGAGAGCGCCCCGCGCCGCCGCAGCTCGCGCTCGACCGCCTTGCGCACCGAGCGCGCGAATTCGACCAAATCGTCGCCGAGCGCCGCGTCCTGCACGTCGAAGAGCGCGCGCGCCGCCGCCGCGACCGGGCTCGCCCCCGGCTGCCCACCCTCGGCGCCGAAGCGGCTCGCGAAGGCGCGCGGCTTGCCCTTGCCGTCCAAGCGTCCGGCGCGGGTCGCGCCCTCGGCGAACCAGCGCGCCAGGGCCGTCCGCGAGCGGGCGTCGTCGCGGGCGTCGACCGGGCCTTGCAGCGCCGCCGCCAACGCCGCGCGCGCCGCCTCCAGCTCGCCGACCCCGGCCGGCAACAGCCGCGGCGCGACCGCTTTCGCGGCTTCCTTGGCGACCGAGGTCAGCCGCGAAGGCTCGTAGCCCGCCTCCTCGAGCAGCGTCAGCGCGTCGTGGTCGGTCGCGCTCGCGCGGGCGCGGGCCAGCGCGTCGAGCACCTGCTCGCGCAGCACCGGCGCGACGTCTTGCAGCAGCTCCAGGCCCGGCTCTTGGCCCGACGCGAAGGCGAGCTCGCTCAGCGTGCGCTGCGAGAAGCCGTGGATGGTCGAGATCGGCGCCAGGTCGAAGCTGCCGAGCGCGAGCTCGAGCCGGCCGAGGCGCTCGCGGCGCTCGGCGTCGTCGACGCGGACCAGGTCGGCGAGGCGGGGGTCCTGCTCGTCGCCCTCGGCCGCGCCTGCAGGCTGCGGGTCGCGCAGGCGGTCTCGCGCCGCGACCAGACGCCGCCGCACGCGATCCCGCAATTCCGCCGCCGCGGCGTTGGTGAAGGTGATCACGAGCAATCGCTCGATCGGCACCCCCGGCGCCTCGGCCACCCAGCGCGTGACGAGGTGGGCGATCTGCCAGGTCTTGCCCGTGCCGGCGCTGGCCTCGAGCAGGCGCGCCGGTTCGGCCAGCGATTCGTTGCCACGCCAGGTCGCCACGCTCATGCCGCACCCCCGGCCAGCAGCTGCAGCGTCGCGCCGTAGACCGCCAACGCCTCGGCGTGCAGCTCGTCGAAGTCCGCCTCTGGCTCCCAATCCGCCCAGAGCGCCGCCGTCGCCGCCGCCGCGCTGTCGCCGGCGCCGCCGCCAAAGCTGTCGCCCTCCCACGCCTGCCGCAGCGCGCGCACCGCCTTGCCCCGATCGGTCGCCGAGACCTCGGCCAGCGGCCGGTCGCCCAGCGCACGCGCCAACGCCCAACTCGTGCGCGCGAAGACCGGCACCGCTTGGCTGCGCAGCCGCTCGCGGGTCGCCAGCAGCGCCGTCAGCAGCGCGTGCGACGTCGCTGCGTCCGGTGGCGTCAGCGTCGCGCTCCCCTCGCGGCCGACCAGATGCACCTGCACCGCTTCGTCGTCGCCCAGCGCCAAGCGCGCCACCAGCGCCGCGACGGTCCCTTCGAGGTGCAGGCGCGCGTTGGGCTGCTTGCTCGCCGTGGTCCAGACCAGCGTGCCGCCGCGCCGGAGCGGGGGCGCCGCGCGCAGCGTCTGCTCGCCGAGGCGTGCGGTCAGCGGGCCGTCGTCCGCTTCGGCCACGTCGGGCAGGACGTCGCGCAGCTGCTCCACGACTTGGCTCGCGTCGCGGAAGGCCTCCTCGCACGCCTCGGCGCCCACGATGCCGTGGGGGATCTGCCCCGCGCCGCGCTCGGAGGCGAGGAATTCGGCCTGCAAGCGGGCGTCGCCGTCCTCGCCGTCCTCGTCCAGGGAGGCGGTCGCGTCGAGGTCGTCCGCGCCGGCGCTGTCGTCGTCCGCCGCGCCGAGGTCCCGCCCCGCCCGCAGCGCCGCGAGCTGCCACCGCAGCGCCCGGTCGACCAACGCCCAGCTCGCCAGCCCCTCCACCTCGAACGGCTCGCGATCTTCCAACGCCACCACGTCGTCGGGCCGCTGCAAGCGCAGCCGCGCCTGCAACAACGCACTCGGTCCGTCGTGCAGCTCGCGCGCCACCCGCGACGCGTCGAGCTCGGCCGCCGGCTCCTCGGCCGTCAACGTCGCCGCCGCCGCCCCCGCCGCGCGCGCGGCGGCCGCCGTTCCACGTGGAACCGGGACGCGCTCGCCGCGCCGGGTCGCTTCGATCTCGCCGGCTGCCCGCGCCAGGTCGGCGTCGAAGCTCGGCGGCGCCTCGGCCCCGAAGCGCAGCGGGCTCCACGGCTGCATCGGCCAAGTGCGCACCCACGCCGCTCGCTTGCGTGCGTCCTCCGCGCCGCGGTCGCAGAGCAGATCGACGAGCTCCTCGATCGGCACGGCGGCGGGCTTCTCGTCGCCGCGTTGCAGGTCGTGGCCGTCCCAGAAGACGAGCAAATGGTCGCCGGCCGAGAGCAGCGCCTCGAGCAGCAGGTGGCGGTCGACCTCGCGCCGGTCGCGCTCGCCGGGCTCGGGCTCGGCGAAGGGGCTCCAGCTCGCCGGTCGTCGGCTGCGTGGGAAGCTACCGTCGTCCATGCCGAGCAGGGCGACGACGCGGAAGGGCACCGAGCGCATCGGCTCCAGCGAGCAGACCGTCACCGCGCCCGTCACCGGACGGTCGCCGCGCGAGGGCAGCTCGAACGCGCCGCGCAGCAGGCGGCGGACGGCGGCGGCTTCGAGGGCGAGCTCGGCGTCGGGCAGCAGCGCTTCGAGCGTCTCGTCGAGCTCGGCGCGCAGCCAACTTGCGCGCGGGGGTGGGCTCGCCAGCCGATCGACGACCTCTTGCAGCGCCTCGCGCCAGGCTTGCGGCGTCCTCGGCGCGGCCAACGTCTCGCGCGCCCGCTCCAGCTCGCCGACCAACATCGCCAGCACGCCGAAATGGCGGCGCTGCTCGGGCGTGCGGAGGGGCTCGGCGACCAGCGGCAGCGCGTGCGGGCCGTTCGCGGCGTCGGCGGGATGGAGCGTCGGCAGGCCCGCGTCTTCCGGCAGCAGCGCGCCGAGCGCGAGGCGCTCCAGGCCGAAGCGCAGGGTGTGCTCGGCGTTGGCGGGCTGATCGGCGGCGACGCGGGCGTCGGCGTCTTCGCCCCAGCGCATGCCAGCGGCGGCGGCGAGCGCGCGCATCGCCTCGACGTCTTCGGCTTGCAGCCCGAAGCGCAGGCGTACGGCCTCGTGCGCGGCCAGATCGCAGACCATCGGCGCGGTCAGGCGGCCCTCGGTCGCGTCGAGGAGCCAGAGCAGCATGGCCGCGAGCGGGTTGGTGCTCTGTAGGCCGAGGTCGGCGACCAGAGCGGGCAGCGCGGGCAAGCGACCGTTCACGCCGACGCCGCGGCGGGCGAAGACGGCGCTGCACAGCGGCGCGTAGGTCTCGATATCGGGGGTCATCACCACGATATCGCGGGGCGTCAGGGTCGGATCGGCGTCGAGCAGGGCGAACAGGCGGTCGCGCAGCGCCTCGACCTGCCGCAGCGCGCCGTGGCAGGCGTGCAGCTCCAGGCTCGCGTCGGGCTGCAGCGGCCCGAGCTGCTCGCGCTCGCCCGCCTCGTCGATCCAGCGTCGCAGCGCGCCGAGCGTACCGGTGGCGGTGGGCGCGGCCGACGTCGGCGGCTCCTGCTCGACGTAGCCGGCCTCTTCGAGCCAGCCCTGCAGGTCGCGACTCGGCTTGCCGAGGCCGGCGAGCAGCGCGTTCTGCTCGCGCAGCGCCTCGGCCACGGCGACGCGGTCGGCGCCCTCGGCGCGCAGCGCGGCGCGCCCTTCGCCGAGGCTGCGGACATGTTCCCACCAGGTCGAGGAGGGCGTCAGCAGATAGAGGTGCACGCGGAAGCTGCGCGCGATGGCCTCGATCTGCGCGACGTCGCGGCGGCCCAGCGTCGAGAGACCGAAGAGGTGCAGCGGCGTCGCGTCGGCCAGCTCGGGTCGGCCCGGATGCGCGAGCAGGGCGGTCTGTCGGCGCGCCGGCGCGTCCGGGCCGAGCGTCTCCGCGAGCAGGCGGGCGATCCATCGATGCGCCTCGGGCGCTTGGTCCGGCGCGTCGGCCCAGGCGACGGATTGCTCGGGCCGCTCGTATTGCATGCGGTCGAGCACGTCGGCGACCTCGCGGGCGAAGGCGAGCTCGCGGGCGCTGGCGGGGTCGTCGCTGGTGCGCGGCCCGTCGGCGTGCAGGTAGGCGCAGACGGTGGCGAACTCGGGCGTGTCGAGGTGGCGGCGCAGCTGCGCGACGAGCTGCAACGCCATCCGCTCGGGGCGCTGCGCGGCGGCGTCGAGCGGCGGCAGCGCGAGGATGCGTGCGGCGGCGGCGTCCAGGGCGGCGCGCGGGAAGGGGAAGTGCAGGCCGGCGGCGATTCGGTCGGCGCCGACGGCGAGGCGGTGCCGCAACCAGCGCTCCATGCCGCGGCTGCCGACCACGACCTCGACCGGCACGAAGGGATCGACGCGCAGCGTGCGCAGCTCGGCGGCGAGCGCGTCGGCGAGCGCAGCGGTGTCTGGTCCTCGGTGCAGATAGAGCGGCACGGGTCTCCTCCGTCGAGTCCGCAAGATGGGCATCGGATCTCGGCGGCGCAAGGGGGGCGTCGCATCTGGTCTGTCACAGCCTGTCGCATCGACGATGCCGTTCTCGCGGCCGTTGCCACCGATCGCGGCAGGGGATAGAACCGCGCCATGGAGGCTCCCCGATGCTCCGCATTCCGTTCGTCGCGCTCGCCTTGTTCGCGTTGCTGGCCGCTTGCTCCAATCGGCCCGGCCGTGATCCGCGTCCGCTCGCGCCGCCCGAGCGGCCGCCGGCGCCGTGGGTCGAAGAGGCGCCGCCGACGCTGCGCAACGCCCTCGCCGGCAAGACGCAATCGCCGATCCGCGTACGCGCGACCCGCACCTACCTCGGCTTCGGCTACGCCTGGATGCAGGTCCGTGACGACGACGCCGCCGAGGCGTGGGTGGCGGTGCCGGCGCTCTCGGCGACGCCGACCGACGCCTTCAGCATCGCCGAATACGTCGTCACCGACGGCCGTGGCTCGCCGATTCAGGACGTCCGCATCGACAAGCTGCTGCTCGCGAGCGACGTCTACGGACCGGATATCGCGTTGCGCACCAATGGCGAGGACGCGGTGCTCGACCCGCTGCTGCCGCCGATCGAGGTGACGGGCGCGGCGGCGGTGGAGCCGGCCAAGGTCACGCCGCTCGGACCGACCATCGCGGAGATGCGGCGTCGCCGCGAGGAGCTGGTCGGCCGCACGGTGAAGCTCCGCGCGCAGGCGTGGCGGGTGATCCCGCGTGTCGCCGGGCTGAATTGGATCTGGGCGCGCGACGGCAGCGCCGAGGGCCCCGAGGGCGAGCTGCTGATCGGGCTACGCGCCGGGATCGAGCCCGGCGGTGTCTTCGAATTCGAGGGCGTGCTGACCATCGATCGCCAGATCGCCGGTCGCTCGCTGGACGTGGTGCTCGAACCGGCACGCCTGGCCGGGCAGGCGCCGCCCAAAGCCGCGCCGGCACCTGCGGCGCAACCGCGTGGAGTCGTGCGATGAGCTCGCAGCCTTCCGTTCGTCACCTCTTCGTCGCCGATCCGATGGACAACTGGCGGGTCGACCAGGACAGCACCTTCGGCTTGATGCTCGAGGCGCAGTCGCGCGGCCATCAGGTCTGGCATTGCACGCCCGCGGGCTTGCTCGGTCGCAGCGACGGTGGGCGGGTGCGGGCGCGCAGCGCCACGGTGCAGGCGGTGCAGGGCGATCACGTCCGCTTCGGCGAGGTCGTGGAGCAGCCGCTCGGCGGCTTCGACGTCGTCTGGATGCGTAAAGATCCGCCCTTCGACATGACGTACATCGCCGCGACCTACGTGCTCGATCAGGCGCCGGCGGGCACGGTCGTCGCCAACCGCCCCGACTCGCTGCGCAGCTGGAACGAGAAGGCGGCGGTGCTGCGCTTCCCGAAGTGGACGCCGCCCTGCCTGCTCAGCCGCGACATCGCCGCGCTCAAACGCTTCGCCGGTGAGGTCGGCGGCTCGATCGTGATCAAACCGCTCTCGTTCTCGGGCGGCAACGGCGTGGTCGCCATCCACCCCGGCGATTTGAACACCAACGCCTTGCTCGAGATGTCGACCCGCATGGGCACCGAGTTCGTGCTGGCGCAGCGCTACCAGCCCGAGGTGGTGCAGGGCGACAAGCGGGTCATCTTGGTCGACGGCGTGGCGCGCGGCGTGTTGCTGCGCGTGCCGCCGCCCGACGACCTACGCGGCAATATCCACGTCGGCGCGACGGTGGCGCTCTCCTCGCTGACGCCGCGCGAAGAGGCGATCTGCGCCGAGGTCGGCGCCGCCTTGCGCGAGGCCGGCCACATCTTCGTCGGCATCGACCTGATCGGCGAGCACCTCACCGAGATCAACGTGACGAGCCCGACCGGCATCCGTGAGATCTTGGCCCTCGGCGGCCCGGACCTCGGTGCGGAGCTCGTCGACGCGGCCCTCGCGCGCCGATAGCGCTCGCGCTGCATCCGATCGGGGCGTGTCTGTCACGGCCGACCGGGCCGTGACGACACTGGAGAAACGGGACCCGTGCGGTCCCCCCGCCTCCGGAGGTGCCGATGTCGCCGACCCCCAACTCCCTCACCGCGCTGCTGCTGCTCGCGACGGCGCTGCTCGCGGCGCTGCTCGTCGCCGGCTGCGGCCGCCACGCCGACGCGAAGCCGCCCCGCAACGATGGCGCGCGCAAGCCCTCGACCCCGACCCCGCGCAAAGGAGCCAAGCCCGTGTCCGACAAGACCTTCACCAAGCCGAGCGACGCCGAGCTGCGCGCCCGCCTGACCCCGCTGCAATACGAGGTCACCCAGCGCGACGCGACCGAGCGCGCCTTCTCCAATCCTTATTGGGACAACCACGCCGCCGGCCTCTACGTCGACATCGTCACCGGCGAGCCGCTCTTCTCCTCACGCGACAAGTTCGACTCGGGGACCGGTTGGCCGAGCTTCACACGCCCGATCGAGGCCGAGCGCGTCTACGAGAAGGTCGACCGCAAATACGGCATGGTCCGCCGCGAGGCGCGCAGTCGGGCCGGTGATTCGCACCTCGGCCACGTCTTCGACGACGGCCCGGCGCCGAGTCGGCAGCGCTACTGCATCAACTCGGCGTCGCTGCGCTTCGTGCCGGCCGAGAAGATGGCCGAGCAGGGCTACGCGGCGTGGCTGCCGGCGGTGACGGGTAAGGCAGCCGAGGCGACCGCGGCGGCGACGAAGAAGGCGGCCGAGGGCACCAGCAACGTCTGCGCGACGCCGGCGCCGGGGCAGGCGCCGGGCTGCGAGACGAGCTTCGAGGAGATCGTGCTCGCGGGCGGCTGCTTCTGGGGCATGGAAGACCTGCTGCGCAAGATCCCCGGCGTCGTCGAGACCGAGGTCGGCTACGCCGGCGGCAGCGTCGCCAACCCGACCTACGACAAGGTCAAGCGCGGCACCACCGGCCACGCCGAGTCCGTGCGCGTCGTCTTCGATCCGAAGCAGCTATCGCTCCGCACGCTGCTGCTCGATTGGTTCTTCCGCATGCACGACCCGACCACGCCCAATCGCCAGGGCAACGACGTCGGCACGCAATACCGCTCGGCGATCTTCTTCCGCGACGAGGCCCAGCGGAAGGCGGCCGCCGAGGCGATTCAGGCCGCCGGCGCGTCGGGCCGCTGGAAGCGACCGATCGTGACCGAGCTCGCGCCCTACAACGGCTTCACCGCCGCCGAGGACTACCACCAGGACTACCTGGAGAAGAACCCGGGCGGCTACACCTGCCACTTCCTGCGCGACTGAATCAGTAGGCCGGCCGCGAGCACGACGGCCAGCAGCCCGAAGCCGGCGCCGCGCCCCGACGCAGACCCACGAACGGGCGCGGCGCTGCAGGCGGGCTCGACCTTCTCGATGGGCGTGGTCTCGCGACCGAGCACGTCCGCGACGGTGCGGAACTCGACGCCGGTGGCCGCGAGCGTGTCCAGGTCGGCGCCGATGCGGTCGACGTCGATGGCGCCGCTGCTGCCCTGCCCGCCGTAGCGCAGCACCAACCAGCCCTCTTGCCGCTTGGCCGCGACGACCCAGCGCGCGAAGGTGGCGCCGTCGAGCGCGCCGTTCACGTCGAGCACGCGCACGCCGAGGTAATCGAAGGGCGCGAGGTTCAGGCCGCTGTCGAGCGTGCGGAGGTAGCCCTCGGAGCCGTCGATCATGTCGATGGCGCCGCCGTCGACCAAGCCGCCGGGCGGGGCGAAGCCGTAGGCCGAGACGCCGGCCTCGCGGAAGCGGTCGTAGGCGCGCAGCACCGCGCCGCGCCAGCCCTCGCCGTTGTCGTTGACCCAATCGGCGACGTCCTCGCCGTACAGGCCGATCTCGTGGCCGGCGGCTTCGGCGGCGAGCAGGCGGTCGACCGAGGTCGCGCCGGCCGCGCCGAGGCGGTTGGCCGGGACGTACAGGCTCGCCTTGATGCCGCGGGCGTCGAGCGCCGACAGCACCGCGTCGACGTCGCCGCTCGGGCTGTCGATGGCGAGGCTGACGCGAGGCTGGGCGGTGCCGGGGCCGAAGCTGTCGGCCTTGCCGACGCGGACGTCGTCCAGATCGGCGACGCCGACGGTGCCGATGGCGAACGCGACGCGGATGCGGGCCACATCGGCCGCGAGGGCGAAGGTGCCGCCGACGTCGCGGAAGGCCGCGGCGGCCGCCTCGTCGCCCACGATCGGGCGGACCATCGCGATGCGGCGGTAGCGCGCGCTGCCCTGCGCCAACTCCTCGATCAGCAAGATCTGCATCGGCGCCGAGGTGCGGCAACGCACGCGCAGCGCCATCAGCTCGCCGTCGGGCAGCACGTCGACCGGGCCGGAGCGCCAAGTCGCGTCGCCGCCCGAAGCCATGCTCGTCGCCTCGATGCGGGCGAAGCGCTTGCCCTCGGGTGCGCCGTCGTCGCGGATCTCGCCGCCGCCCGTGCCCTGGTTGAGCGCGAACGACCAGCCCGGGATCTTGCCCTCGACGTGCTGCAGCGCCGGTGCCGCCGCCGCCGCCTCGAAGCCGGCGTTGATCAGACCGCCGCCCGGGCTGCCGTCCCACGGCTCGGCCGGCGGCGCCTCGGCCGCGACGGCGTAGTCGTCGGTCTCCAGCGTGCCGACCGCTTCGAGCGAGAAGGCGACCCGGATGGACGAGGCGTCGTCGGGGATCGCGACGGTGCCTCTCGCCGTCGCCCACTCCGCGCTGGGGTCGAAGCGCCCGACCAGGCGCCACGTCGGTGCCGCGCCGCCGAGCGCCTGCACCATCAGCCGGCACGGCGCGGTCGAGCGGTAGCGCGCGCTCACGCGGAATGCGCCGCCCGAGGGCGTCGGCATCGCGTCGGAGAGCCAATAGGCGTCGCCGTCGTCGCTGCTCGCCGGCGCCTTGTCGAGCACGACCGTCAACGTCCGGCCGCTCGCGCCGTCTTGCGACCAGCTCAACGTCGCCTGCACCGCGTCGCCCCAGACGATGCGCGTCCAGCCCGCCGGCGCGCCGTCGGCCGGGCCGCTGCCTTCGACGCCGCCGTTCTGAAGCAGCGGGGCGGCTTGCGCCGGCGTCGGCGCGGCGAGCGCGAGCAGCGCCAGCAACAGCGTCCCGCCGATGCGGCCGCGACGCAGGCCCAGCGCCAGCAGCGCCAGCAGGACGAGCGCCACGGTGCTGCCGGCCGCGCCGTCGCCGCCGCTCACGCCGGCGCTGCAGCCGCTCTCGGTGGTGAGCGAGCCGCCCTTCGGACCGGCGTCGAAGCTGTCGAGCTCGGTGGCGCCGTCGGATTTGCCGGTGCCGATCGGGGCGTCGGCCTCCACGAGCACGAATTCGTCGGCCTGCAGCGCGCCGGCGCTGCGCATCAGCAGCACGACGCGCAGGGCGACCGCGTCGCCCCGCACCGGCACCAGCCCGCCGATGGTGGCCCAGTCGGCGTCGAGCTCGTAGCTGCCGACGTAGCTCCAACGCGGCTCCTCGTAGACGTCGCGGCCGACCAGCCACAGCTCGGCCTTGCCGACACCCCGCGCCTTCGCGGTCAGACTCGCCCACGTCGAGCGCGGCTTCACCGGGAACATCCGCGTCGACCACAGCGCGCCGCCCTCACCGGCGCCGGGGAAGGTCACCCCGAGCGCCACGCTGCGCTTGCCGGCAGTGCCTTCCTGCTGCCAGGTGAAGGTCGCCTCGGCGCCGCCCCAGGCCGCGCCGCCCCAGAAATAGGGCCACGTCGGGTCGGCCACGCTCGCCGCCTCGACCGAGGGGTTGGGCACGATGTTGGCGTCGCCGATGACCGCGACCGTAGGCACGGCGTCGCCGGGTGTGGGCTCGCCGCCACCGCCGCCGCCGCCACTGCCGCCACCGCCGGGATCGGCGGTCGCGGCGCGCAGGTCGTAGGCGTCGACCACGAGGCTGCCGTTGTCGTCCAGCGTGTGGAAGACCACGATCCGCCGCGTCCAATCCGGCAACTCGGCGACCAGCTCTCCGTCGGCCCACGCGTTCGGCGAGGCCGGCAGCGCGCCGCTGCTGAACCAATCCTTTTGGCTGCCGTCGCCGTTCTCCACGTAGATGCGCAGCCGCGAGAGGGTCGTTCACTTGTAGCGGTCGCGCAGGCGGACCTTGGCGCCGGCGGTCACGGCGATCGGGGCGCTGCGCCAGCTCGCGTCGCCCTCTTCGCCGGCGGTCTTGTTGCTGACGGTGACGCGGCCGCTGCGGGCGCCGTCGGCGGCGTCGTAGGCCCAGTCGGCGGTGCCGTCCAGGGCGCCCCAGACCTCTGCGTTCCAATGCAGCGGCGCGGCCGGATCCCAGGGATCGGCGTCTTCGAGCGAGGGGTTGGCGACCAGGTTGGTCTCGCCGATGACCTGCGGCTCGGGCTCGGGCATCGCCTCGGCCTGTTGCAGGTTGCACAGATCGACGTCGGTGGTGCCTTGGCCCTCGGCCCGCGCCGCCACACGCACCTTCGCGGTGAACGAGGGCAGCGTCACCGTGCCCGAGATCACGCGCCAATCCTTCCATTGCGGGCCGTGCGCCACGGTCGTCCACTTCTCCTGCTTGCCGTCGGCCGAGACCGCGTGCACCAGCAGGCCGAGCGGCGCGCCGCGGTAGTGGCACGTCAGGCGCAGGGTGTCGCCGAGCGCGCTGAGCGGCACGTAGTCGCTCGTCCACTTGGCGTCGCCTTCGGCGGCGACCTTGGCCTGCAACAAGCGCACGTAGCGGCCGCCGTCGTAGGCGGTGCCGTCGGTCGGGTTGCCCACCATCCAAGTGCCGTTCGAGGAGCCGGCGCCACCCCACTCGCCGTAGCGCCACCAACGCGGCGACTGCGGGTCGTTGTCGCTCGCGAGCTCGAACGACGGGTTCGGCAGCACGTTGCCGTCCAGTGGCGAGACCGCGTCGAGCGCCGGGTCGGGCAGCTCGACCTTCGGCGGCGGCAGCGCCTCACCGAACGACCACGCGTCGGTCTCCACCCAGCCGTTGGCGCTGATCACCAACGCCACGCGCAGCTTCGCCGCCCAGGAGGGCAGCTTCACGTTCGCGGCGAACACGCCCCACGCCGCCGAGACCGGCGCCGCCCCGATCGAGAGCCATTGCTTCTTGCTGCCGTCGGCGTTGACGGCCTGCGCGACGACGAAGCCTTCGACGTTGCTGCGGTAGTGGACCGAGAGCGCGAAGGTGCCGTCGGCGTCGGCGGCGGCGATGTCGAAGAGCTCGCTGATCCAGCGCGCGTCGCCCTCGCCGCCGACCTTGCCGACCGAGACGCGCAGCGCGCGCTTGCCGTCGTAGGCGCCCGTCGCCGTCCAGGTGTGGTCGAACGTGGTGATGCCGCCCCAGGCGCCGGCCTCCCAGCCAGCGGGCTGGTTCGGATCGTCCGGGCTGGCGAGCTCGGCGGACGGGTTGGGGATGCTCGGCACCGCGAGCGCGGCGGCGGACCAGCACAGGGTCAGCAGCAGGACGAGCCAGCGGGCGCGCTGGGAGCGGTGGGTTCGGGCGGGGCAGGTCATGACGGTCCTCGGGGCGCGGAGGTGCGTGGGCGTACGCGAGATAATGCGCTTTGCGGCTGCGATCCACCAGATCGCGGCGGCCTCGATGCCTGGACCGAGGTGCGAAATGCACGCACCATCACGGCATCCGCGGCCGTCCGCCGCGACCTCGACCACGGCGACGCCCATGACCGCGAACCGCAACCCGCCCGAGCCATCTGCGAGCGCGCTCGCCGCCGCCGAGGATTGGCCGCCTTGGCGTCGTCGGTTGCACGAGATCATCTTCGAGGCCGATACCCGCGCCGGCTTGGTCTTCGACGCCGCGCTGCTGGTCGCCATCCTGGCGAGCGTCGTCACCGTCATGGTCGCGAGCATCGAGAGCGTCTACCGCGAGCATCGACTCCTGCTCGACACGCTCGAGTGGATCTTCACCGGACTGTTCACCATCGAGTACGTGCTGCGCTTGGTCTCGGTGCGGCGACCGCTGCGCTACGCCCGCAGCTTCTTCGGCGTGGTCGATCTGCTCTCGATCCTGCCGACGTGGGTGGGCTTGTTCGTCACCGGCGCGCACTCGCTGATGGTGGTGCGGACGCTGCGGCTGCTGCGGGCGTTCCGCGTGTTCAAGATGGCGACCTACCTGGTCGAGAGTCGGATCTTGCTGCTCGCGCTGGCCCGCAGCCGCCAGAAGATCTTGGTCTTCCTCACGGCGGTGCTGTGCGCGGTGGTGGTCGCCGGCGCGCTGCTCTACGTCGTCGAGGGCCCGGAGAACGGCTTCACCAGCATCCCGGTGTCGATGTATTGGGCGGTCGTGACCATCACCACCGTCGGCTACGGCGACATCTCGCCGCACACGCCCTTCGGCCAGGCGATCGCGGCGGTGATGATGGTGCTCGGCTACGGCGTGTTGGCGGTGCCGACCGGCATCGTCTCGGTCGAGCTCGCCGAGGCCGCGCGGGTCGCGAGCGGGCCGCAGATCCGCACCCAGCACTGCCCCGAATGTGCGCTCGAAGGCCACGACGCCGACGCCCGCCACTGCAAGCGCTGCGGCCACGCGCTCGACGTCTGAACCTTCCCCGCGTTGCGCGGCATCGAGTGATCCGTCAGGCTTCGGCCCTCGGATTTCGCCGCAGGAGGACCCGCCATGTTCCCGAATCGGATGCGCAACTACCCCCAGTTCACCGAGGAGCACGACGCGCTGCGTCGCACCGTCCGCGAGTGGGCCCGCACCGAGCTGCACCCGAACGGTGAGGCGTGGGAGGAGGCTCGGCTGTTCCCGCGCTCGGTCTTCGATCGCGCCGCCGAACTCGGCCTGCTCGGCATCCGCGTGCCCGAGGAGTACGGCGGTCTCGGCCTCGATTGGTGGTACACCGTCTGCTACGCCGAAGAGCTGGTGCACAGTGGCCTCGCCGGCCTGACGATGGCGCTGCTGGTGCAGTCGGACATGGCCACGCCCGTCATCGGCGAGATCGGCGACGAGTACCACAAGCGCAACTTCTGGGAGCCGGCGGTGCGTGGCCAAGCGATCGCCGCGCTCGGCGTCTCCGAGCCCGACGCCGGCAGCGACGTCGCCAATATCCGCACGACGGCCCGCCGCGACGGCGACGATTACGTCATCAACGGCGCCAAGACCTACATCACCAACGCCACCCGCGCCGACTTCATCACGCTCGCCGTCCGCACCGGCGAGAAGGGCTACGGCGGCATCTCGCTCGTCATGTTCCCGACCGACACCAAGGGCTTCCGCGTCACCAAGAAGCTCGAGAAGCTCGGCAACCACTGCTCGGACACCGCCGAGATCGCCTTCGAGGATTGCCGCATCCCGCGGCGCAACCTGCTCGGCACCGAGAACATGGGTTTTGCCTACATCATGCAGAACTTCCAGGGCGAGCGCTTGGTCGGTGCGATCACGGCCCTGGCGGGGGCGCAGCGCGCGCTCGACATGACGGTGCAATATTGCTCGGACCGCAACGCGTTCGGCCGCCCGCTGACGGGCTTCCAGACCGTGCGCCACGAGCTCGTCACGCTCGAGTCCGAGATCGAGGCGGCGCGCCAGCTCTGCTACCGCGCGACGCAGCTCGTCATCGACGACGACGATATGTCGATCCGCGAGATCACGATGGCGAAGCTGATCGCCGGTGAGCTCGCCTGCAAGGTCGCCGACCGCTGCCTGCAGCTGCACGGCGGCATGGGCTACATGGCCGAGACCGAGATCTCCCGCATCTGGCGCGACGCCCGCCTGATCACCATCGGCGGCGGCACCTCCGAGATCATGAAAGAGATCTTGAGCAAGCTCGGCGGCTTCTGATCAGTTCGCGGCGCTCGCCGCGCACGCTCAGCCGCCTCGGCGCAGGCCCGCCAGCCGCATCCGCGCGTACGCGATCGCGTCGAACAGCGCCGCGCCCTCCGGATCCATCGGCGCGCTGACGAAGGGCAGCGTGCGCGAGCCGACCAAGGCGCGCTCGATCGCCGCGTCGTCCAAGCCCGCGTCGAGCAGCGGCAGCAGGCGCTCGTCCATCACCGACTCGCAGAGCGCGATCGCTTCTTCCAAATCCTCGTAGGCGCCGGCCCAGGCGTCGTCGGGATCGCTGCCGCCGCGCTCGTCCGGAAGCCATACGTCGTAGCGGATCTCGCTCATCGGAGCCCTCGTGGCGCGGCGGGCGCGTCGCTGCCGGTCGGATCTGACACAAGCTGTCGCATCGCCCCTCCATCGTCGTACCATCCCCCCGACTCGAACGTGGGGAGGCGGCCAGGCCGTCGAGGATGCCGTGGCCCGGCCGGGGGGTCGAGCGGGGGCGTCGTCGGCGGCGTCGGCTGCGAGCGAGGTACGTGATGCAACCAGCACCCTCCGAAGACCCGATCGTCTTCGTCGGCGACGTCCACCTCGGGCGCCGGCCGACCGGCCTCGACGCGCCGCTCGCCGAGCTCGGTCTGCACGCCGCGCAGCTCGGTCCCGCCGCAGCGCTCGCGGCCACCGTCGACCACGCGATCGCGCAGCGCGCCCGCGCTGTCGTCTTCGCCGGCGACCTCGTCGAGTCGTTGCGCGACCGCTTCGAGGCCTTCGCCGCGCTCGAGGCGCAGGCCCGCCGTCTGCTCGACGCCGAGATCCCGGTCTTCGCGGTCGCCGGCAACCACGACGCGCTCGCCCTGCCGCGTCTGGTCGAGCGGCTGCCGGCGGTGCACCTGCTCGGCGCCGGCGGGCGTTGGGAGCGCCACGCGCTGCCGACCGGGCCGCGCCGGCCGCCGGCGACGCTGGTCGGCTGGTCCTTTCCCGCCGTCCACCACAGCGGCGATCCGCTCGACGCCGCCGGGGCCGACCTCGCCTTCGCGCCCGCGGCCGCGGGGCCGTTGCTCGGCGTGCTGCACGCGGACCTGGACGCCGGCCGCTCGCGCTACGCCCCGCTCGCCCGCGCCCGCTTGCGCGCCTGCGGCCTCGACGCCGCCTTCGTCGGGCACGTCCACGCTCCCGACGCGCTGCACCGCGATCCCTTCGGCTATCTCGGCTCGCTCTGCGGGTTGGACGCCGGTGAGCCCGGCGTGCGGGGCTGCTGGGAGGTGCGGGTCGCGGGCGGCGTGCGGGCAAACCACGTCGGCCTCGCGCCGCTGCTGCACCTGCGCCTGGATCTGGACGTGACGGCCGACGCCGCCGCGCCCGGCGGCCTCGACCCCGACGCCCTGCACGCGCACGTACTCGCCGCGTGTCGCGACCTCGACGTACCGGCCGCCGCACGCGTCGTCGTCGCGCGCGTGGCCGTGGTCGGCGAGGGCGAGGTGCGCGCGGCGCTGGCGGGGCTGCCGCTGCCGCTGCTCGGCGCGAGCGAGGCGGGGACGCCGGTGCTGGTCACGCACCTGCTCGATCGCGTCCGTTTGCCGCTCGAGCGCACGGGCGTGCCGGCCCAATCGCCGAGCGGGGTGCTGGCGGCGTGGATCACCCGCGCCGCAGGCGAGGGCGGCGTGCGGCTCGACGAGGGCGCCGTGCGGGCGCAGCTGCGGGAGGCCTTCGCGGCCGAGCTCCGCGAGCCGGACGATTCGGCGCTGCCGCCGCTCGACGTCGACGCGCTGATCGACCAAGCCGCGTCGGTCGCGCTCGGCGCCTTGCTCGATGCGCGTGCGGAGGTGCGCTGATGTACGCCGTCGAAGTGCGCCTGGACCGCGCGCCCGGGCTGCCCGACGGCGTCGCGCTGCAGGGGCTCGGCCCGGGCGTCAACCTCGTGGTCGGGCCGAACGCCTCGGGCAAATCGACGCTCGCGCGGGCGATCCGCGCCGCGGTGGCCGATCGCGTCGGCGCGGACGCGCTGTTCGGCGCCATCCGCTTCGAGCATCGTGGCGCCACGCTGCAAGCGCGTTGGGTCGCGGGGCATCTGCACTGGGAGCCGAAGCCGCCTCCGCCGCCGGTGCTCGATCCGGCGCTCGCCGCGCTCGACCTACCGAGCCTGCTGCGCGCGACCGCGAGCGACCAGGCGCTCGTGCGCGCGATCGCGACCGAGCTGCGCGGCGGCGACGATCCCGACGCCGCCGTCGCCGCGTTGACCGGGCCCAAATCGCTCGCCCACCCGCGTCGCATGTTGCAGGCCGCCCGCAGCGCGCGCAGGGAGGCCGAAGCGCAGGCCGACGCGCTCGCGGACGACGAGGCCCGCCTCGCCGCGCTGCGGCAAACGATCGACGCGGCGCAGGTGCGCGAGGGCGACCCGGCGTGGATCGACGCCGGGCTACGTTGGTGCGACGCGACCGAGGCGCTCGTCGACGCCGGTCGCGTGCTGGAGGCGCTCGCGCCGCACGCGCTCGACCTACCCGAGGGGGCGCTCGACGAATTCGATCAGCTCCGGCACGAGCTCGAGGCGGCCGAGCAGCACGGCGCGCGTCGGCGCGACGCGGCCGCGCTCGCGCGGGCGAACGCGCCCTCGCCGGCGGTCGCCGAGCCGGCGCGCGACGCGGCGCTGCAATCGGCGCGCGGGCAGCTGCGCTTGCTCGATCAGGCGAAGACCGAGGCGCAGCGCGCCGGCGTGCAGGCGACGCGCGCGGCGGCGGCGCTCGAGGCGCTCGCCGTCGACCCGCTCGCAGCCGATCCGCTCGCTGCGTTCGGCGACAGCGCCGCCGCGCCCGAGCCGCTCGCCGCGGCGCAGCGTCTGCAGGTCGGGCTCGAGGCGCGCGAGACCGCGCGTGCGGAGGCCAAGGCGCTGCAGGCCCGGATCTCCGGCCTCCCGACGGACGAGGGCGAGGCGCGGGCGGCGATGGACGCCGCCGCCGCGACAGCGCGCGCGCTGCACGCATGGTCGAATTCGGACGCCCGCGTTCGCGCCGCCACGCCCTCGCCAGCCGGCTGGCTCGTGGTCCTCGCAGCCGGCCTGCTCCTCGGGCTGCTCACGCTCGCCTTCGAGCAATCGCTCGGCTGGACGTCGCTGGCCTTCGTCACCGGCGCCGGCGCAGTCGGCTGGCTCGCGAGCGCCGAGCTGCGGCGGGCCCGCGCGATGCGCGACGTGGCTGCCCGGGAGGTCGAGGCGCTCGGCATTCCCGTCACCTCGCTCGACGCCGCCGGCCTTCGCGCCGCGCTCGACGCCGCGCAGCAGGCGCAGGCGGCGGCGGCGCTGCGCCTGCACTCGGCGTCGCAAGCGGCGGGGCTGCGGGCCGACGCGGCGCGAGTCGAGCAGGTGTTGGCGGCGGCCGAGGCCGAGGTGCGCGCCGGCGCGGAGCCGCTCGGCTTGGCACCGAGCCTGTTCGACCTCGCGTTGCACGACGCGGCGCGCCGATGCGTGGAGCAGGCGCGATGGCGGCGCGAGTGGGCGACGGCCTGTGCCGAGCGCGACGCCGCGACCGAGCAGGTGGGCGTGCTCGCCGAGGAGATCGCGGCGTGGGTGGCGCGGACCGGCGTCGCGGCCGGCTTGGCCGACATGGCCCCCGCCGCGGCCATCGAAGCTGCCGCCTCGGCGCTGCAGCGTCAGCGGCAGGCGCTCGCCGACGCCGAGCGCGCCGAGGCCGACAGCCACGCCGCGGAGAAGGACGTCGCCGCGGCCGAGCGCGCGCTGCGTTCGTTGCTCGTGCGCTGCGGACTCACGAGGGGCGAGGCGACCGGCGCCCCATCGGCTGCGCCCGCGCCCGCGCCTGTCGCCTGGACGCGTGCCGTGCTCGACGCTCACCGCGACGTGTTGGGGGCGGCGAGTCGGGATCGCGACGCGGCGCTGCGTACGGCCGACGCCGCGCGCGAGGCCGAGCAGCGGCGAACCGAGGCACGCACGCGGCTCGAGCGTGCCCGTGCGCGCATCGAGGCGCGAGGCTTGGGTGATTGGCTCGCCACGGTGCTCGACGACGAGCCGGGCGCCACGCCGACCGAGCGCCAGGTCGAGGCGATCGAGCCGGCGCGGCGGGCCCTGCATGCGGAGGCCGAGGCTGCGCGTGCCGAGGTCGAGGCGTCCGCCGCCGCGCGTTCGGAGCTCGGCGCGCTCGGCGAGCGATTGGCGGCGGCGGGGCGAGCGACGCGGCTGACCGACGCCATCGCGGCCGAGGTCGAGGCGAAGGACGGGTTGGCCGATGCGCGCGACGCACGGGCCGTTCGTTGGCTGGCCGAGCGCCTGATCGGCATCGCCACCGAGCGGGCGGCGCACGCCGCGGCGCCGGCTCGGCTGCAGCGGGCGCAGGCGTGGTTCGCGCGCTTCACGCGGCAGGCGTGGGAGTTGGAGATCGAGGGGTCGGGCGCGTTGGTCGCGCGCGGGCCCGATGGCTTCGTGCGGCCGGCCGAGGCGCTCTCGGACGCGACGCGGATCCAGCTCCTGCTCGCGCTGCGCCTCGCCGCGCTGGAGCTGGCCGAGGCGGGCGGTCCGCCGGCGACGCTCTGCCTCGACGAGGTGCTCGCCACCACCGATCCCGGGCGCTACAGCGCGGTGGCCCTCGCGCTCGCCGAGGTCGCGGCGGCGGGGCGGCAGGTGATCTACTTCACCGCGCAGCCGGGCGAGGCGGCGACCTTCGCGGCGGCGCTGCGCGAGGCCGGATTCGATGCGCCGACGATCGCGTCGCTCGGCGCGGCACAGCCCCGCGCCCTCGTCGCGCCCGGCCCGGTCGCCGTCGATCCGAACCTGCCGCGCCCCGGCGAGTCGACCGAGGCGTGGTCGGCGCGGCTGACGCTGCCGGCGTTGCAGCGCTGGGCGCCGGTCGAGGCTGCGCCGCTCGGCTGGTTGCTCGCCGACCGCGCCGACGTGCTGCGCACGCTGATGGAGGGCGCGGTGACGACCGTCGGCATCTGGCGGCGGATCGCAGCGAGCGGGGAGCCGGCCGCGCTGGTCGAGGCGGGGCGCGCGGCGGCGCTGCCCGAGCGCATCCGCGCCTTCGAGGCGGCGTGGCAGGCGGCGGCCATCGGCCACGCGCGGCCGGTGTCGTGGGCCGTGGTGCAGGGCAGCGGCGCGGTCTCGGCGCGCTACGAGCCCGAGGTTCGCGCGCTGCTGGAGGGCGTGGGCGACGACGCGGCCGTCTTTCTCGAGCGCCTCGGGCAGCTGCGTGGCTTTCGCGCCGACAAGCTCGCCCGGATGGCGGAGGCGTTGCGCGAGGCGGGGCTGCTCGATGCGCGGCAGCGGCTCGAAGCGGAGGAGATTGTGGCCAGGGCGTGCGTGGCCGGGGGCGCAGCGGTCTCGGCGGCGCTGGTCGAGATGTGGTTGCGGGCTTGGCAGGGGGCGTCGCAAGAGGAAGGCGGCCCGCTCGAACGTCGTGGATAGATCGCCCCGCCCCCTCGCGCGTCCATGCAGAGACGCCGCGACATCGAGCCGCACGCAGGAGGTCCGCATGACCATCGACACCCGCCACGCCGTCGAGCCTTTCACGCCCGGACTCGACCCCGAAGAGGCCGAACTCGCCTGCGCCTCCATGCGCGTCGCCGCCTCGGCCGCTCAACGCGACGGCTTGCCGTGGATCTTCGCCGCTGTGGCTGCCGCGCTGCTCGGCGTGCTCGGCGCTGGCGAGCTCGCGCAGGCTCGGTTCGCCGAGCGGACGACCTTCTTGCACCGCGACAAGCCGGTCCCCGCGCACGTGGTCGCGGTCGACTGGGTCGAGGCGCCACGCACGGTCGACGCGATCATCGCGTCGATCCGGGCCGATCGTGGACGTTGACGCAGCGAATTCAGCCCGGCGGCGCGTTGTCCGCCGTGGACGTGGCCGCGTCCGCCGCTTCGGCACCCTTCGGCGGCGCGACGAAGGGGTAGAGGTGCTGCGCGAAGAAGCCCTGCGGTAGCGACTTGCCGACCACGCCGTAGCGCTCGGGCCAGCGCAGCGCGCCGCCCTCGTCCTCGCCACGAACCCACGTGCCGAACAGCATGTCGATGACCGGCAGGTGCGCGGCGTAGTTCTTGTCGATGGCCTCGGCGTCGGCGGCGTGGTGCCAGTGGTGGAAGTGCGGCGTGGTCACGAGGTAGCGCAGCGGGCCGAGCGGCAGGTCGGTGTTCGAGTGGATGAGCACGCCCTGGATGCCGACCCAGACGACGTAGAGGTTCACGGCGGTCTCGGAAAAGCCGAGCAGGTAGATCGGCAGCAGCACGGTCGAGCGCGTGAACAGCACCTCGACGAAATGGATGCGTGAGCCCGAGAGCCAATCCATCTCGGCGGGGCAGTGGTGCACCGCGTGGATATTCCACAGCCGGGGGTGCTCGTGCATGGCGCGATGGCCGGCGTATTGCACCAGGTCGGCAGCGAAGAGCACCTCGATCAGCTGCAGCCACACCGGCTGCGAGCGCACGGCGGCTTGCACACCGTCGTGTACCGCCCAGCCGAAGAGCTGCTCCGAGAACGCCGTCGTCACCAGCAAGATCACGCTGATCATGATGTGGTTGAAGAAGTAGTAGCCCAGGTCGAGCTGCCACTCCTTGCGCAGCACGAGCTGGTCGCGGCGATGCGGGAAGACGCGCTCGACGACGACGAAGACCAGCGTGTTGGCGAGCAGGGCCAGCACGAACCAATCGAGGCCGAACGAGATCGCGGGCTGCTGGAAATCGTCGATCTCCACGCTCGCGCCGCCGAGCCACGAGGTCACCAGCGCGAGGAAGATGCCGACCGCGCCGAGCCGCTTGTTGCGCCAGCGGAAGAAGGTGAACACCCCGAAGCCGACGGCCGCGAGCATCGCGAAGAGCAGCAACGAACGCAGCACGCCGAGGTCGTAGCTCGCACGCAGCCGCGGCGTGGTCAGGTATTCGGGGAAGTGGAAGCAGAGCACGCCGAGTAGGCTCAGTGCGCCGAAGAAGATGCTGAGCGTGCCGCTGATCCGGCCTTGCCCGCGGTGCAGGGGGACGTCTTCGATTTGGTCGACGATCTTCATCCGCCCAGGATGCCAGGAGTCTTGCAGGACGCCAGACCGTGCCCGCGCGTTTTCGGGCTCGACGATGGTCTCAGCGCGGTCGAGCCACCGCCTCGCCCGCGACCTTGCCCGAGGCCCAGGCCCACAGGAAGTTGTAGCCACCGAGGCGTCCGGTCGCGTCGAGCACTTCGCCGCAGAAATGCAGGCCGGGGTGCGTGCGGCTCTCGAGCGTGCGCGCGTCGACGGCGTCCATGCGCACGCCGCCTGCGGTGACCTCGGCCGTTTTGTAGCCCTCCGAGCCGGTGACGACGGGCTCGAAGGCGTCGAGCAGGCCGAGCAGGGCGGCGCGGTCCTTCTTGCCGATGCCGGCGAGCCGGTCGCCGGCGGCGCGACCGCTGCGGGCGAGCAGCGCGTCGCCGAGGCGGGTCGGGAGCTGGCTACGCAGCGTCGCGCCGAGCTGCTTGCCGCCGCTGCCGTCGGCGAGGACGGCGGCCCAATCGAGGTCGCCCCAGCCGATGCGGAGTTTGCGGCCCTTGGCGTCGGGCGCGGTGAGGTGGCGGCTGATCTGCAGCACGGCGGGGCCGGAGAGGCCGCGGTGGGTGAGCAGCAGGTCGCCGCTCTCGTGGGCGAGGGTGCGGCCGTCGGTGCCGACGACGCCGAGCCGCACGGGCAACGCGACACCCGAGAGCGCGCGCAGATCGGGCGCGTCGACGGTGATCGGCACCAGCGCCGGATAGGTCGCGGCGAGCGGATGCCCGAGCGCGCTCGCGAGGCGCAGGCCAAAACCGTCGCTGCCGGACTTGGGCAACGCGAGGCCGCCGGTGGCGACGACGACGCGCGGGGCCGTCAGGCGCTCACCGCCCGCGAGCGTGACCTGCCAGCCGCCGGGCCCGGGCTCGACTGCCTCGACGCGGGCGCCCGTGCGCAACGCGACACCGGCGCGTTGGCAGCCGCCGAGCAGGGCGCGCACGACGTCACCGGCACGGTCGCTACGGGGAAAGACCTTGCCGGTGGCTTCGGTCTTCAGCGGCAGGCCGAGGTCGTGCTCGAACAAGGCGTGCGCCGCGCGCAGCGGCAGCGCCGCGAGGACGCGGCGCATCGCGACGGGATCGCTGTGCGAGTAGAAGCTGCCGTCGTCGACCGCCGAGGGCAGCACGTTGCAGCGCCCACCCCCCGAGGCCAAAATCTTGGTGCCGACCCGCGGCGCGCCTTCGAGCAGCAGGACGCGGGCGCCGGCGCGCGCCGCGAAGAGCGCCGCGGCCAAGCCCGCCGCGCCCGCGCCGAGGACCAGCGCGTCGTGCTCCGCCGGCGCCATCTACGCCAGGACCAGTTGCGCGAATGCCGCGCCGATGGCGGCAACGAGCGGGATGACGAAGTTGTCGTCGAAGTGCAGCCGTCGACCGGCGACGACGTGGTCGCCCGAGTAGAGCTCGGCGATGCCGGCAGGCAGGGCGCCGAAGAGGGCGGCGCCGAGCGCGGTCAGCGGCGAGAGGCTCGGATGCCAGAGCCCGAGCGCGGCCCAGGCGGCGGCGGCGCCGGCGATGACGAAGGCGACGGTGCCTTCGAGCGTCTTGCTGCCGCGCAGGCGATGGCGACCGAAGCGGCGGCCGACCAAGGCAGCGGCCGGGTCAGCGACGCCGAGCACGGCGACGCCGACGGCGCAGGCGGGCATGCTGAAGAGCGAGGCCAAGATGAGCAGCGCCGTCACCATCCAGGTCGCGGAGTTGATCTTCCAATGCTCGTCGGGGTGAGCGACGCCGCCCCACAGCCGCATCAGCATCGCGTTGATCGCCGGCCAGCGGCGGCGGGTGATCTCGGCCGTCCAGGCGAAGACGGCGAACGACGCGGCGGTCGCGATCATCCCGGTGCGGCCGACGACGAGGTGGATGTAGAGCAAGATCCCGACGCCGTTGCCGACGTGGTAGAGGTTGCGCAGGTAGTTGGTCGGGCGGTTGCGCGGCGTCTCGATGGCGCGGGCGCGCAGCGCGACGCTCAGCCGGTCGTAGGCCGCCGTCAGCCGCGAACGCAGGGCCGCCCAATCGACGCGCGTGGGCGCCTCGGCCGCGACCAGCTGCGT
>JBEARB010000224.1:0-19002 GCA_041163625.1 Pseudomonadota bacterium | reverse complement strand
TGTCCGTTGCAGATTCGTCGAACGTGCGGGTGTGGCAGCGGCTCGACGGCGTCGGCTCGCGTCTTCAGGTCCGAAACGAGGAATGCACGGAGCTCATGACCGAGATCTCCGCCGAGAGATTGTGGGCCCTGCTCCATCGCTTCGAGCAGGTAAAGCTTTGGAAATGTGACCTGCCGGCTGGTGTGTGGTCGACCGTCGCTGACGCCCCGGTCAAATTCTTGTCGGTATTTTTCTCGCGCCCGCCACTCACATCCGACCTGGAAGCCATCGCCGCCCTACCGTACCTCGAAGACCTGACGATCCTCGTCGAGCCGCCGCGGTGAGTCGACCAAGCGCTGCCGCTCGAACTTACCGCGCCCGTGCGGCATCTGTCGGCGGGGCGCGAGCGGCGCGGGGGAGGCGTGGATGCAGGCAACCAACGCTCGGAGCGGCGAGGACACGAAGGATGCGCGGCTCCGCGATGCCGCCGCCCGACCGCTCCGGGTCGCCGTGACCGGAGCGACCGGCTTCGTCGGCAGGCACCTCGTGCAGGCGCTGGTGCAGCAGGGCCACGAGGTCATCGCGCTCTCGCGGTCGCCGCGCGAGGATGCGCGCTCTGACGTGGTCTGGCGGCAGGCCGATCTCTTCTCGCAGCAGAGCACCACGCAGGCGCTCGCCGGCGTGGACGTCGCGGTCTACCTGGTGCACTCGATGATGCCGTCGACCTCGCTGTTCCAGGGCGAGTTCCACGACACCGACCTGCTTTTGGCCGACAACTTCGCCCGCGCGTGTGCCCGCAACGCGGTCGGTCGGATCGTCTACCTCGGCGGCTTGGCGCCCGATGGGCATCGCAGCGCGCACCTGGAGAGTCGGCTCGAGGTCGAGGGGGTGCTGCGAGCCTCGGGAATCGCGCTCACTGCCTTGCGCGCCGGCATGATCGTGGGGCCAGGGGGCTCGTCGTTCGAGATTCTGCACACGCTCGTCCGCCGCCTGCCGTGGATGATCTTACCGGCGTGGACGCAGCGCAGCACGCAGGCGGTCTACCTCGACGACGTCGTCCGGGTGCTCGGCGCGGCCATCGCCGACCCCGCCTTCGCCGGCCAGACCGTGGACGTCGTCAACGGCGAGCCGCTCACCTACGAGCTGCTCCTGCGGCAGATGAGCGAGGTGCTCGGCCTGCGCCGATGGATGCTGCCGGTTCCCGTCTCCTCCACCGGCTTCTCGAAGCGGTGGGTGGCGCTGTTCGGCGACTCGAGCCAGGAGCTCGTTTCGCCGCTCGTCGACAGCTTGCTCTGCGACCTGCCGTCGCACCCGCCTGGCTCGCTGGTCGCGCCGCATGTGCAGGTCCGCTCGTTTCGTGAGATGGCGCGTCTCTCGGTCGCGGCAGCGAACGAAAAACAGACCCCGCGGCCACGACGGACGGAGCGTCGGGGCCGCACGGTCCGCACGGTCCGCTCGATCCAGCGCTTGCCACCCTTGCCCGAGCGCGACTGCGGCTGGGTGGCCGATCAGTACATGAACGTGCTGCCCGAACTCTTCGGACCGCTGCAGCCGATTCGCGTGGTCCGCGAGCGAGACATCGTGGCCTTCCGTGTCGGCGGCCTCGCGCGTCCGCTGCTCGAGCTGCGCTTCGTGCCGAGCGGCGATGACGGCCAGCGCACCAAGTTCCACATCGTGGGCGGCCTGCTCTCGGCCACGCGCGACACCGGCTGGCTGGAGTTTCGGCAGGTGCAGGACCGCCGCTACACGCTCGCGGCCATCCACGAATTCGTGCCGTCGTTGCCGTGGGCCGTGTACAGGGCCACGCAGGCGCCGCTGCACGCTTGGGTGATGCTCCGATTCGGAGCGCACCTCTCCCACGAGTCGCCGTCTGCGGGCGCAGACGGCGCTAGCCCTCGCTTGAGTGCGTCTGGGCGTCCGTGACGCCGGGGTCCGCGATCTCGTCGGTGGTCGAGGCGTCCGGGGGCCCCGCCTCGGTCGCACGGACGCCGACGGCACGCTGACGCCAGCCCCGCCAGAGCAAGTAGGTGGGCACGCCGAACGCGATCACGCCGACCAAGATGAGCAGCAGCCAGATGCCGATGGTCGACAGACTATCCCCCGCGCTGTTGGGAATCTGCGTCTCGACCATCGTACCGTCGGGACCGGGCACCCAGCCTACGCGCGTCGTGGGCGACAGCGCCTCGTTGCCGGCTCCGAACAGGGCGGCCACGAGAAGCCACAGCGACAGACCTCCGTAGGTCACAAAGGCCGAGCCGTTCACGAAGAACAACAGCCCGGTCGGTATGGCAAGCCACAATGGAACGGGCTGACCGAGACGCCAGCGCCGAGCGACCGTCCAGGCGGCGGCGCCGTATGTCAGGTGCAGCACGGCGAAGACCGTTGCCAGCAATCCGGCCATCATCACCACTGCGCCCCAGATGCCGTCGGTCATGCCACCCATGTCAGCGAAGGCCCTCGACGGCGCGAGAACGAGCAGCAGAGCTGCGGCGGAGCCTAGGCGGTCCTTGTGATTCATGTGCGGCTCCTGTGCGGCCCGAGGCCGAGGTGGCGAGACCACTTGCCGCGCGGCTTTGTCCCTGCGCTTGAGGCTTTCGCGATAGCGTCGTATCGGCAAGGCGCCAATTGGCGAACGTGCTCCGAAGTGTCGATGTGGTAGGCACTTGGCCAACTTGACAGGGGCTCGCTCGTTCGCCGACACGAAGCGCAGGCAGTCCGTCGAGCACGACTTGGATGGCGCGGACCCGACAGTGTGCGCACCAGGCTCGCACGGAGGCGAACATGGTCGAGGCATCAGCCCCCAAGCCGCTCATCGCAATCACCGCCTCGGTGGTGTGGACGCTCGCTTCGATGGCGAGTCTCCTGCCGATCTTGTTTTCGCCGATGATGTTCGATGCCCCGGGTTCGGAGAACAACGTCTGGCTGAACCTGAGCTTTTATAGCCTGTTGAGCTTTCCGGTTCTGAGCGTGCTCGCGGTCGCGGGCTCCTGGGTGGTCTGGAGTAAAACCCAGCATTGGCCAGCTCAGCGCGCGTCGCGTGGTCGATGGATTCAGGTGGGCGTGGGCCTGCTGCCGATGATCAGTGTCCTTCTGTTCTCGCTCGGTTTTTTGATGATCGAGGTGCTCTGCGACGGCTCGTTCGGTTGCAACACCTGAGCGGTCGCCAGAAACGCCCTGGATCCGAGGCAGCCGAGCGAGCGAGGGAGTTGACTATGGCCGACAGCGTTCTGCAGCCAGAGACGCCCCCCTCCCAGACCAATGGGCACTTCGTGGTTCGTGAAGACGGGACGATCGACATCTCGTTCGTCGCGCCCGGTGAGCAGCTTCGCGTGAGCGCAACGCTGATCGGCCTGATGTTGTTGGCGAGCGGGGGCTGCAACGCCCTGATGTACGAAGGGTCGTGGTGGCTCGCCATGGTTGGACTGGTCTTGTTCGCCGCCGGCATGGTCGCAGGTGGCCACGCAGACGCACGGTATCGCTTCCAGCCCTCGACGGGCTCGATCCTGCGTATCGCGGGAGCCCAGCAGACCACCATCGCGACCTTCGCAGACGTCGTCTGCGTGACCTTGGGCAGTCGCCTACGCGTGCGAGTCAACGGGGTGACATCGAAGTTCGCGCTCACGCGGACGCTGGCAATCGTGTTGCGAGATGGCCGCGTCGTCTGGCTCGGCCCGGAGCACTACGCTGCTAAGGCGCATGACCAACTCGAAAGCGAAGCGAACACACTCGCGACGACGATCGGCGCACAGATATGGACTGCGCCGCCAGAACGCCTGCTCCAGAGCGGAAACGGGCCGATCCAGAAACCGGACGAGGTGCGCTATCGCGACATCGGCGAGGCCAAGGCCAAGACCTTCGCCCTGGCGTTCGCGCTTCTCGGCTTGTTCGTCCTCGCGATGCTGATCGCTGCCAGCCTCGGGTTGCTCGCAAGAGTGTCAGGACCAGACAGTTGACACCGCCTCCTCCGGCGCCGCGACAAGCGCGAGCAGCGCAGGGGACGGATAGACGCTGCCTTGTCGGCCTGTCGCGTTCGACGAATCCGTCCGCCCCGGACTCGCCCCCGGTAGGGGGGAGGTCGACCAACTCACGTCATCGGACCGGCCCCGCCACCGCCGCCACGTTCTCGACCAGTCGGCGTTGGATGAACCCGTACGCGCGCGACTCGCGCCCGGCAGGAGCGAAGTCGATCAACACACGATCTGCAACCGGCCCCGACTTGCACACGACCGACGCGCTCGCCAAAGTAGCCGCCATGAGCGCCTTCCACCTCGCCCACATCAGTGACCTGCACGTCCTGGACCTCGGCGGCACCTCCGTCGGCGCGTTCCTGAACAAGCGCCTGACCGGCCTCGGCAACCTGATCGGTCCGCGGCGCGGCGCGCACCCCGCGTGGCTCGCCGACGCGCTGGCCGCCCGCCTCGAGCGCGCCGAGGTCGACCACGTCGCCTTCACGGGCGATCTGACCAACCTCGCCCTGCCCTCGGAGTTCGCCGCCGGGCGGCGCTTGCTCGAGCGCATCGGCGACGGCGCCCGGCTCTCCGCCGTACCCGGCAACCACGACGCCTACACGCTCGGCGCCGCCCGCGCGAGCGCCGGCGAGGCGGCGATCGCGCCGTGGGCCACCGGCGTGCGCCGGCGCGAGGACTATCCGTGGGTCAAGGCGCCCCGGCCGTGGCTGCGGATCTACGGCCTCAGCAGCGCGATCGCCGCGCCCGCGTTCATCGCGTGGGGCGAAGTCGGCGACGCGCAGCGCGAACGGCTCGCGCGCTTGGTCGAGCAGGAGCCGCCCGAGGTGCAGGTGCGCATCGCGATGGTGCATCACAACCTGCACCGCCGCGGCGTGCCGGCCCGCTTCACGGCGCAACTGCGCGACAGCGAGGCGGTCGCGGAGTCGCTGCGCAAGCTCCGGTTCACGGCGCTGCTGCACGGCCACACCCACGCGCCGCACCGCGGCCATCTGCCCGGCGACGATGGCCGCGCCGGCACGCTGGTGCTCGGCTGCGGCAGCTCGACCTGGTATCGGCCGAGCCACGAGCAGCTCGCGCACTTCAACGTCATGACGCTCGACGAGAGCGGCGTCGTCGCCGTGCGCTCCGAGGTCTGGAGCGATTCGGTCCGCGACTTCGTGCCCGAGCGCAGCGACCTCGCGGAGCAGGCCCGCAGCCGGCGCGTGGAGCTCTAGTTGGCCGCAGCCCCGCCGCGAGCGCCGGCCAAGCGGCCCGCGCCGCGCCCGCCGGTCCGCGCCGAGGCCTCGGTCTTCGGCCGCTACCTGCGCGAGACGCGCGCCCCCCTCGCGGCCGCCGCGCTGACGCTGCCGCTGTTGGCGCTGCACGGCTTCGGCAGCCTGCTCGCCGACGAGGTCCGCAACGGCGCGGATTTGGTCAGCGTCAGCCTCAGCGGCGCGTTCGCCCTCGCCGGTCTGCACGGCGCCCTACCCTGGTACGTCTTCTATGCGTTGGTCGCCACGATCCAGGTCGGCGTGACCCTTTGGCTGCGCCACAAGGGCCAACTCTCGCCGCGCTGGTTGCTGCCCTTCCTGATCGAATGCGCGAGCTACGCGATCATCGCGGGCGTGATCTCGGGCCTGGTCACCGCGCATCTGCTCGACGCCGTCCACCGCACGCTCGCGACCACTGCCGAGACCGATGCACTCGCCGACGTCGGCCTCATCGACGCGGTCTTGGTCTCCTGCGGCGCCGGCTTCCACGAGGAGCTCGTCTTCCGCGCCGGCTTGATCGCCGGCGTCGCGCGGCTGCGCTTCGGCTCCGGCTGGCGAGAGCGGCGACTCGGCGTCGCGGTCTTGCTGCTCGGCAGCGCTGTGGTCTTCGCTTGGGCCCATCACCTGGTCGAGCCGTTCACGATCGGCGCGTTCGTCTTCCGCACGGTGATGGGCATGGTCTTCGGCGGCTTGTTCCTGGCCCGCGGCTTCGCGGTCGCGGCCTGGACGCACACCCTCTACGACATCTGGGTCCTGACGATGCGCTGAGCGGCTGTGACACCGCCGCCGCCATTTGTTAGGCTCTCCGAGGAAGGTCATCGCCACGCGGCCCATGCGACGTTTTCGGCACGCATGCGAGCGCTTCGGCGACAAGAGGGGGCCCCATGTTCTCGCATCGAATCCGAATCTCGAGCGTCGTCTCGTCGCTGGGCTTGGTCGCGCTGCTCGGCGCCGCCGGCTGCGGCAACGTCACCATCGACGCCGAAGACACGCAGATCACCGACGACCTCGGCGGCAACGGCGGAGATACCAGCGGCGGCACCGACACGGTGGGCGTCGACACCGCGGGCGACGCAGCCGGCGACGAGTGCATCACCGACTTCGACTGCAACGGCATCAAGGGCCGCACCCCGTGCAACCTGCCCTTCTGCGACAACGGCTTCTGCAAGCTGAAGAATCGCGACGAGGGCTCGACCTGCAAAGATCCCTCGATGACGCTGACGGCCTGCCAGACCGCGACCTGCAACGCGGCAGGAACGTGCGTTGCGACGGCGGTCGAGAAGGGCACGCCCTGCATCGGCACCGCGCCGACAGGCGACTGCGAAGTCTCGGCCTGCGACGACAAGGGCGCTTGCTCGGCGCTGCCCAAGGCGGACGGCGAGGTTTGCGGTCTCGGCGCCTGCGGCAACAAATGCGACGCCGGCAAGTGCGTCGTCGCCGACGCGGGCGACTACGACGACGGCAACCCATGCACCAAAGACTACTGCGACCAGGGCTCGGTCGTAGTGCACGAGCCGATCACCGACCTCTCCCTCGACTGCGAGGATGGCGACGCCTGCACCAAGAACGACTTCTGCCTCGAGGGCAAGTGCAGCGGCACGCTCGACACCTGCAACGACGGCAAGCCCTGTACCATCGACCTGTGCAACAAGGAGACGGGCTGCGTGCACACGCCGGACAACGCCAAGTGCACCACCGACGATCCGTGCATCCAGCTCGCGTGCGACCTCGCGGTCGGCTGCACCGCAACCGGCGCCAACCCGGGCACCAGCTGCGACGACGGCGACAGCTGCACGACGGGCGACGTCTGCGACAAGGACGGCGGCTGCGCCGGTCCGACCAACTCGTGCACCTGCGAGACCGACAACGACTGCGACCAGAGCGACCTCTGCCGGCCTCGCATCTGCGACAGCGCCAGCAAGGCGTGCGTGATCGACCCGGCCAAGGCCATCGTCTGCGACGACGGCGCCGACGGCTTCTGTGGCAAGAACACGTGCGACGCCAAGACCGGCACGTGCGCGATGGTGGCCCAGAACGAGGGCAAGGACTGCGACGACAACGATATCTGCACGTCGAAGTCCGGCTGCAAGGAGGCCTACTGCACGGGCGCGGTCGACAAGGATTGCGACGACAGCAACCCCTGTACCACCGACGCCTGCGACCCCATCGGGGGCTGCCAACACAGCCCCGGTGGTGCCGGATGCGACGACGACAACCCCTGCACCGAGAACGATTTCTGCCAGAACGGCGGCTGCGTCGGCTCGCCGAAGGGCTGCGACGACGGCGTGCCCTGCACCTTCGACGCCTGCGACCCGGCCAGCGGCAAGTGCACCAACGAGCCCAAGGACGCCGACTGCGACGACGGCAACCCCTGCACCACCGACGTCTGCGACGCCACGGGCAGCAAGGGCTGCAAGAGCACCCCTGACGACGCCGCGAAGTGCGAGGACGACGACGAATGCACGCTTTCGGGCTGCAAATCGGGTCAGTGCGTGGTGACGGGCATCGACAAGACCAAGCCCGGTTGCGGCTGCCAGAAAGACGCCGAATGCGACGACAAGAACCTCTGCACCAGCGATTCCTGCAAGGACGGCAACTGCGTCTTCGACCCGGCTCCGCAGCAGGGCAAGACCTGCGATACCGGCAACCTCTGCCAGGTCGCCGACTCGGGTAGCTGCAAGGACGGCGCCTGCGCGGGCGGCAAGCCCAAGGACTGCTCGGGCGAGGAGGGTCCGTGCAACGACGCGGCCTGCAACCCCAAGACCGGTAGCTGCGACAAGTCGACCAAGGCCGACGGCAGCGCCTGTGAAGCCGACGAGAGCCTCTGCACCCAGGGCGACACCTGCAAGGGCGGCATTTGCGAGCCCGGCACGCCGGTCGACTGCTCGGACAAGGGCGACGCCTGCAATCTCGCCGCCTGCGACGCCAAGACCGGCCAATGCACCGTGACGGCACAGGCCAAGGGCACGCTCTGCGACGACGGCATCTACTGCACCGACAACGACACCTGCGACGGCGCCGGCAAGTGCACCTCGGGCGCGGCGCGCGATTGCTCGGCCTCGGGCGACGCCTGCAACAACGCGATCTGCGACGAGGCGGCAGGCAAATGCGGCGCGATGCCCAAGGCGGCGGGCGCTGCCTGCGACGACGGCCAGTTCTGCACGGTCGACGAGACCTGCGACGGCAAGGGCTCCTGCTCGGGCGGCAAGGACAAGGTCTGCGACAACGGCGGCGACGCTTGCCTCGTGGCGAGCTGCGATCCGGTCAAAGGCGCGTGCGTGACCGCGCCGGGTCCGAAGGACGTGCCCTGCAACGACGGCAACGCCTGCACGCTCAGCGATCTCTGCGACGGCACCGGCAAATGCGTCGGCGGCGACCCGAAGAGCTGCACCGGCGACGCCTGCAACGACGGCGTCTGCACGCCCAAGACCGGCGCCTGCGGTCTGGCGCCCAAGGCCAAGGGCGTCAGCTGCAACGACGGCAACGCCTGCACCCAGACCGACACCTGCGACGGCGCCGGCAAGTGCGCGGGCGGCAACCCCAAGACCTGTGCCGGCGACGCGTGCAACGACGGAGTCTGCGCGCCGGCGACGGGCGCCTGCGACAAGCAGCCGAAGAAGGACACGACGCCCTGCAACGACGGCAACGCGTGCACCACCGGCGACGCCTGCTACACCGGCGTCTGCAAGGGCGGCGCTTACGTCTGCGACTGCGCGTCGGCGGGGGACTGCGACGATAAGAACCCCTGCACCAAGGACGCCTGCGTCAACGTTAGCGGCAAGCTGACCTGCCAGAACACCGTGCAATCGGGCTTGGCGTGCAACGACGGCAACACGTGCACCACGGCCGACGCGTGCAACAGCAGCGGCATCTGCGTAGGCAAGACGGTGGTCTGCGATGACAGCAATCCATGCACGGCAGACGCCTGCGTCGCAGGCAAATGCACCACATCGCCGCACAAGGCAGGGTACCCCTGCAGTGACGGTAACGCCTGCACCAACAGCGATAGCTGCAACGGCAAAGGTAGCTGCATTGGCGCCGCGCTGGTTTGCAACGACGGCAAGGTCTGCACCAACGACATCTGCGATAGCAAGACCGGCAAGTGCTTGTTCATCAACAACACTGCGGCCTGCTCCGACGGCAACGCTTGCACGCTGAATGACGTCTGCGCCAGCGGCCTCTGCAAGCCCGGCACGGCGAAGGTCTGCACCGACGGCACCGTGTGCACGACAGACGGCTGCAACCCCAAGACCGGTACATGCAGCTTTGCCGCCACCAACGAGAACGCCGCTTGCGAGTCGGGTTCGTATAGCTACTGCGGCGGCGGCAAATGCCTATGTCGCGTCTACATCGCTGACAGCGGCGGCCCGGGCACGGACTCCTTCAACGACCTCGTACACCACAGCGACGGCGGCACTATCTCGGTCGGCAGCTACTACTACAACTCCACATACTCCTACGACGGCTACATCCAGCGTCGGAACAAGTCGGGCGCGGTGATGTGGAGCTCGAAGATCTTCCAGACTTCAGGAGCGATGGCGGAATACCTCCACGGCGTGACCAATGACGGCACGACCGCCAACTACATCGCAGTCGGCCAAGCGGCGACACCGAGCAACGGCGACGACGGCTGGGTGGTCTGGTTTACCGACACGGGCGCGATCAAGAAGAAGTTCCTTCTCGCGGTGGGCACGAAGAACGACGTCTTGCGGGACGTCGTCAAGGACACCGCCACCACCGTGTACGCGGCAGGCAACAGCTACTCGCTGAACACGCTGAATTCGTCCTACAACAGCGCTTGGCTGACCAAGATCGACGTAGCGAACGGCAAGGCGCTGTGGTCGAAGGCACGCATCGGCGTCAAGTCGACATCGGGCTTTCCGCCGACCTTCAAGTTCTACCACTATGCCGCTTACGGCATCGCAAGGGCTGGTTCGTACCTATTCACGGCCGGCTACACCAACGAGCCCGGCTTTGGCGGCAACGACGGCAACATCATCAAGTGGGACCTCAACGGCGGCATCGTCGCGCAGAAGACCTACGGCACAGCGGGTAACGACGCCTTCTACGGCATCGCCGCATACGGCACCTCGTACCTCTGGGTCGCCGGCGCGGTGACCAATGGCAGCAAGGGCCAGGACGGCTGGCTACACAAGTCGAATCAGAGTAACCTTAGTCAGGTCTACGACAAGCGTTACGGCACCACCTCGACCGACGAGTTCCGCGCCGTGACCAACTACGGTTCGGGCGCCATCGCGGTCGGCCGCTCGCTCGACGCGGCGGTGAGTCGCTACCGTCCGTGGATGGTGCGTACCAGCTCGACGGGCAACATCAGCTCGGATGTCCGCTACGACAGCAACGCGCAGCCGCGCTACCTCTTCGGCGTGTCGTACAACGGCTACATCGCCACCTGTGGGCAGACCTACACCGGCAGCAACTGGAACGCCTACAACGTGTCGTCGTCGTACACCGGCGTCACCACCTGCAAGTAGGCGTCATCGGGTGCGTGCCCACGGTCGCCGCCGCCGCTCAGGATCTGCGGCTGCGCAGCGGCAGCGTCGCGCGAACACGGGCTCCGCTACGTGCCGTCGCGGCGTTCGGTCCCGGCCGCACGCAGCGCAGCGCGTTGCTGGCCGATGGCTCGCCGCTCGCGTTCGAGCCAGGCACGAATCGCCGGACCCAGTTCGGGATCGAAGACGAGATGGGCGCTGCGGCAGAGCGTGGGCTGCAGGCCACGTCGCAACTTGTGGCCACCGCCCGAGCCGGCCTCGAGCCGGCGCAGGCCGCGGGTGATGGCGTCCTCGATCAGGCGATAGTAGGCGAGCTCGAAGTGCAGCATCGGCCACTCGTCCTCGGCGCCCCAATAGCGGCCGTAGAGCACGCCCTGCTTCTCGAAGTTCAGGGTCATCGCGACGATGCGCCCGTCCGGATCGCGGGCCAAGCTACAGCGGACGCGTTCGGCGAAGGCGTCGCGCATCCACGCGAACATCGCGGAATCGAGGTAGGGCGGGCTGCCGTAGCGCGCGCAGCCGAGCCGATACAGCTCGGCGATCCGCGCCCAATCGTCGGCCGAGAGCTCGTGCCCCCAGCGCAGTTCCAGCGTCAGGCCGTGCGACGCAGCGATACGGCGCTCCCGTCGCACCGCCTTGCGCGCCGGCGCCCGCATCGACGCCAGGAAGGCGTCGAACGAGGGGTAGGGGCGGCCCTCGGCGTCGCGGTTGTGGAATTGGTGCTGCAGCGTCCAGCGCTCGGCGAATCCGCCGTCGAGGAAGACCTGCAGGTCGCTCGGCTCGAGGAAGAGCGCGTGCGCCGAGGAGGCGTTGGTCTGCCGCGCCAGCCCCGCCAGCCCTGCGACCAGCTGCGCGCGCAGGGCGTCGGCGTCCGGGCGCGCGTCGTCGACCAGCAGGCGCCGACCGGTCGCCGGCGTGAACGGCACCGCGCACACCAGCTTGGGATAATACGCCTTGCCCTGCAGCGCGAAGACCTCGGCCCATTGCCAATCGAAGACGAACTCGCCCCAGGAATCGCCTTTCAGGTAGCACGGCGCGGCGGCCAGCGGGCGCAGCGGCGTGCCCTCGTCGAGCGCGGCGGCGACGTCGACGGCGTCCTCGACCACCACGAGATAGGCGGGCATCCAGCTCGTGCCGGGGCCGACCGAGCCGGTCTGCTCGAGGGCGAGTAGGAAAGCATGCTCGACAAAGGGGTGGTCCGGGCCGGTGAGCGCGTCCCAGGCATCGGCGGCCACCCCCTGCAGCGAGGGCAGGACGGCGAGCTTCACGCCGGGCGGCGACGCCAAGCCAGCGGCAGCAGCGCGAGCAGCAGCAGCCAACCGGTACCGAGCGGAGCGCCCGGACGCGGCGAGGCGGTGCAGCCGCTCGCCGGGGCGCTCGGCGCGAGGGCGTTGGGGTTGGTCACGCCGCCACCGTCGCTACCAGCGAGGCCGTCTTGGCCGCCGACGCCGTCGCGGTCGTCGGTCGCGCCGCCGTCGCCCCCCGAACCGCAACCGGCCTTGGTGTCGTAGACACAGCCCTCGGCGGGCTTGCAGCGATCGACCGTGCAGGGGTCGCCGTCCGCGCAATCCTTGGCAGCGCCGGCCTTGCAGACGCCGTCTTCGCAGAGGTCGCCCTCGGAGCAGAGGTCTCCGTCCTCGCAGACCAGCGAGGCGACCTTCTGGTACGAGCAGGCGCCGGACTTGCAGGTATCGAGCGTGCAGTCGTTGCCGTCGTCACAGGCGGAGATGCCGGCGGTGCAGCCGCCGCCGGGCTTGCAGGCCTCGCCGACGGTGCAGGGGTTGCCGTCGTCACACGAGACGGCCACGCCGACACAGGCGCCGGTCGCGCAGCTGTCGCCGGCGGTGCACGGGTTGCCGTCGTCGCAGAAGAGGTTGTGCGGCGTGTGCGTGCACCCGCCGGGGCCGCAGCCGTCGTGGGTGCAGGGGTTGCCGTCGTCGCAATTCAGGCCGCCGGCCTTGCCGCCGCAGACGCCCGCGAGGCAGGTATCGCCCGAGGTGCAGGCGTTGCCGTCGTCGCACGCCTTGCCCTCGTTGGCGGCGGCGCATTTGCCGGTGGCGGGGTTGCACTGGCCGTCGGTGCAGGGGTCGCCGTCGCCGACGCAATCGAGCGGCTTGCCGGCCTTGCAGGCGCCGCTGAGCGGGTCACAGCCGTCGCCGGTGGTGCAGGCGTTGCCGTCGTCGCAAGCCTTGGGCGCGCCGCCGACGCAGCTGCCACTCTTGGGGTCGCAGCTGTCGGCGACGGTGCAGGGGTCGCCGTCGTCGCAGGCGCCCTTGCTGGCGTGCGTGCAGTTGCCGGTCTTGGCGTCGCAGGCGTCGACGGTGCAGGCGTTGTTGTCGTTGCAGTTCTTGGCGCTGCCGGCCGCGCATTTACCGGATTTGCAGGCGTCGCCGGTGGTGCAGGGGTTGCCGTCGTCGCAGGCGGCGCTGTTGTTGCTGTGCGTGCAGTTGCCGGCGCTGCAGCCGTCGTTGGTGCAGGGGTTGTTGTCGTTGCAGTCCTTGACGATGGAGCCGCCGACGCACTTGCCGTTGCTGCACTTCTCGCCGGCGGTGCAGGCGTCACCGTCCCAGCAGACGATGCCGTTGGCGTAGTTGTTGACGCATTTGCCGTTGCTGCACTCGTCGGTGGTGCAGGGGTTTCCGTCGTCGCACGAGCCCGGGCAGGTCGGGGTGGTGCCGCCGCCCATGCACGACTTGATCTCGCTCATGTACTTGTCCCACGGCCAGTACTTGCCGGGGTCGGTGTGGGTCTGCTTGGGCAGCTCGACGTGACCGACGACGTGCGTCCGATCCGCCGGCAAGCCCCATTTCTTGAGCAGGTAGCAGGTCAGCTTGGCGCTGGCGCTGACCATCGCCGGCGTCGCCCACTGCGGATCGGTGACGAAGCCCTCGTGCTCGATGCCGATGGTGTAGCCGTTGGCGCTGCCGACGTGCCAGCCGATGTCCTCTTCCTTCACCATCTGCGTGATCTCGCCCTTCTTGCTGACCACGTAATGCGCCGAGACCTTGGACGAGGTGTTCTTGAACCAGGAGATGCAGCCCGCGTAGCTGCCCTGGATGGTGTGCACGACGACCTTGGTGACCTGGCCCGTCTTGCGCGAGGCGTTGGTGTAGTTCGGGCTGGCGACCCAGTTGGCGGGACCGTATTCGGCCGCGCCGATGGCCATCGGGAAAACCGCGTATTGGGCTTGGGCCTCGACCTCGGCGGGGATCGCGTGGTGGTCGTCGTGCTCGGCCGCGCAGCCGCCCGCGAGCAGCAGCACGAGGGCGAGCAGGCCGCGCGCGAATGCGGCGCCATCGCGGCCTGTAGGAGTGCGGACGGGAGTTCGAGCGAGCGAGCGCATGGTGCCTCCGGGGCAATCGCGCGCGGAGGGTCGCAAGCCCGCCGGGCCCATGCAAGCGAAAGTCGCGCGGGAGGCGGCTCGGTCGGAGTCTTGGCGCCCCGCCGCGGCGCCCGTCTCGGTTGCAGCGGACCCGCCCTGCTGCTAGCAAGTCGCTTCCGCCGCGCGGCCCACTGTGTCGCGCCGCTCGCATCCGCAGGAGGAACCATGGCTCTCGTCGTCGCTGGCCGCTCGATCGGACACGTCGGGGTGATCGGCTCGGGTCAGATCGGCCCGGACATCGCCCTGCACTTCGCCAAGGTGCTCGCGCCGCTCGGCGGCCACGTGTGCGTCGTCGACGTCTCCGAGGCGGCGCTGGCGGCGGGCGAGCTGCGCACGCACAAGAAGATCGACCGTGGCACGCAGACCGGCGCCTGGAAGGATGACGCCGGCGCCGCGATGAAGGCCGCCCTGCGCTTCACCAACGACTACGACGCGCTGCGTGGCGCAGATCTGGTCGTCGAGGCGGCGAGCGAGGACGTCGGTCTGAAGGGCCGGATCTTCGCGCAGGTCGAGGCGCTGGTCGCCGACGACGCCGTGCTCCTGAGCAATTCGTCGCACCTCGAGCCCGAGCGCATCTTCGGCGGCCTGCGGCTGCGCGGTCGCACCGCGGTGGCGCACTACTTCTTCCCGGCCGAGCGCAACCCGGTGGTCGAGATCGTCGCGGGCGCCGACACCGACGCCGACGTCACCGAATGGCTGATGCGCTTCTACGAGGCCATCGGCAAGGTCCCTGTCGCCATCGGCTCGCGCTATGGGTACGCGGTCGACCCGATCTTCGAGGGCATCTTCGAGGCCGCTGCGCTCGCGGTCGAGGAAGGGCTCGGCAGCGTCCGCGAGGTCGATTTCGCGGCCCGCGAGGCGCTCGGCCTGGCGGTCGGCCCCTTCACTGCGATGAACCTGACCGGCGGCAACCCGATCACCGCGCACGGCCTCGCCGAGATGCACGAGCGCATCGGGCCCTGGTACGCGCCGCCGAAGCTGCTGCGCGACAAGCTCGAGGCCGAGGGCACCGGCGGCAAATGGGACGTCTGCGGACGCGGCGAGACCGCCCCGATCGCCGAAGCCGACCGCCACGCCGCCGTGCTCGCCCGCCTGCGCGGCGCCTACCTCGGGCTCTGCTTCGAGATCGTGGACGCCGGCATCGCGAGCCTGGACGACCTCGAGCTCGCCGTCGCAATGGCCCTGGACATCCACGGACCCTGCGCGCTCGCCAATCGCCTCGGCGTCGGCGAGGCGCTCGCGCTGGTGCAGGACTATGCCGCGCGCCACCCGGGCTTCGTCGTGCCCGAGACCTTGCGCGCGCAGGCCGCGAGCGGAGAGCCCTTCGATCCCTCGAACCTGGTCGAGGAGGATCTGCTGCTCGACAACGGCGGCGTGGTCCGCCTGCTCCGCGTGCGCCGCCCGCGCGTGCTCAACGCGCTGGACGACCGCACCTACCGGCAGCTGCTCGCCGCCGTCGAGGAGATCGCCGCCGCGCCGCACGTCGTCGGCGCCGTGATCTCGGGCTTCGGCACCAAGGCCTTCATCTCCGGCGCCGATATCCACGCGCTGCGGCGCATCGACTCGGCCGCCGCGGGCCGCGCGATCGCCAAGCTCGCGCAGGACGTCGCCCACCGCATCGAGACGCTCGGCAAGCCGGTCGTCGCCGCGCTCAACGGCGTCGCCTTCGGTGGTGGCTTGGAACTCGCGCTGGGCTGCACCGCCCGCATCGGTGTGATGGGTCGTGGCCCGCTCTGTGGCCTGCCGGAGGTCAACCTCGGCATCCTGCCCGCCGGCGGCGGGACGCAGCGCCTGGTCCGGCTCTGCGGGATCGAGCGCGCAGCAGCGGCGATCCGCACCGGCCGCCCGATGACGGCGATGGAGGCGCTCGCCGCCGGCGTCGTCAGCCACGTCGCCCCGGCCGACCGCATGATCTCGACCGCGGTGGCGATGGTGGCGCACCTCGCCGCGGGCCGGATGCGCGCCCCCGCGATGCCGGAGGAGCCGCTCTTCGCGACGCCGCCAGCGCTGCCGGAGCTCGAGCTCGGCCACCTCAGCCGCGCGGTCGACGCGATCGTCAGCGACAGCATCGCCGGCGGCGCCGCCCGCACGCTGACCGAGGGGCTCGAGCACGAGCTCGATTGCTTCGAACGCATCTGTGCGCTCGAGGACATGCGCATCGGCATCGAGAATTTCGTGACCAAGGGCCCGCGCAGCCCCGCCCCCTTCACGCATCGCTAGCCATGGGCGCGCTGCGCCGACCTGGAGCCCCCGATGTCCGATCGTCATCCGAACGTCGCTGCCACGGACGCGACCGTCGCCGACCTGCTCGCCCGCGAGGAGGCGCGCCAATTCTACACCGCCAAGCTGATCCCCTCGGAGAACTACGCCAGCAGCGCGGTGCTCGAAGCGACGGGCTCGGTGCTGACGAACAAATACTCCGAGGGCTACCCGCGCAAGCGCTACTACGAGGGCCAGCAGGTCATCGACGTGGTCGAGCAGCTCGCCATCGACCGGGCCAAGGCGCTGTTCGGCGCCGAGCACGCCAACGTGCAGCCCTATTCGGGCTCGCCGGCGAACCTCGCTGCCTACGTCGCGCTGATCGGCAAGAAGGCCGAGAACAAGCGGATCTTGGCGCTGTCGCTGTCCGAGGGCGGCCACCTCACGCACGGCCACAGCGTCAGCGTGACGAGCCGCTTCTTCGAAGCGAACCACTACTCGGTCGACCGCGACACCCACCTGCTCGACTACGACGCCATCGCCGAGCGCGCCCGCGAGGTGCGGCCGGCGGTGCTGGTCGCCGGCGCGACCTGCTACCCGCGCGTCATCGACTTCGCGAAGATGGCGGCGATCGCCGAGGAGGTGGGCGCCAAGCTGATGTGCGATATCGCGCACATCTCCGGCCTGGTCGTCGGAGGCGCGCATCCGAGCCCGGTGCCGCACGCAGCCGTGGTCACGACCACCACGCACAAGACGCTGCGTGGTCCGCGCGGCGGCCTGATCCTCTGCAAGGAGGCGCACGCCCGCTCGGTCGATCGCGCCGTCTTCCCGGGGCTGCAGGGCGGTCCGCACGAGCACGCCATCGCCGCGCTCGCCGTCGCGCTGCACGAGGCCGCGCAGCCCGAATTCGCGGCCTACGCGCACCAGATCGTGCGCAACGCGCGCGCGCTCGCCGACGAGCTGCTCCGCCTCGGCGTGCACGTCATCACCGGCGGCACCGACAACCACCTCGTGCTCTTCGACGCCACCTCGCACGGCGGGGCCGGCAAGGGGCCGGGCGGCAAGGACGCCGCGGTCGCGATGGACGAAGCGGGCCTGGAGGCCAACGCCAACACCATCCCCTTCGACCCGCGCCCGCCGATGGATCCTTCCGGCGTCCGCCTCGGCACGCCGTCGCTGACCTCGCGCGGCCTGGGCGAAGACGAATGCCGGCAGGTCGCTCGCTTCATCGTCCGCTCGCTCGAGCTGCGCGAGGACGCTGTCGGACTGCGCGCGCTCCGGTCGGAGGTGCACGACCTGATGGCGGCCTTCCCGGCGCCCGGTTTTGTGCCCCCCTACCCGGATCGCTCGCTGCTGGGGTAGAGTCCGTGCCGCGATGAGCGCTCGTCCCCACCTGCCGCACGCCTTCGGACGCTATATCCTCCGCGAGCGGATCGCGGCGGGGGGTATGGCCGAGGTCTTTCGTGCCGGCTTGCCGGGTTTTGGCGGCTTCGAGCGCGAGGTCGCGATCAAGCGGATGTTCCGGCACCTCTCGGACGATCCGGGCTTCGTCGCCATGCTCGCCGACGAGGCGCGCATCGCCAGCCAGCTGCACCATCCGAACATCGTCTCGATCCTCGACTTCGGGCAGGAGGGCCAGGACTGGTTCCTCTGCTACGAGCTCATCGACGGCGTCGATCTGTTCCGGCTGCTGCAGCGCCAGTTCGAGCTCGGTCGCGACCTGCCCGTGGCGCTCGCCATCCACGTCGTCAGTGAGCTCGCGTCGGCGCTGGATTTCGCGCACGCCCGTCGCGACCAAGCGGGCCAGCCGATGCAGATCGTGCACCGCGACGTGAGCCCGCAGAACGTGCTCGTCGGCTTCCAGGGCGACGTCAAGCTCACCGATTTCGGCATCGCCAAGGCCGCCGCGCGCGCCACCCAGACCGCGGCGGGGCAGGTCAAGGGCAAGATCTACTACATGAGCCCGGAGCAGGCGCGCGGCGAGGCGCTCGACCATCGCGCGGACCTGTTCTCGACCGGCATCCTGCTCTTCGAGTTGCTGTGCACCAAGCCGCTCTACGAGGAGGGCGACCACGGCCGGCTGCTCGACCTGGTCGGCCGCGCCGAGGTGCGCTGGCCCGACGACAAGCTCGGCCGCATCCCGCCGGCGCTGCGGCGCCTGTGCGACAAGGCGCTCTCGCGGCGGCGCGAGGACCGCTTCCAATCGGGCCGCGAGCTGCGCGAGGCGCTGCAGCGCGTCGCCGACGAGATGCATGCCCGCGGCGACCGCGAGCAGCTCGGGGCGTGGACGCGCCGGCTCTTCGGCGTCGCGGACGACCGCCCGCCGGCGCCGCTGCCGACGGGTGCGCGGGACCAGAACGCGCATTGGGCGTCGGTCATCGCGCCGGTGCCGACCGAGCCGCCCGAGCCCGCGGCCGCGCCGGTCGCGACCAACCCGCAGCGCCCGTCGCGGAAGGTGGCCAAGGTCGCCTTGCCGCGTTCGGTGCGCAGCTCGCCGGCGGTGCCCGCGGCCACCGCGACCGCCGCCGTGCCCGCGGCCGACGGCTTCGACGACGACAGCGAAGCCACCTCGATGCTCGACGCCGACGAGATCGCGCGCCGGCTCGGTCTGAGCGACGAGAGCGCCGTCGCGCCCCCCGCCGTGCCCGCCGCAGCCGCAGCAGCGACGGCATCGGAGCCCCCGCCGCTGCCGACCGTCGCCGCGGCCCCGGCGC
>JBEARB010000223.1:0-17715 GCA_041163625.1 Pseudomonadota bacterium | reverse complement strand
GCCGCACTGCGCGTCGGTCGTGCAGGGCTGCGTGCAGGTCGCGCCGCTGTCGCCACCGACGCAGAGGCCGGTGACGCAATCGCCGGAGGATTGGCAGGCGTCGCCGACGCCCTTTTTCTGGGCCGCCGGCAGGCAGGCGCCGCCACCGCCGACGTCGTAGCAGGCGTAGCCGGTGGGGCAGTTCGCGCTGCTGGTGCAGGTCTGCGAGCAGATGTACTTGTTGTCGGCCGCCTCGCAGACGCCGCTCTGGCAGTCGAGATCCTTGCTGCACGACTCGCCGAGCTTGCCGTCGCCGGTCTTGAAGCAGCCGCCCTTGCCGTTGGTGAGCGTCATGCACGCGTAGCCGCTCGGGCACGCCTGGCTGGTGCAATCGGCGATGCAGGTGCCCGAGTTGCCCGAGCCCACGCAGAGGCCGGAGCTGCACTGCGACGAGGCGGTGCAGCCGGCGCCGTCGGGCAGCTTGTCGGTGCCGCCGCCGCTCGGCGGGACGGCGCACGCGCCGTAGGTCTTGCCCGAAAAGAGCTGACAGGTCTGTCCGCTCGGGCATTGCGCGCTGGCGGTGCAGGGCACCTCGCAGGTGGTCTTGCCGCCCGACTGCACGCAGAGCTGGGTCTTGCACTCGGCGCTGCTGTTGCACGTCTCGCCGACGTTCTTGGTGCCGCCGCCACCGCCGCCGCCGCCACCGGCACCCGCGATGCAGGCGCCCTGCGTCGTGCTGCCCTGGTAGGCGACGCAGCCGAAGCCGCCCGGGCACGACCCCGACTGCTGCGGGTTGCAGTTCTGGCTGCAGACCGCGCTGCTGCTCGAGATCGGCTGGCAGAAGGTCGGGGCGTCGCAATTGGAGTCGCTGGTGCAGCCGTCGCCGAGCTTGCCGCCGCCGGTCGGGACGCTGGTCGGCGCGCCCGCGCAGACGCTGTTCTGGCAGGGGATCTGGCCGACGTAGATCTCGCCGCTCGGTCCGTCGTCGACGACCTTGGGGCAGTTGGCGTTGGTCTGGCAGGCGTAGGCGCCGCTCTTGGGGTAGAGGAAGCACAGACCGTCGAGGTCGTCCTGTTCCGGCGTGCGAGAGCCCATGAAGGGATCGGCGGTCGGCGCCATCGTCTCGGGCTGGTTCTTGTTCGGGTACAGGTTGTGCTGCAGGCCGAAGAAATGGCCGATCTCGTGCACGGCCACGTTCATCACGTCGGTCGTGTAGTTCTTGCCGGACATCGACCACGTCTGCAGGTAGCCGTTCATCGCGATGTCGGCCTCGATGATGACGCCGGTGTCCTTGCCGGTGGTGTAGTAGAGCGGCGAGGTCACGCCGAGCACGTACTTGCCGTAGGTCCAGGCGCTGTTCTCGATCCAGGCGAACTCGTTCTTGCCGTTCTCGTTGTAGCCGACGCTGGTCAGCTTCAGGTTGCTGGAGAAGCCGGCGTCGTTGAACTGCAGGTAGGAGCAGGCCGGGCCGACCCAGGTCGCGAACGATTTGCGTACCTCGTCCAGGCAAGCGGCGGTCGCGAGATCCCCCGAGCACGCCGGATGGAGCACGTAGGGGACGGGGTTGTTCTTCCAGCGGACGACGGTGCTGCCGACCAGCGAGACGCTGGCTGCGTCCGCAGTGGGCGCGACCAGGCTGGCGCCGAGCGTGGCCGCGAGCAGCAAGAACGTGGCGAGGGCAGGGCGGCGCGCTGAGCGAGGCATCGTTCCTCCTCCGGGCGACGCGGCGGGGGCGCGTCGCGGGCGGCGCAACGGTAGGAGAAGCCGCGTCCGCCGGCAATGCGCGACATGCCGGTTGACCGCTCCGGGGCGGCCGCGCACAACGTGCGTCCATGCAAAGCGACGCGCTGCTCTCGGTCCAACACTTCGACGTCGACGTCGCCGGCCGCGCGTTGCTGCGCGGCGTGGGATTCGAGCTCGCGCGCGGCGGGGTCCTGCACCTCGACGGTCCGTCGGGGCTGGGCAAGTCGACGTTGCTGCGCGCGCTCGTCGGTCTACACCCGCGCGCCGGCGGCCTCCTGCAGCTGCAGGGGCTGCCCACCGATGTTCCGTGGCCGCGGCTGCGCCGGCGCATCCAGCTGCTGCCGCAACGCGCGGCGCGGCTGCCCGGCACCCTCGCCGACGCGCTCGCCTTGGCCTTCGGCATGCGCATCGACCCGCGCCCGCTCGATATCGACGCCGCGCGTCGCCGGCTCGACGCGCTCGGCTTGGCCGACGTCCCACTCGACCGACCGCACGACGGCCTGAGCGAGGGGCAACTGCAGCGCGTGGCGCTCGCACGGGCGCTCTTGGTCGAGCCGGCGGTGCTGCTGCTCGACGAGCCCTCGGCGGCGCTCGATGCGCAGGCGCGCGAGGTCGTGGTGCGCGCGCTCGACGGGTTTCTGGCCGCCGGCGGCGCGGCCGTGCTGGTTACCCACGACCAAGGCCTGCGCGACGCCTTCGCCGCCGCGACCACTCGCGTCGATCTCGCCGAATTCGCGGAGGGCGCATGATCCCTGCCGTCGATCTACTCGATCTCGCGGCGGTCGCCGCGCTGGTCCTGCTCTCGGGCGGCCTCGGTCTCGCGCTGCGGCTGGGCATCACCCGCTCGCTGTGGATCGCGGCGGGGCGTTCGGCCGTGCAGCTCGGACTGCTCGGGTTGTTGCTGCAATCGCTCTTCGCGGTCGAGTCGCCGCTTTGGGTGCTGGGCTGGCTCACCGTGATGGTCGTGGCGGCGACCCGCGCCGCGCTGGCGCGACCGGCGTGGCAGGTGCCGGGGGCGGGGCCACTGGCGTTCGCGGGCTTGGCGCTGACGGCGCTGGCCACCACCTTCGCCGTGACCAGCGGCGTGCTCGGCACCGATCCCTGGTGGCAGCCGCGGGTCGTGGTGCCGCTGTGCGGGATGCTGCTCGGCAACGCGCTGAACGGCATCGCGCTCACGCTCGACAGCTTGCTCGAGACGCTGCACGCCCGGCGCGACGCGATCGAACTGCACCTCGCGCTCGGCGCGGAACGCAGCGAAGCGCTGCGGGAGCCGCTGCGTACGGCGCTGCGACGGGGCATGACGCCGATCGTCAACGCGATGAGCGTGGTCGGCGTGGTATCGCTGCCCGGTATGATGACCGGTCAGATCCTCGCCGGCGCCGATCCCTGGCAGGCCGCGCGCTGGCAGCTCGTGATCTTGTTCATGATTGCTGGCGCCACCACGCTCGGGAGCCTGCTGGTCGGCCTCGCCGTCGCCGCGCGGGTGATGACGTCCGAACCGACGCTGCGGCTGGACCGTGTGATCGCTCGCCGATGACGATTTCCCTTGCGCCGCGGCCGCGGGTTGCTACCTTGGGATCAGGTCGCGGCCCCTGCAGCATGTCCCCTGGCCGTGATTGAAGTTTCGGGAGCTGGTCTTCCACCGTGGACGCCCGAGCCCGCTCGACGGGAGGGGCCGAAGCGGAGCACTGGCACCCCCCTGGATTCGCGAGGTCCAGGGTTCAACGCTGCAGGGTCCGAGGCCCGTTTCGGAAAGCCGGCGACCCGAGTCGCCGGCTCTTCCGTTTTTGGACCGGATCGCGACGCCGCGTCCGTGCCGGGCTAGTCCGTTCCGAGATGCGGGAAGCGCTCGGCGCCGATCGCGCCGACCAGAAAGCCGAGCTTGTCGGCGGCCTCGTCGATGCGCTTGCTGGTCGGCTTGCCGGCGCCGTGGCCGGCCTTCTCCTCGATGCGGATCAGCACCGGCGCGTCGCCCTGCTGCGCGTGCTGCAGCGCGGCGGCGAACTTGAACGAATGCGCCGGGACGACGCGGTCGTCGTGGTCCGCCGTGGTCACCAGCGTCGCCGGGTAGCGCTGCGGCCGGCAGTTGTGCAGCGGCGAGTAGGCCTTGAGCCAGCGGAAGGCAGCCGGATCGTCGGCCGAGCCGTACTCGGGCACCCACGCCCAGCCGATGGTCCAGCGGTGGTAGCGCAGCATGTCCATCACGCCGACCGCGGGCAGCGCGGCGCGGTAGAGCTCGGGCCGCTGCGTGATCGCCGCGCCGACCAGCAGGCCGCCGTTGCTGCCGCCGGCGATGGCGGTGGTCTCGGGGCTGGCCCAGCCCTTGCGGTGCAGGTCCTCGGCGACGGCGAAGAAGTCGTCGAAGACGTTCTGCTTGTTGCCGAGCATGCCGCCCTTGTGCCAAGCCTCGCCGAACTCGCCGCCGCCGCGCAGGTTGGCGAGCACGAAGAGCGCGCCGGTCTGCGCCCAGACCAGGCGATCGACCGAGAACGCCGGCACCATCGGGATGTCGAAGCCGCCGTATGCGTGCAGCCAGACCGGCCGCGGCGCGTCGAGCGCCACGTCCTTGCGGCGGACCACGAAATACGGGACGCGGGTGCCGTCCTTGCTCTTGGCGAAATGCTGCTCGGTGACGAAATCCTCCGGCGAGAACGGCAGCTCCGGCGCCCAGAGCTTCTCGACCGCGAGCGTCTTCATCGTGACCTTCCACAGCGAGACCGGCCAGTTGAACGAGGTGTAGCGGAAATAGAGGTGGGCGTCGTCGGCATCGCCCGAGAGCTCGGCGACCGTGCCGACGCCGGGCAAGGCGATGGTGCCGGCGGGCTTGCCGTCGAGCGTGTGCGCGGCCAGGCGCGAGTGGGCGTTGTCGAGGTAGAGCAGCACGAGGCGGCCGCCGACGATGCGTGCGTCGCGCAGCGTGTCGGTGGCGTGCTCGGCCACCACGACCTGCCAATCTGCCGGGGCGGGGCGCTTCAGATCGATCGCCATCACCTGGCCGCGCGGAGCGCCCTTGTCGGTACGGACGAGCAGGCGATCACCGACGTTGCCGACGATGTCGATGGCGAGCTCGAAGCTGCTGTCGATTTCGATCCATGCCGTCGGCCTGCCGCCCGCCTTGCCGATGCGGCCGACGACCAACGCGTTCTTCTTGGTCGCGCCGCGCCAGATCGGTACGTAGAGCAGCCGGCCGTCGTGGCTGACGTCGCCACCGAATCCCCAATCGGCGTGCTCACGGCTCTCGCGGACCAGCACGTCGTCCGCTTGGGCGCTGCCGAGCCGATGGTAGTAGAGCTTGTGGTACTCGTTCTTGGCGCGCAGCGCCTCGCCCTCTTTCGGCGCGTCGTAGGCGGTGTAGTAGAAGCCCTTGCCGTCCTTGCTCCAGGAGATGCCGGAGAACTTCACCCAATGCAGGTGGTCGGGACGATCCTTGCCGGTGGCGACCTCGCGCACGCGGATCTCCGACCAATCCGAGCCCGCAGCGCTGGTCATCCAGGCGACGTGGCGGCCATCGGGCGAGACCTCGGCGTGCTTGAGCGCGACGGTGCCGTCGGCGGCCAGGGTGTTGGGGTCGAGGAGCACGCGGCCGGCGTCGCGATCGTCCTTGCCGACGAAGAGCTGCGGCTGGTTCTGCAGGCCGCTCTGGCGCAGCTGGAAGGCGGTGCCCGCGACGATCTCCGGCGCGGCGCGACGATCGAAGCTCCAGGCCGCTTCGAGGCGCTTGCGCAGCTGGCCGACCGCCGGAATCGTCGCGAGGTGGCGGGCGGCGGCCGCGTTCTGGGCACCGATCCAGGTGCGCGTCTCGGGGCTGTCGGGGTCTTCGAGCCAGCGGTAGGGGTCGGGCACGGCGACGCCGTGCAGGGTGTCGACGACGTCGCCGCGGCGCGTCTCGGGCCAAGCCTTGGCGACCTTGGCGACCTTGGCGGTGGTGCTCGCCGCTGGCGTGGCGGCCGGCTGCGGCGCCGGGGCGGCGCCACCGCAGCCGGTCAGCGAGCAGGAGACGAGCAGCGCGGCGAGACCGCGACGCGACCAGGAGTGAGCGGACAGCACCATCGAAGCCTCCGGATTCCGGCGCGCGCGGGCGGCCGGCACGCGAGGATTCTCGCCGCGATCCCGCGCGTCAAGCCGAGCTCGCCGGCGGCTCGGGCGGGATCTCGCGGAAGCGCGGAAGCTGTGGCACCATCCCGGCCATCAGTCCAGCCTGTGTTCGTACGGTCGCAGGCACGAGTCGATAGGAGTTCATGATGTCGAAGGGTTACCGAATTCTGCCGGCGCTCGCCGCGCTCCTCGTCGCGGCGCTCGCCCCGGCCGTCGCTTCGGCCCAAGCCGTGCGCGCCGAGAGCTTCCACATCGGCTTGTTCCTCGGCTACCACAGCATCAGCAATGACAACGAGCTCGGCAACGCGCGCAGCGGCGAGTTCGCGCCGACCTCCGCGGCGCTCGGCGGTCTGCGCGGCGGCCTGTACCTGAGCGAGAAGCTCGTCGGTGAGGTCGAATTCGACTTCGAGGGCAGCTCCTTCGCCGATACCGGCGACAGCGTCGGCATCTTCGGCTTCCGCGCCGGCCTGCGCTACCACATCCTGACCGACGGATTCCGCCCCTTCGTGCACGTCGCCGCCGGCTCGCTCTCGCTGCTCGGCGAGGAGGCCGGCCGCACCGTGACCGACACCGACGCCCACTACTCGCTCGGCGTCGGCGCCTTCTACGACGTCAACGCCAACCTCGGCATCCGCGGCGACCTGCGCTACGTCGCCGTGCCCGGCAACGCCTCCAAGCTGACCCACGACTTCATGGTGCTGATCGGCGTCGATTGGGCGCTCGGCGCGAAGATCCCCGATTCGGATGGCGACGGCATCGACGATTCCAAGGACAAGTGCCCCAAGGAGCCCGAAGACAAGGACGGTTTCGCCGACACCGACGGCTGCCCGGAGCTCGACAACGACGAGGACGGCATCCCCGACGCGAGCGACCGCTGCCCGATGCAGGCCGAGACCAAGAACGGCTACCGCGACGACGACGGCTGCCCCGACGCCGACAAGGACGGCGACGGCATCCCGGACGCCGACGACAAGTGCCCGAGCGAGGCCGAGGACAAGGACGGCTACCAGGACGGCGACGGCTGCCCCGAGCCCGACAACGATCGTGACGGCATCAAGGACGGCGCCGACAAGTGCCCGAACCAGGCCGAGGATCGTGACGGGTTCGAGGACGCCGACGGCTGCCCGGACCTCGACAACGACAAGGACGGTATCGCCGACGCCAAGGACAAGTGCCCGAACGAGGCCGAGACCAACAACGGCTTCGAGGACGAGGACGGCTGCCCGGACACCGTGCCGGAGAAGGTGCAGAAGAGCTTCTCGGGCACCATGGAGGGCATCCTCTTCGAGACCGGCAGCGCCAAGATCAAGAAGGCCTCGAACAAGGTCCTCGACAAGGCCTTCGCCATCCTCGAGGAGTTCCCGTCGGTGCGCATCGAGATCTCGGGCCACACCGACAACGTCGGCAAGTCCGAGGACAACATGAAGCTCTCGCAGGATCGCGCCGACTCCGTGAAGGCCTACCTCGTGGGCAAGGGCATCGCGGCCGACCGCATCAACGCCAAGGGCTACGGTGATACCAAGCCGGTCGCCGACAACGGCAACAAGAAGGGCCGCAGCCAGAACCGCCGTATCGAGTTCCAGGTGATGCGCCAGACTCGGCCCGGTCTATGAGCCGCCGCGCGATGCGTCGCGGCGCGGGTCGGTTCGCGTCGGCCGGGGCAGCGGTGCTCGCGCTCGCCCTCGGTGCATGTGGCGGCGACGAGCCGTCGGGCAGCAAGGACGCGACGACGCCCGACGATGTCGTCGTCGACGCTGCGGGCGACGCGACGGGCGACGCCGGCCCCGACGTGCTCGCCGGCGATCCCGTCGCCCAAGCCGCCATCCTTGCGCTACCGGAGACCGCCGCCTTCGAGCTGAAGGGCCTGCACGGCCCCGTGCAGATCGTGCAAGACGGCGCGGGCGTCCCGCACATCTACGCCAGCGACGCGCACGACCTCGACTTCGCCCACGGCTTCGTCATCGGCCGCGATCGTTGGTTCGTCGTCGACATGGGGCGTCGCCTGGGGCAGGGCCGGGTCGCCGAGCTGCTCGGCGAGGCCGCGCTCGACAGCGATATCGAGTCGCGCCAATCGGCGATGGCGTTCGTCGCCGCCCGCATCGCGGCGGTGCTGACGCCGGCGCAACAGGCCCGCTTCGATGCCTTCGCGGCCGGCCTGAACGCCTACCGCGAGGCCGTCCTGGCCGGAACGCTGCCGCCGCCGTCGGAGATGGTCCTCGCCGCACCGCTGCTGGGCAAGAAGTCCGCTCCCGAGCTGATGGAGCCCTTCACCCGCGAGGATGTCGCCGGGTTCGCGGCGGTGCTGGTCTACCAGCTCGGCTACGAGACCGGGGATGTCGGCCGCGGCAAGACGGCAGCCCAGATCGACGGCTGGTTCAAGGGCGTGGCGAACGAGGAGCTGCGCCGCAAGGGCGCGATCGCCGACCTCTGGGATTGGCTCGCGCCGGTGGAGGCGGTCAGTAGCTCGACCGGTTGGGGGCTCGAGACGGCCGCCGGACCGCCGCCGCCGCCGCCGGAGCCCCGTGGCGGGGCAGGGTTGCCGACCGGAGCCGCCGGTGCGGCCACGCGCTTCGTACGCTCGCCCAAGGTCGAGCCGACGATGGTCGCCCGCCTGGCTGCGCAGCTCGACGCGTTCGAGAAGCGGCTCGGCCGTGACGAGGAGGCCGGCTTCGGCAGCAACGCCTGGGCGGTCGCCGCAGCGGGCACCGTCGACGGCCGCGCGCTGCTCGCGGGCGACGGCCACCTGCCGCTGACCATCCCCTCGCTCTTCTATCAAATCGGGTTGGACGACGCGGTCTTCGGCGGTGGCGAGCGGCATCAGGTCGGCTTGGTCATCCCGGGTCTGCCGCAGCTCGCCGTCGGCACCAACGGCCAGGTCGCGTGGTGCCAGACCCAGCTGATGGGCGACATCACCGATTGGTACGTCGAGCAGCTGACGCTCGGCCCGGACGGACGGCCCGAGTCCACGCTCTTCCAAGGCAAGCAGGAGCCGGTCAAGGCATTCGAGGAGACGATCCAGGTCGCCGACATCAAGAGCCCGCTCTTCCCGAGCAAGGGCGGGCCGCGCACGTTCACGCGCTGGACCACCTTCGACGGCCGCTGGATCGCCTCGATCGAGGGCGAGGTCGTCAAGGAGGGCCATGATCCCGGCGCCGGCAAGGCCGTGGTCAACCTCGGTGGCAAATGGGTCGTGCCCGGCGACCTCGACAACGACGGCGTCGTCACGGCGATCAGCTTCGACTACACCGGCCTGGACGACGGCAACCTGCTGCTCGCGGTCGACGGCTTCGGCCACTCCGCCGACGTCGACGACTTCCGCGAGGCCACCCGCAGCCTCGTCGCCTACTCGCAGAACCTGGTCGCGGCGGATGTGCACGGCGACGTCTACTATTCGGGCTACCAAGCCGTGCCGTGCCGCGGCTATCTGGCGCGCGAGAGCGACGGACGCTGGAAGGACGGGGCCGACCCGAACGGTCTGCTCGACGGCACCACCTACGGCGGCTTCACCATCCCGATCCAGGACGGCGTGGTCGACGAGGGCCCCGGCAAGGACGACCCCTACCGCTGCGTCGTGCCCTTCGAGAAGTACCCGGCCGCCAAGAGCCCCAAGCAGGGCTTCGTGCTGACGGCGAACAACGACCTCGGGGGGGCCAGCCTCGACGGCCGCATCGACAACGACCCGTGGTACATCGGCGGGCCGTGGACGGCCGGCTTCCGCGCCCGCCGGATCGAGCAGACGCTCGCCTCGCTGGTGGCCGGGAAGAAGGCGTCGGTCGAGACGATGCAGGCGCTGCAGGCCGATATTCGCTCGCCGCTCGGGGCCCGCTTCGCGCCCGACCTGCGCGCCGCCATCGCCAAGGCCAAGGCCGTCGCAGCCGCAGGCCCGAAGGACGACGACGAGGCCCGCTTGGTCGCGCTGTACCAATCGCTGACGCCGACGGTCGACGACGTCGACGCGCGCCTCGCCACCTGGGCCGAGCGCGGTTTCCCCGCCGCCTCGGGCGTCGAGACGTTCTACCACCCGGGCGTCGACGCCGCCGAGCGCGGAGACGCCGTCGCCACGGCCATCTTCAACCGCTGGTTCGCCCGCTTCGGGTCGCTGGTGCTCGACGACGAGCCGATGCCGGGCGTCTCGCGCTTCTCGGGCTCGACCTTCCGCGCACGCACCCTCGACCGCCTGTTGGCCGGCCGAGGCGCGAGCAATCCGCTCGGCTTGGTCAGCTGGAATTCCGCGACCGGCGAGTCGATCTTCTTCGATCGCCTCGGCACCGAGGCCGTCGAGCGCAGCGAGGAGCTGGCGTTGCAGGCGCTCGGGCAGGCGCTCGACTTCCTGCGCAGCGCGCCGAAGGGGACGGGCCGCGGCGGCTTCGGCAGCGACGACCTCGACACCTGGCTGTGGGGCTTGCGCCATCTCGCGCGCTTCGAGTCGACCATTGCCGACTTCTTCACCGGCGACGGCTTCTCGGCGATCACCGATCAGTTCGCGATCCAGACCGACAAGCTGCCGCTGCTCAGCGGCGATCCGAAAGCGCCGGGCAAGTTCGAGAAGGGCGACCCGCGCATCGGCCTGACCTGGTTCCCGCGCGGCGGCGACGCCTTCGTGGTGGACGCGGCCGGTGGCGGCTGGGGCGGCGACGACGCATGGTACGGCTCCGGCCCGGTCTTCCGGATGGTGATCGCGCTCGGCTCGGGTGATCGCGCCGACAAGGGCGGCGTCGGTGGCGCCAACGTCCTGCCCGGCGGCCAATCCGGCCTGAACGACAGCCCGCACTTCGCGGACCAAGCTGCGCTCTGGCTCGGCAACCAGGCGCTGCCGCTGCATTGGCACGTCGCGGACGTGGTCGCCGGCGCCAAGAGCCGCGTCGCGCTCCGCCCGCCCGCGCCCTAGCCCCCGTCGCTCGACGCTGCGTGACCTCGCAGGGCGCCGTCGGCCACGCCGAACAGGCGAGGAAGCCGCCGTCTTGGCGCTCGCGCTCGAGCAGGGCGTCGGCCGGAGGCTGCTGCACCGGGCCGCGCAGCAAGCGCATCTGGCAACTCCCGCAGCTGCCCGCACCACAGGACCAACTCTCGGCCTGGAGGCTCGACCCAGGTTCCGCAATATCCTGGTCCTTTCGGACCTGACCGACACCACGGACTTCGCCTTCGCGCCGGTCGCGGCGCTCGCGCGTCAGCACAAGGGGGCTCGTGTCGTGCTCGCCCACGCCGTCATCGGCAGCACCGAGCAATTCTTCCTCGACGACGCGATTCGCACGCGCATCGACAAGAAGGCGATGGACAAGGCGCGGCCGCAGCTCGAGGAAGTCGCGAGCCGCAAGCGCGCCGCCGGCGTCGATGTCGAGACGGCTCTGGAGATCGGCTCGCCGTTCAACGTCCTCTTCTGGTTCGCCGAGCGCTACGGCGTGGACTGCATCGTGGTGCCGACCCGCCACCAGCACAGCCTCGTGCGGCGCGTCAGCAACTCCGTTACGGCGCGCGCGATCCGCGCCCCGACCTCTAGCACCTGCGGGCGGCTTGTCTCCGCTCTCGGCGCGGCCTACAACCGCGCCGATGAGCGAGGATTCCGCCGCCTCCGTGACGACCGTCCGCCCACGTCGACGCCGCGCCGTCGTGCTCGGCGCGCTCGTGGTCGCGTTGGCCGTGGCGATCCCGATCGCTCGGATGCTGGCGGCTCGTGCCGTCGAAGCGCGCATCGGCAAGCTCGCCGGAGCCCTGGGCCTCGATGTCCGATACGCCGACCTCTCCGTCGGTTTGCTCGGTAGCGCCGCCTTCGAGGGGCTGACCGTGCAGCGGGAAGGCTTCGAGTTGCTCCGCTGCGAGCGAGTCGAGGTCGGCGTTCGCCTGCGCACGCTCCGGCCCGACCGGGTGTGGTCCGTCGGCTGTCGGGCGCGTGTTCGCCTGCGTGACGACCGCCCGATCGACGCCGTTGCGCTGCGCGATGCGTGGCGCGCCCGGCCGCGGACCGAGGGAGGCGGGGGGGCCGGAGGTGGGCGGGCCGTGCCTCAGTTCCGCGCCGATGCGCTGACGGTCGAGTTCAGCGCCGAAGGCGGGCGATCTGTCCCGCTGTCGGGAACCGCGTGGACCTTCGGCGAGTTCGTCGGTGACGCCAGCGGGGCGCAGGGGACGTGGTCGGTGCAAGGGCCGGTCCAAGGGGAGGGCAGCCTCGTCGTGCGTCGCGACGGCGAGAGCGTCGAGGTGCAGTTGCGGACCCAGCGCGCGTTGACGCTGCCGCCGCCCGATGCCCGGCTGCGGTGGCTGCGACTCTCCGGGGCCACGCTCCGCCTCGGTCCCGATGAGCGCCGCCTCGAGCTGGAGCAGGTCGCGGCCGAGGCCAAGGGACTGGTGGCGCGGGCGCGTCGCGTGGTCGTGGATGGTCCGGGCCCGCGGGTGCAGATCGCCGGGGCGAGCATCGAGGTGCCGACCCTCGGTGGGCTCCCGTCCGCGTGGCGCAACGGCATCGCGGCGTTGGAGTTGGCCGACGCCACGGCGGCCCGCGTGCGCGTCGAAGGGCTCGAGGTGCCCGATCTTTCCCGGCTCCTCGCGGGCAAGGTCGAGTTGCGCGGCCGCGGCCTCACTGGCTCGCTGGGGCCGCTCGGCGTGGATGTGGCGAGCTGGCATCTGCAGCGCGACGGTGCAGGGTGGATTGGGCCCAAGTCCCCCGTTCGCTTGCAGCTGCTCCGGCCGGCGCTGCGCGTCGCGGCCGCCGAGCCGAGCTCGGGTCCGCTACGGCGTCGGTTCGGCGCGCGCCTGCCACGGTGGCTCCGCCGACGGGTCGGCTCGCTGCGTCGGCGACTGGCCGCGCCGCGCGCGGCGGTGGCCACGAAGCTCTCGCTGCCGCCCGCCGCCGCGAGCCGCCCCCTCTGGCGCAGCAATCCCGAGAAGATCCCGCCCGCCACCGCGCGCTTCGCTCCGGCGCTCGGCAGCCTCGACGAGCGCGCCGACGACGGGTTGAAGGCCTTCGCAGGCGCACGGGACGCGCTCGCTCGCCTGCCGCTGCAGATCGATGTGCGGGGTGGCAGCGTCACGGTCGATTTCGGCGCGCATCGCCTCGGTGCCAACGCCATCGACGTCGGCGTCGAGCCACGCCGACCGGGCCGACCGGGCCGGCTCGCCGCGGCGGCGCGGCTGTTCATCGACGATCGTCACGCCGGCAGCCTCGACGGCTCGCTCATCCTCGACGGGGTCGGGGCTCCGGTCGTCGCGACCCTGCACTTCGACGGGGCCGAGTTCGCTCGGGCGGCGTCGGTGCTGATGCCGCGGCTCGCCATCGGGGCGCGCCCCGAGCTCGGCTTGGACCTGTGGTTGACCGCGGCGCCGGGGCGCGGGGGGGAGCTGCGTGTCGGCATGCACGCGCGTGACGTCGGCGTCGATTGGTGGCGCGTGGCGACCTCGCCGTTGACCGATTTCTCCCTCGACGTGCAGGGGATGCTGCAGATCGGCTCGCCCGGTCGGCCGATGCGGCTGGACATCGCGGACGTGCGGTTCGGTGGCAGCGCCGGGACGGATCGGCTGCGCCTCGCGGGGTGGGCCACGCTGCGCGGCGAGAAGCGGCCCGTCGTCGATCTCTCGGTCTGGCTGCCCGAGCAGGATTGTGGCGCGGCGCTGCGTGCGCTGCCGCCGAGCCTGGTGCCGACGGTCGGGACGGTCCGCGCGAAGGGGCGCCTCGCGGGCTGGGCCGATCTGCACCTGGACGTCGCGCACCCCTGGTATTCCGAAATCGACCTCGGCTGGGACGACGCCCGCTGCGAGCTGCTCGACACCGGAAAACTCGGCATCGCCGCCCTGGCCGAGCCGTTCGTCCGCCCGGCCAACGAGGACGGAAAGCTCCGCGAAGACCAGCCGATCGGGCCGAAGAGCGGCAGCTGGGTCTCGCTCGGCGCGATGCCACGCTGGCTCTCCTACGCGATGGTCACGACCGAGGACGGCTCGTTCTGGCAGCACCGCGGCCTGAACACCTTCCTGCTCAATCGCGCGATCCGCCTGGATCTCCATGCCGGTCGCTTCGTCTACGGTGGGTCCACGATCACGCAGCAGTTGGCGAAGAACCTCTTCTTCCGCCGCGACAAGACGTTGCTGCGCAAGCTCGAAGAGGCGCTGGCGACCTGGCTGATGGAGCGCCGGCTCGGCAAGCAGCGCATCCTCGAGATCTACTGCAACGCCGTGGAGATGGCGCCGGACCACTACGGCGTGGTGCGGGGCGCCGAGCTCTACTTCGGCAAACGCCCAGAGAAGCTCGGGCCGGTCGAGGCTGCCTGGCTCGGCATCCTCAAGCCGTGCCCGCGCTGCGCCCATACGCATTTTCGCGCCCGATCGATGCCATATTGGTACCAGAAGCGCCTGCTCGAGATCCTGACGCGGATGTGGCGCAACCAGATGATCGACGACGCCCGCTTTGCGGCCCTGCAGAACACCGTCCCGCAGTTCGACGGCTGGCCCGAGGAGAAGTTGGCGCAGCGATCGAATTGGCCCGTCCCGGAGAAGAAGGAGCCCGAACCGCGGCGTCTCGATCGCGGGCGCTAGCGCTCGGGGGCCGGCAGGCTGCGGCCGCCGGGACCTTGGCTCTGCATCGGTCGATGCACCGTCAGCCGTGCGCCGTCGCGGCGGCCCAGATCGTGCGCCGGCGTGCGGCGGGCGCCCGTCGAGCCGAGCGTGCGCAGGTGGCGATGGCGCTGCCGGACGAAGCGCCGCAGGTCGCCGTCCCCGACCCAGACCAAGCCTTGCTCGGCGGCGTGGCTGCGCTCTGCGGCCAGCTTCTGACGGAAGCCAGCGAGCACACCGGCCAGATAGTCCCGGCGTGCGCCGCCGTCGAGCTCGCCGCGGCGTCGTGCGGCGCGGAACAGGCGGTCGCAGGCCTCGTGCAGGTAGTCGTGGACGTATGCGGCCATCTCGACATCGTGCGGGCGGCCGTAGATCTCGAGCCGGCGCACGTCGCGGTCGCGGAGCGCATCGTATTGCAGGATCCACACGGCCTCGACGAAGAAGAACTCGGTCAGCAGCCCGGCCACCATCTTGGCGTGCAAGGGCAGCGCGGCGCGGGCCTCGCCGAGCAGGCGCGCCCGATAGTCGGCGGCGCTGCCGTGCAACTCGAGATTGTGGCGCAGCAGCAGGCGGTGCGCCTGCGCCATCGCCGCTTCGGCCTCGTGGGCGTTGTCGCTCTCGGCCAGCGCCAACAGCTTGCGCACCCGCTCGAGCACCCGCGCCGAGGCCGGATCGGGCGCAGCTGCGGCCTCGGCGCCGCCGAAGCGGGCGAGGGCGTGCGCGAAGGCGTCGCCGTGGGCCGTCTCGCCCTGCACGCGCAGCACCTCGTCGACGTATTGATGGGCCATCTCGTGGCGCAGCGTGGCGAGCACCTGCTCCCATGCGTCCAGGGCGACGTGTCGGGCCGAGAGCGTCAGCGTCCGGGTCGGCCCGTGCCAGCTGCCCAGGCGTTGTTCGGCGCGGTCGATGCGCAACACCGGCGGACGCATCCCACCCGCCGCATGCTGCTCGTTGAGCTGCTGCCACGCGGCTCGGAGCCGATGGCTCCAGGCTCGCTCGAGCGCGGGCGTCAACAACGCCTGCCAATCCATCGGTCGACGACTCATCCTCGCTCCCCGGTCGCCGGATGCGCGGCGACCATCTGCAAGAGATCATCGGCATATCGTTCGATTCGCTTCGGTCCCAAGCCGAAGATCGTGCCCAATTCATCGGTCGCGCGGGGGCGATTGCGACAGAGCTCCTCGACCGAACGTTCCGGCAAGATCTGGTAAGGCTTGACCTTTCTGGCACGCGCTTCGCGCCTCCGCCAGTTGCGCAGCGCTCGGGCGAGCGGATCGTCCTCGAACGCGCGCCGCCGCCGCCGCCGCCCGCGACCGGTCGCGGCGGCCTCTGCGTCGAGCTCGCCGGGCTCGCTCGCGGCTGCGCGCACCGGCTTGCCGGCGATCCACACCGTCGGCAGCTTGCGGCCGCGCGGCTCGAGCCGCCTGCGTTGCACCAGCGCTTCGATCGCGGAGAGGATCGCGACCTCGGGGACGCCCGAGAGGGCGCCGAAGGCCAGATTGCTCGACAGGCCCCGGCGTTTGACGGCCTTGGCGCGGCTGCCACGCAGGCCGGCCGCGACCAAGCGGCGACCGACCGGGCGCTTGAGCGCATCGACGAAGCGCAGGATCGCCGCTTCGCCGTCCGCATCGAGTTGCACGGCGCGTTCGGCGGCCAGCTTCTCGCGTCGGGCCTTGCCGCGCTCGCGTCGCCGCTCTTCGAGCTCGGTCGCCGCGTCGCGCACGCGATCGGCGTCGAGGCAGACGTCGCAGATGCCGCAGGGCAGGGCGTCGTCGCCGCGCAGCGTCGGGCCGCCCAGGTGTGCGGCGATCGATTGTTGGCGGCAGCGGACCTCGGCCGTGATCGCGCGCAGGGCTGCGAAACCGGCGTCTTCCGGGGCGCCGCGACGGATCCGGGCGCGCGTCACCACGTCGGCGTCGCTCCACAGGAGTACGCCGCGCGCCGGCTGCCCGTCGCGGCCGGCCCGTCCGGCTTCCTGGGCCCACGCCGCCAGCGAACCGGGCGCCTGCGCGTGCACGACCAACCGGATATCGGAGCGATCCACGCCCATCCCGAACGCCGTGGTCGCGCAGAGCACCGGGCGGCGCCCGTCTTCGAATGCGGCGAGCGCAGCGTCGCGGGCCCCGACGGTGCGGCCGGCGTGGAAATGGCCGGCGCCGATGCCCAACGTCCGCAGCCAGGTCGCGAGCTCTTGTGCGCGCTTGCGGGTCGCGCAGTAGACGACGGCGCGCCCACGACCGTCCTGCAGCGTCGGCTCCGAGCGCAGCAACGCGGCGATGGCCTCGCGGCGTTCGGCTTCGGTGCGGACCGGCGAGATGGCCAGCGCCAGGGCCGGGCGTCGATGCGAACCGAGCACGCAGACAGGCTCACGCAGCCCGAGCTGTCGGGCGATGTCGTCCTGCACCTCCGGCGTCGCCGTCGCCGTCAGCGCCATCATCGGCGGATCCCCCAGGGCCTCGCGCAGCGCCCCCAACGTGCGGAACTCGGGCCGGAACTCGTGCCCCCATTCGGAGACGCAATGGGCCTCGTCGACCACCAAGCGGCCGACGCCGAGCCGGCGAAGTCGGGCCTGCAGGCGTGCGCCGACCAGCTTCTCGGGGCTGGCGTAGACGAGCGCGGCGCGCTCGAGCGGGGCGCCGACGTCGCCGCTTTCCCGGCCGCCCAGCAGGGCGGTGGCCGCGATGCCGCGATCGAGGCAGCCTTGGACTTGGTCGTGCATCAGCGCCCGCAGCGGGCTCACGACCAAGGTGATCCCGACGCCGCGCGCGTGCAGCAGCGCAGCCGGTAGCTGGTAGCACAGCGATTTGCCGGCTCCGGTCGGCAGCAAGATCAGCGCGTCGCGGCCGGCGAGAGCGGCATCGACCGCCTCGCGCTGACCCGGTCGGAAGTGCTCGGTCCCCCATCCGGCGCGCAGGGCGACAGCGACCGCGTCGTCGAGCTCGGCGGCTTCCGAGGCGGTCGGGGCGGGCACGATGCTGGTGGAGCGGTGCGACATCGGGGCCACGAGGATTGCACGGGGCCGAGTGCGGCGCTACGGTCCCGGCCTCCGCGGTACCCCCGCCCGTCCGACGAGGTCCCCCATGATCCTGCAGCCACCGACCCGCCACAGCTCGACCAGCGTGCCGACGCGCGACGTGATCGGCGCCATCGGATTCGCCCACCTCGAGCAGATCGTCGCCTTCGACAGCGCGAGCGACGAGCGTAGCGAGACGATCCCGAGCACCGAGGGGCAACGGCGCCTCGCCGCGTGGCTGGCCGAGTTCTTCACCGAGCAGGGCGCCGAGGTGGCGGTCGACGCGCACGGCAACGTCCTCGCCGCGCTGCCGGGGCGAGGTGTCGGGGCCGACCTGGCGCCGATCGCGC
>JBEARB010000222.1:0-7771 GCA_041163625.1 Pseudomonadota bacterium | reverse complement strand
GCGGCCGCGCCACAGCCCGTCGACTACGGCGATCGCTTGCCGCCCGACGTCGGCGCGCTGCTCAACCGCTGCACCGCCGCCGACCCGGACGCGCGGCCTGCGAGCGCCGCAGCCCTCCGCGCCGAGCTGCGCGAGCTGCTGCGCCTGCGCTCGCTCGCGCCGACGCTGCAGGCGGCCTTCGAGCGCCTCGAGCGCTTCGACGCCGCGTTCGCGGGCGACGGCGACGCCACGGACGCGGGCGACGCCGCGCTGCTGCGGTTGCTGACCGAGGCGCGCTTCGGCTTCGCGCAGGTGCTCGCCGCCGACGCCGACAGCGGCCCTGCCCACGCCGGCGCGCGGGCCGCGTTGTTGCGGCAGGTGCGCTTCGAGCTGCGTGGCGGGCACGTCGAGCGCGCCCGCGCTGCGCTCGCCGAGCTGCGCGCGGAGACCGACACGGCCGCCTCGGCGAGCGACCACGATGCGCTGCAGGCCGAGATCGACGCGGTCGAGGCGCGGTTGCGTGCCGAAGAGGCCGAGCGCGAGGCGCTTCGTGCCCTCGGCGCCGCCCACGACCCCACGATCGGCCGCCGCGCGCGGATGCTCTTCATCCTGCCGGTCTTCGTGTTGGGCGGGGCGCTCTTCGTCTATGCCACCTTCGTACACCCCTTCCGCACGATGCAGCAGACCATCGACATCGCGTGGCTCAACTTCGTCGTCGTCGCGCTCGCCGGGGCGATCGCGTGGCGCCGCACGGGCACCACGCTCAACCGCGACCTGATCATCGCGTGTGTCGCGGGCATCGGGTTGGTGCTCGCGCATCGCCTCTTGGCCCAGGCAGCCGGCGCAGAAGACGTCGTGCCGGTCCTACGCGACGACAGCCTGCTCGTGGCCGCGGTCGCCGCCTCGGTCCGCGTGCCGATCGCCTATGGCCGCGCCGCTGCCTTCACGCTGATGACCGCGACCGCGCTGGGCGTGACGTTCTGGCCGGTGCACGCCTCGGAGATCTTTGTGATGGGCATCACCGCGATGCTCGCTTCGCTGGCCATCCCGCTGTTCCTGGCCGCCCGCACCGAGACCCCAGCGGCCCCCGCTCACGACGACGGCGAGCGATGAACGAATCGCTCGACGCCCTCGCAGCCCTGTGCCGCCGCGGTCCGCTGGTCGTGCTGACCGGCGCCGGGCTCTCGACCGAATCGGGCATCCCCGACTACCGCGGCCCCGAGACGGCGCGCCGCGCCCGCGAGCCGATGCGCTTCGCCGACTTCGTGCGTTCGCCCGAAGGCCGCGCGCGCTATTGGGCGCGCTCGTTCGTCGGCTGGCCGCGCCTGCGCGACGCCCGCCCGAACGCCGGCCACCGCGCGCTCGCCGCGCTCGAAGCCGCCGGCGTCGTCCGTGCCGTGCTGACGCAGAACGTCGACCGCCTGCACCACGCCGCCGGCAGCCGCGCGGTCGTCGAGCTGCACGGCGCGCTCGCCGAGGTCGTCTGCCTCGGCTGCGAGGAGCGCAGCCCGCGCGAGGCGTTGCAGGCGCGGCTCGCGGCGTGCAATCCGGCCTTCGCGGCGCAGGTGGCGAGCGGCATGCGCGACGGCGAGCAGCGGCCCGACGGCGACGCCGAGCTCGACGTCGAGGGCTTCGTGGTGCCGGCGTGCCTGCGCTGCGGCGGCGAACTCAAGCCCGACGTGGTCTTCTTCGGCGAGTCGGTGCCGCCGGCGCGGGTGCAGGCGGCGATGGACACCCTCACCGGCGCGGGCGTGCTGGTGGTGCTGGGTTCGTCGCTGACGGTCTGGTCGGGCTATCGCTTCGTGCGCGCGGCGGCGAAGGACGGCGTGCCGCGGGCGATCGTCAACCTCGGGCCGACCCGCGGCGACGCGCTCGCCGATCTGCGCATCGAAGCCTCCACCGGCGTCGTGTTGCCGGCGCTGTGCGAGCGACTCGGGGTGAAGGCTCCGGACGTTTGACGCGCACGGGTTGGCGTTCGAGAGTCTCGACCGCGGGTGTCGCCGCGCGGAGTCGCCCCATGCCAGGACACGACGCGGCCGAGACGGACCACGCCGAGCGAATGCTGTGCGAATTGCGCGCGCTGGCACCCTTGCCCGACCGCGGCCGCTGGCAGCTCGTCGAGCGCTGGAAGGCCGAATTCGCGGCCGGCTCGCTCGACGGCGATCGGCTCGCCGACGTCGCGTTGCTGCTGCTGCAGACGCTGCGCGACGACGACGGCAGCCTCGACATGGTCGCGGCCGATCTGCTCCGCCGCCACGGCGGCGCGCACCACCTCGAGGCGCTGCGGGCGGTGCGTCCGAGGCTGCGGCCGCGCACGGGCCTGCGCGATTGGCGGCTCGAGGTCGGCCGCGCCATCGCGACCATCGAAGCGCGCGTGGCGAGGCGCTGCGAATGCGGGGTGCATGCCGCACACGGCGCTCCGCTCGGCCCCGCCGACTGCGAGATCGAGGGCGAGCACACCGACCTCGAAGGCTACGGCGTCGACTACGCCGTGCGCTGCCGCCGCTGCGGTCGGCGCTGGCACGTGCGTGAGCAGCACGGCTACCACTACCCGACGTTCGAGTGGCGGGCTCCGGTGGAGCCAGACTGATTGACCCGCCCCCAGGCGGGTGCGCGCGCCTGCCAACACACAAAGATCGCAAGCAAGAGTGCATACTCGCGGTCGCGCCGTTGACGGTGCTCGCGTCGCGTGCCGAGGCGGCCAACAGTTGTACCCCGCACGTGGACATCCCGCGGGGGTCGGACGCGCAGTTGCTGGATCGACACTCTGGCGCGGTCGGCTCCTTCGAGGGCGTGCGCGCGGAGCGGCTGCTCGAGCGCTGTGCAGGCGGCGAGGCTACCGCGAGCCTGCTCGGCATCGCCGCCGCCTTGGATGCCGACGGCGATTCGTTGCTCGGCCGGGCGCTGACGGCCCGATTCCTCCCGCTCGACGCCGCCGACGTGCTCCTCGGCAGCGGCGGCGGGATGCTGTGGCTCGAGCTCTCGGGGTGCTGCAACGAGCGCTGCGTGCATTGCTACGCGAACGCCGCCCCAGAGGTCGACCGTGGCCTCTCGTTCGAGACGATCGAAGGCTGCCTGCGCGACGCCAGAGAGTTGGGTCTGTCGACGGTGCAGTTCACCGGCGGTGATCCGCTGCTCGAGCCGACGCTCGAGCCCGCCATCGAGTTGGCGGGCACGCTCGGGTTGCGCGTCGAGGTCTACACCAACGCGCTCGCGCTGCAGCCGCAGCGGGCACCGGCGACGTCACGCTCGAGGTCTCGGCGCCGGGCTACGCGACCGCGACGACGGCGGTCACCATTCCCGAGCGAAGCGTCGACAACGGATGTGAGGAGCACGTCCACGCGATCGTCGAGCTGACCAAGCTGCCGGCGGGCGGTTGATGTCGCTCCCGGCAATCGTGCCTCCCGACCATCCGGACAATCCTCTGGTACCCGCCAAGCCGCCGCAATCGCACGCCGATGCGACGCTGCGCGTTGCGAAAGCGCCGCTGGCCGGCCACGCTCGGCGACCGCCGCCCGACCGGCGACGACGGAGCCCGCCATGCCCACCGCCCCCCGCCCTGCCGCAGCCGAAGCCTCCCTGTGGAGCCGCGCCGCGCTCGCGACGCCGCTCGGCCGCTTCCGCGCCATCGCGCTGGCCGAGGGCGTCTCGTACCTGCTGCTCTTCGGCGTGACGATGCCGCTGAAGTACTACGCCGCCATGCCGCTGCCGAACAAGGTCGTCGGCATGCTGCACGGCGTGCTCTCGGTGCTCTACGTCGGGCTGCTGGTCGAGGTCAGCCTCGCGAAGCGGTGGTCGCTGCTGCGCGCGTTCGTGGCGCTCTTCGCGAGCTTCGTGCCGTTCGGGGCGTTCGTGCTCGAGGCGTGGTTGCGGCGCGAGTCGGACGCCGGCTCGGGGCTCGACGGCTGAACGGCCGACGCGAGCGCTAGCCGTCGTGCTGCGCCCAGGGATCGTAGGTCCCGAACGACCAGAGGTGCCCCTCGACGTCGAGCGCGGCGTATTCGCGGCTGCCGTAGTCCGTCGCCTGCACCGGCCGCACGATCTCGGCCCCGGCGGCGACCGCGGCGGCGTGGTGCGCGTCGAGGTCGTCGACCACGACGTAGAGCGCGACCGTCTGCTTCTGGCCCGGCTCGACCGCGCCGTGGCGCTGACCCCATTCGTCGTCGTGCGCGCTGCCGAGCATGATCATTCCGTTGCGGTAGGTCAGCTGCGCGTGCGCGATGCCGCCCTGGCCGTCCTCGTAGACCGCGTGGCGCGCGAACCCGAACGCCGCCTCGAGCCAATCGATCGCCGCCTTCGCGTCGCGATAACGCAGCGCCGCCACGATCCGCGTCGGCTCCGGCGGCGGACCCTCGGGCCGCTGATGCTGCGCCTTCCACGCCGCGTAGGGCATCCCGTACACCGCCTCGCGCGCCGCCTCCTTGCCCAACGGCACCCCCTGCTGCTCCGCCGCCGCCGCCACCCATTTGCCGAGGCAGTTGCGGCAGAAATCGGCCAAGCGCATCAGGTCGATGTTCTGCACGTCGGGTCGGTCGCGCAGGTGCAGCAGCAGGCGCCGGAACGCGGCGGCCTCGAGCGCGGTGCGCGTGGCCTCGGGCAACGCGTCGAAGCGGAGGTCGGGGGGCGTGCTCATGCGGAATCTCCATCGACGGGGGCCGCGTCGTCGGGCGCCGACGCGAGCAAGTAGACGGTCATCGGGCCCTTGCCCTTGACCTCGATCGTGCCGCGGCGTTCCACGTGGAACCGAGGCGAGAGCGCCTGCGCCGCAGCCTCGGAGAGCTGCACCCGGCCGGGCATGCCGTGGCTCTCCATGCGGCTGGCGGTGTTCACGGTATCGCCCCAGAGGTCGTAGCTGAACTTGCGCTGCCCGATGACGCCGGCGACCACCGGGCCGCTGTGGATGCCGATGCGCAGGGCGAGCGCGGTGCCGTGGCGGGTGTTGAGGGCGGCGAGGGCGTCGAGCATGTCGAGGGCGAGGCCGACGAGGGCGTCGGCGTGGTCGTCGCGGCGCACGGGGAGGCCGGCGGCGGCCATGTAGGCGTCGCCGATGGTCTTGATCTTCTCGCAGCCGTGGCGGTCCGAGGCGGCGTCGAAGGCGGAGAAGACCTCGTCGAGCAGGGCGACGAGCTGCTCGGGCGGCGTGCGCGCCGAGAGCACGGTGAAGCCGACCAGATCCGCGAAGAGCACGCTGACGCCGTCGAAGCCGTCGGCGATGGTGCCGGCGTCGTCCTTGAGGCGAGCGGCGATCGGTCCGGGCAGGATGTTGAGCAGCAGGCGCTCGGCGCGCGCGTGCTCACGCGCCGCTTCGGCTTTGGCGCGCTCGGTCTCGCTGAGGAAGACCCAGACCAGCGCGACGGCCATGCCGGGCAGGCCGACGTACAGGCCCGCCCGGGACCACGCCGGATTGGCCGAGGGCTCGACGGCATGCCACGCCGGCCAGAAGGTCTCGGCGCTCCAGGCGACGCCGGCGACCGCGAGGAAAGCCGCCACCCAGCCGAGCGCCTCGCGCCGCGAGCAGAGCAGCAGCGCCCCGAGCGGCGCGAACATGGCCCAGAGCAGCATGCCGTTGCTCGCGGTGAGGCCGCCCATCGCGACGTGCAGGGCGCTCGGCAACAGCAGCACCGAGCCGAGCGCGATGCGCTGGAACAAGCGTCGCTGGCCGGTTGCCGCCATGTGCCAGAGGCCGAGCAGGACCGCGACGCCGTTTGCGAGCGAGAGCCCGGCCTGCAGCCAGAGGCCGGCTTGCAGGGCGGGGACGGCGTCGAGCGGCGCGCCGAGGCCGACGAAGATGCCGAACCAGGCCAGCAGCGCCTTGCGAGCGCGCTCGTCGTCGTCGTCGGCGCCACGGCGTCCGATGGCGCTGATGCGGCCGAGCCAGGAAGTGGGTGCGCCGGCTTCGTTCATGCGGCGGAGGATAGCGCGGGCGCGGGGTGGTGCACAGACGACCCTGCGGCCACAACGGCCAACGGCCGCGCCGGGGTCGTGCCCCCCGACGCGGCCGTCTGCCCCGGGGCCCGCTGCGAGCGAGGCCCCCACCGTTTCCCGCGACCTATTTGGTCGGCGGGAAGATCACGCTGTCGATCAGGTGCACGACGCCGTTGGTCGCCACGATGTCGGTGGCGATGACGGTGGCGACGTCGACCTTCACGACGCCGGCGTCGATGGTGATCGTCAGCTTCTGCTTGCCGGCGGTGTCGACCGTGCCGGCCTTCACGTCGGCGGCCATGACCTTGCCGGCGAGCAAGTGGAAGAGCAGCACCGCGGTGAGCTGGTCCTTGCTCTCGGGCTTGAGCAGGTTGTCGAGCGCGGCCTTGTCGACCTTGGCGAAGGCGTCGTCGGTCGGCGCGAAGACCGTGAACGGGCCGGTGCCTTGCAGGGTCTCGACCAGGCCGGCGGCGGTGACGGCGCTGACCAGGGTCTTCAGGTTCGGCTGCAGCACGGCGAGCTCGACCAGGTTCGGCGGCAGGATGACCTTGTCGATGACGTGGATGACGCCGTTGCTCGCCATCACGTCGGTTGCCGTCACGTTGGCGCCGTCGACCATCACCTTGGTGCCGTCGATGGCGATGGTGATGGCGGTGCCGTTGGCGCTGGCGACGACGCCGGCCTTCACGTCGGCGGCGACGACCTTCGCCGGCACCACGTGGTGCTTGAGGATGGCCGCGAGCGCGTCCTTGTTCTCCGGCTTGAGCAGGTCCTGGACGGTGTCGGCCGGCAGCTTCGCGAAGGCGTCGTCGGTCGGCGCAAAGACGGTGAACGGGCCATCGCCGGCGAGCACGGTGTCGAGCCCGGCGGCCTTGGCGGCGGCGAGCAGGGTCTTGAAGCTGCCGGCCTTGTCGGCCTCGGCGACGATGGTCCCGGGTGCCGGCGCGGGCGGGAAGATGACGCTGTCGATCAGGTGGATGACGCCGTTGGTCGCCACGATGTCGGTGGCGGTGACGGTGGCGACGTCGACCTTCACGACGCCGGCGTCGATGGAGATCGTCAGCTTCTGCTTGCCGGCCGTCTCGACCTCACCGGCCTGCACGTCGGCGGCCATCACCTCGACGCCCGCGAGCACGTGGAAGAGCAGCACCGCGGTGAGCTGGTCCTTGTTCTCGGGCTTGAGCAGGTTGTCGAGCGCGGCCTTGTCGACCTTAGCGAAGGCGTCGTCGGTCGGCGCAAAGATGGTGAACGGCCCGTCGCCCTGCAGGGTCTCGACCAGGCCGGCGGCGGTGACGGCGCTGACCAGGGTCGTGAGATTCGGCTGGTAGGCGGCGATCTCGACCACGTCCGGCGGGACGATGACGTCGTCGATGACGTGAATGACGCCGTTGCTGGCCATCACGTCGGTGGCGACGACGTTGGCGCCGTCGATGGTGACCTTGCCGTCGGCGACGACCAGCGTGAGCGAGGTGCCGAGCACGCTCTTCACGGTGCCGGTCTTCACGTCGGCGGCGAGGACCTTGCCGGGCACCACGTGGTACTTCAGCAGGCCGGCCAAGATCTCCTTGTTCTCGGGCTTGAGCAGATCGTCGAGGTCGTCCTTGGGGATCTTGGCGAACGCGTCGTCGCTCGGGGCGAAGACCGTGAACGGGCCGTCGCCCGCGAGCACGGTATCCAGCCCGGCAGCCGTCGCCGCGGCGAGCAGCGTCTTGAAGGTGCCGGCCTTGTCGGCCTCCTCGACGATGGTGCCCGGCGCCGGCGCCGGCGGCAGCAGCACGGTGTCGATGACGTGGATGATGCCGTTGCTGGCCATCACGTCGGCGGCGGTGACGTTGGCGCCGTTGACCGTGACCTTGCCGCCCGCGGC
>JBEARB010000221.1:0-13834 GCA_041163625.1 Pseudomonadota bacterium | reverse complement strand
ACGGATCACTGCGACACGTCGCCGGCATCTGCAACGCCGCCGGCAACGTCTTCGGCTTGATGCCGCATCCGGAAGATCACGTGCTGCCCACGCAGCGCCCGCGTACGTTGCCGGGCCCGGTCGGGCTCGGTCTGCCCATCTTCGCCGCAGGCGTCGCCTACGCGGCGGACTGCTAGCAGAGCCAGGAGCCGCCATGCCTGTCCTCGCCGTCGTCGGAGCGCAATGGGGGGACGAGGGCAAAGGCCGCGTCGTCGACTGGCTCGCCGCCCGTGCCGACGTCGTCGTGCGCTTCCAGGGTGGCGACAACGCCGGCCACACGGTCCACAACGAGCACGGCATCTTCAAGCTGCACAGCGTGCCATCGGGCATCTTCCGGCCCGAGGTCGCCTGCGTGATCGGCGCAGGCTGCGTCGTCAACCCGGACGGCCTGCGCCGGGAACTCGCGGAGATCGAATCCGCCGGCGTGGGCACCGCCAACCTCCGCATCGACGAGCGCGCGCATCTGGTGATGCCGTGGCACCTGCAGCTCGACGGCATCGAGGAGGCCGGGCGCAGCGCGAGCCAGCAGATCGGCACCACCCGCCGCGGCATCGGCCCGTGCTACACCGACAAGGCCGCGCGACGGGGCATCCGCGCCGGCGACCTGCTGCGTCCCGAGTTGCTGCGCGAGCGTGTGGTCGCAGCGGCGCGCTGGCACGACATCGCGCTGCGACATTTCGAACAGCCGCCGATCGACGTCGACGCCGTCCTCGCTGCCTGTGCCGACCACGCCCTGACGCTCGGCGCCCGCATCGGCGACACCACCGCGCTGCTCGAGCGGGCCCAGGACGCCGGCGAGACGATCTTGCTCGAAGGGCAGCTCGGCGTGATGCGCGACCTCGACTGGGGGATCTATCCCTACGTCACCAGCTCGTCGCCGACGGCGGCCTACGCCCCAGCCGGAGCCGGCCTCGGAGCCGGCGCGATCGACGGCGCCATCGGCGTCGTCAAGGCGTACAGCACCTCGGTCGGCGGCGGCCCCTTCCCCACCGAGCTCCACGACGCGACCGGCGAGCGACTGCGGCGCATCGGCGGCGAGTTCGGTGCCACCACCGGCCGTCCGCGGCGCTGCGGCTGGCTCGATGCGGTGGCGCTGCGCTACGCGGTCCGTCGCAACGGCCTCACCGCGCTGGTGCTGACCAAGCTCGACGTGCTCGACGACTTCGACCAGATCGCGGTCGCGGACGCCTACGATCTCGATGGCGTGCGGCTGGATCGTTGGCCGACCACTGCCGACCAAGCGTGCGTGGTCCCGCGTTATCAATGGTTGCCGGGATGGCAGGCGCCGACCGCCGCGCTCCGCGACTGGAGCGCGTTGCCCGAGGCCGCCCGCGCCTATGTCCGCGCGGTGGAGCGTTGGGCCGGCGTGCCGGTGACCCACGTCTCGGTCGGTCCCGAGCGCGACGCCATCCTCGAGGTGCCCCGATGAGCTCACCGACCTTCGACCACGAGACCTTTCTCTCGCCGCTGACTTGGCGCTACGGCTCGCCCGAGATGCGCCGCCTGTTCTCCGAGGCCGAGCGCCGTCGGATCTGGCGACGGATTTGGCTGGCGGTGGCCGAGGCGCAGGCCGACGCCGGCGTGGTCCCGACCTCGGCGGTGGCGGCGCTGGGGCCGTGGGTCGATCGCGTCGACATCGCCCGCGCCGAGGCGATCGAGGCGGAGATCCAGCACGACCTGATGGCCGAACTGCGGACGGTCGCCGAGCAATGCCCCGAGGCGGGCGGTTGGCTGCACCTGGGCTGCACCTCGATGGACATCGAGGACAACGCCGACGCCCTCCGCCTGCGCGACGCCCTCGCCTTGGTGCTCGGACGCCTCGAAGCGCTGATGACGGCGCTCGCCGAGCGCATCGACGCCACCGCCGACGACGCCACCATGGCCTTCACCCACCTGCAGCCCGCGGAGCCGACCACGACCGGCTATCGGCTGGCCCAACTGGGCTGGGACCTGCTCGTCGACCACAACGACCTGCAGCGGCTACGCGACGGCGTGATGGGCAAGGGGCTCAAGGGCGCGGTCGGCACCGGTGCGAGCTTCGACGAACTGCTCGACGGCCACACCACGACGCCGGCGGTGCTCGAAGCGGCGGTGATGGCGCGACTGGGACTTCCGGCGATGCCGGTCTCGACCCAGACCTATGCCCGCAAGCAGGATTTCCGCGTGCTCTCGGGCCTGGCCTCGCTCGGCCAATCACTCTATCGTTTCGCCGCGGACCTCCGTTTGTTGCAGTCCCCGACGATCGGCGAGTGGCGCGAACCGTTCGGCTCCAAACAAGTCGGCAGCAGCGCGATGCCGTTCAAGCGCAACCCGATCCACGCCGAGAACATCGACTCGCTGACTCGCATGCTCGCTGCGCTGCCGCGGGTCGCGTGGGACAACGCCGCGCACTGCTACCTCGAGCGCACCCTCGACGACTCGGCGAACCGTCGGATGCTCTTGCCGGGCGCGTTCTTGCTCGTCGACGAGGCGCTGCGGCGCGCGACGCGCCTGGTCCGCGAGATGACCATCGACCGCCGCGCGGCCGAGGCGCTGCTCGATCGCTTCGGCGTGTTCGCGGCCAGCGAACGCGTGCTGATGGAGCTCGGCCGCGCCGGCGGCGACCGCCAGGCGCTACACGAGATGCTGCGCGAGCACAGCCTGCAGGCGTGGGAGGCAGTGCGCCTCGGCGCGCCCAATCCGCTCGCGGACCAGCTCGCCTCGGACCCGCGCTTGCTCGCGCTCGCCGACGCCGACCGTATCCGGGCCCTGCTCGACGCACGCGCGCACGTCGGCGACGCACCCGAACGCGCTCGCGCCATCGCCGCACAGCTCCGGCATGCCGCCGGCCAAGGAGACTCCGATGCCGACTCGTGAAGACCTCGTCGCCGCCATCCCGAACGCGCTGGTTCGCACGGACCTGCCGGGCCTCGGCGCCTGCCAGCCGGGCAAGGTCCGCGACGCTTACCAAATCGGCGGGGGCTGCCGGCTGATCGTCAGCACCGACCGGTTCAGCGCCTTCGACCGCGTGCTCGGTGCCATCCCCTACCGCGGCGAGGTGCTCAATCGCCTCTCGGCGTGGTGGTTCGAACGAACGGCAGACATCGTCCCGAATCATCTGGTGACGCTCCCGCACGCGGCGGCGATGGTCTGCCGCGAGGCCGACGTGTTGCCGGTCGAGGTCATCGTCCGTGGCTACATCACCGGCGTGACCGATACCTCGTTGTGGACGCTGTACGAGCGCGGCGTCGAGCGACCGTACGGACTCGAACTTCCTGCCGACCTGCAGAAGAACGACCGCCTGCCCGAACCGGTGATCACGCCGACGACCAAGGCGGCACCGGGCGAGCACGACGCACGCTTGACCGAGGCCGAGATCGTCGAGCGCGGCCTGGTCTCCGCCGAGCGCTGGACCGAGGTCCGCGAAGCGGCGCTGGCGCTGTTCCGCCGGGGTCAGACGCTGGCCGAGGCGGCGGGGCTGGTGCTGGTCGACACGAAATACGAGTTCGGCTTGGTCGACGGCGCGCTCACGCTGATCGACGAGGTCCACACGCCGGATTCCTCCCGCTACTGGTTGGCCGAGGACGTGCCGCTCGCGCGCGAACAGGGGCGGGAACCCGAAGGTTTCAGCAAGGAGTTCCTACGCCGTTGGCTCAAGGACGCCGGCTACCGCGGCGAGGGTGCCGCACCGGAGCTGCCCGCCGCGCTGCTGGCACAGGCCGCCGAGCGCTACATCGCCGTCTTCGAGCGCCTGACCGGCGAGCGCTTCGAACCTTCGGCCGAGCCGCGGTCGGCTGGCCTCGCGATGGCGGTCGGCGGCCTCGGCGGCCCCGCGCCGATGGTCCCCATCATCATGGGCTCGCGTTCGGACCTCGCGCACGGCGAGAAGATCCGGAGCTCGCTGGCGAAATTCGGTGTCCGCGGAGAGATCCGCGTCGCCTCGGCGCACAAGGCGCCGCGCTACCTGCTGACCCTGCTCGAGGCCTACGAGCGCGATCCGGCGCCGAAGGTCTACGTCACCATCGCCGGCCGCAGCAACGCGCTCTCGGCGCTGGTCGACACGCAGGTGTCGGCGCCGGTCATCGCCTCGCCGCCCTACTCGGATCGCTACGGCGGGGCCGACATCTTCAGCTCGTTGCGGATGCCGAGCGGCGTCGCCCCGGCGGTGGTGCTCGACCCCGAAGGCGCCGCGCTGGTGGCGGTGAAGATCCTCGCCGTGCGCGATCCCCGGCTGCGCTGGCGAATTCAGCACCACAGCGCGACGATGGCCGCCGGGATCGCCCGCGACGACGGCCTGACCCTTCGGCAAGCCGGCGAGGAGGCCTAGGTGTTCGAGCTCGACCGACCGCACGAGGAATGCGGCGTCGTCGGTATCTGGGGCGACCCGGCGGCCGAACAGGACGTCGCCCGGCTGTGCTTCTTCGCGTTGTACGCGCTGCAACACCGCGGCCAGGAGTCCGCCGGCATCGCCGCCTCGGACGGCCTCGGGATGACGATGCACAAGGCGATGGGCCTGGTCGCGCAGGTCTTCGACGAGCGGGCGATGCAATCGCTGCGCGGCCACATGGCGATCGGCCACAACCGCTACTCGACCTCCGGCAGTAGCCACGTCCTGCACGCTCAGCCCTACCGCATCGAGACGATGTGGGGGCCGCTCGCGGTCGGCCACAACGGCAACCTCACCAACACCGCCCTGCTCCGTCGCCGACTGCTCGAGCGCGGCGTCGGCCTCTCGGGCAGCTCGGACTCCGAGGTGATCACGCAACTGCTGGCGGCCCCCCCCGGCCTCGGGGAGTCGCGCGGCCCGGATTGGGTCGGGCGGATCCGTGCGCTGATGGGCGCGGCCGATGGCGCGTATTCGGTGGTCGTCCTCACGCGCGAGGGCGTCTTCGGGGTGCGCGATCCGCTCGGCATGCGGCCGCTCTGCCTCGGCGTCATCGACCGCGACGACGGTGCCGGCGACGGTGAGGGCGGGCCTCGCGGCTACGTACTCGCCAGCGAATCCTGCGCGCTCGGCACCGTCGGTGCCCGCTACGTTCGCGAGATCGAGCCCGGGGAAATCGTCCACCTCGGGCCGCACGGCGTGCGTTCGATCCGCGGCGCCGAACCCGCGCGCTCGGCCCTGTGCGTGTTCGAGTACGTCTACTTCTCGCGCCCCGATTCGCTGCTCGAAGACCAATCGGTGCACCACGTCCGGCAGCGCCTCGGCGCCCAGCTCGCCACCGAAGCACCGGCGGACGCCGACGTCGTCATCGGCGTACCCGACTCGGCAGTGCCCGCCGCCATCGGTTACGCCCGCGCCCTCGGCCTGCCCTACAGCGAGGGGCTGACCAAGAACCGCTACATCGGCCGCACCTTCATCGAGCCGACCGACGGACTGAGGCGGGCGCGCGTGCGACTGAAATACAACGCCCTGCGTGCGAACCTGCAGGGCCGTCGCGTGGTGCTGATCGACGACTCGATCGTCCGCGGCAACACCGCCGGCCCCCTGGTGCGGCTGCTGCGCGAGGACGGCGGCGCAGCCGAGGTGCACGTCCGCGTCAGCTCGCCGCCGGTCCGGCACCCGTGCTTCATGGGCGTGGACATGGCCACCCACGACGAGTTGATCGCCCACCGCGAAGACGTGGAGGGGATTCGTCGTGCGATCGGAGCCGACAGCCTGGGCTACCTGAGCTATGATGGGATGATGCAGGTGGTCGCCTCGGCGCCGGCGGGGGAAAACCCGCTGCGAGGCCATTGCGGGGCCTGCTTCGATGGCCGCTATCCGCTGCCCCTGCCTGAGCGGGAGCGCAGCGTGGCGGCGGAGGGCGCCCCGTCATGAGCCACAATCGTCCCCCCTTGCATCCGGACCCCAACCCCGGCGTGGCACACCCGGCGCAGATCCTGGTCGTGGGCTCGGGCGGTCGCGAGCACGCCCTCGCGCGGGCGCTGGCGGCTTCGCCCAAGGTCGCCCGCGTGTTCGTCGCGCCAGGCAACGGCGGCACCGACGACGGCCCGGACGCCCGCATCCAGAACCTCGCGGTCGACGCCACCGACGTGCCGGGCCTGGTGCTCGCTGCGCAGGAAAACGACGTCGACCTCGTCTTGGTCGGTCCCGAGGCCCCGCTCTCGATGGGCCTGTGCGACGCCCTGCTCGCCGCCGACATCCCGGTCTTCGGTCCGCGCCGCGTGGCCGCGCAACTCGAGTGCAGCAAGGCGTTCGCCAAGCAGTTCATGCAGCGCCACGGCATCCCGACCGCCGCGGCCGCGGTCTTCGACGATCTCGACGAGGCCAAGGCGTGGCTCGCCGAGCACCCGGGCCGCGTGGTCGTCAAAGCGTCGGGTCTGGCCGCCGGCAAGGGCGTCATCATGGCCGAAGACAGCGAGCAGGCCGCCGCCGCGCTGGACCGGATGATGCGCGACCGCATCTTCGGCGAGGCCGGCGAGACCGTCCTGCTCGAGGAGTGGCTCGAAGGCGAAGAGGTCTCCGTGCTCGCCTTCTGCGACGGTCGCACCGCCCTGCCGATGCCGCCCGCGCAGGACCACAAGCGCGCGTTCGAGGGGGACCGCGGCCCGAATACCGGCGGCATGGGCGCCTACGCCCCGGCACCTTGCCTGGACGCCGAGGGCCTGCGCCGCGTGCACCACGAGATCCTCCTGCCGGTGATCCGCGGGATGCGCGAGGAGGCCTACCCCTACGTCGGCATCCTCTACGCCGGCCTGATGCTCACCGCCGACGGCCCCCGCGTCCTCGAGTTCAATTGCCGCTTCGGCGATCCCGAGACCGAGGCGCTGCTCGCGCTGCACGACGGCGACCTGTACGACGTCCTCGACGCATGCGTGCGTGGACGGCTCTCGACCGACGACCTGCGCTGGAAATCCGGCGCCGCTGCGACCGTCGTGCTCGCTTCGGCCGGCTACCCGGGCGCCTACGCGAAGGGTCAGCCGATCAGCGGGATCGAAGACGCCGAGGCCGAGGCAGGGGTCACGGTCGACCACGCCGGCACGCGCCGCGACGCCGACGGTCGATGCCTCAGCGCTGGCGGCCGCGTGCTCGCCGTCACCGGCTACGGGGACGACCTGCAGGACGCGATCGCGCGGGCCTACCGGGCGGCCGACGCCATCCACTTCGAAGGCAAGCACGCGCGGCGCGACATCGGTGCGCGCGCATTGGGACGGACGAGATGAGCGGAGCGACCTACCGCGACGCCGGCGTCGACATCGAAGCCGGCAACCGCGCCGTGCGGCTGATGAAGGCGGCAGTGGAGGCCACCCACGGCCCCGCGGTCCTCGGCGGCGTCGGCGCGTTCGGCGGCCTGTTCGACCTCGGCGGCGTGCTCGGCCGGGTCGCCCGCCCCGTGCTCGTCGCCTCGACCGACGGCGTCGGCACCAAGACCCGCGTGGCTGCGGCGGTCGGTCGCTGGTCCAGCGTCGGTGCCGACCTGGTCAACCACTGCATCGACGACATCTTGGTGCAGGGCGCGCGGCCGCTCTTCTTCCTGGACTACGTCGCGAGCGCGCGCCTGCAGCCCGAGCAGATCGCCACCATCGTCGGCGGTGTGGCGGCGGCGTGCGGCGAGGCCGGGATCGCCCTGCTCGGCGGCGAGACGGCCGAGATGCCCGGCGTCTACGTGCCCGGCGAGATCGACCTCTGCGGCACCATCGTCGGCATCGTCGACCGCGAGCAGCTCGTCGACGGCAGCCGCATCGAGGTCGGCGACTTCGTCCTCGGGCTCGGCAGCACGGGTCTGCACACCAACGGCTATTCGCTCGCGCGTCGCGTCGTGCAGGGCCACGACCTCGAGGCTGCCCGCGAAAGCCTCGGCGGCGCCAGCCTCGCCGACGCGCTGCTCGCCGTGCACCGCAGCTACGCTCCCGATTTCGAGCGCCTACGAGCCGACGGCCCTGACGGCGACCCCGTCGACGTCCGCGGCATGGTCCACGTCACCGGCGGCGGGCTCATCGACAACCCGCCGCGCGTTCTGCCCGACGGGGCGGCGTTCTGGCTCGACGAGTCGCGTTGGATCGCCCCGCCGATCTTCGACTGGCTGGGGCGAGAGGGCGGCATCGCGCGCGCCGAGCAGCGCCACGCCTTCAACTGCGGCCTCGGGTTGCTCGTGGTCGTGCCCGAACACGACGCCGACCGCGCGCTGGCCCGCATTGCGGCGCGCTCCGGCGCCCCGAGCGCGGGCGTCGTCGGCCGCATCGTGGCTCGCGACGGCGGGGCCCCGGTGCGCTTCGCGGCCGACGAGGCGTCGCGATGACACCGACTCGCCCCCTCGGCCGCCTCGCCGTGCTGGTCAGCGGCAACGGCAGCAACCTGCAGGCGCTGCTCGACGCGGCGGACGCCGGCACCCTGCCCGCCCGCGTCGTCCTGGTCGCGAGCGACCGGCCCGACGCCTACGGGCTGCAACGCGCCCGCGACTCCGGCGTCCCCGCTCACGTGGTGGACTGGCAGCGGCTCCGGCGCCACGGCGGCGAGCGCGAAGGCTTCGATCGACGGCTGGCCGATCTGGTCGCGCGCCACAACCCGGATCTGGTCGTGCTCGCTGGCTTCATGCGGGTGCTCACGCCCGCGTTCCTGCGCCATTTCGAGGGGCGCGTGCTGAACCTGCATCCGGCGCTCCCCGGCGCGTTCCCGGGCGTGCGCGCCATCGAGCGCGCCCACGAGGCGTGCCGTGCATCGGGACTTCGCGAGACCGGCGTGATGGTCCATCGCGTCGTGCCGGAGGTCGATGCCGGCCCGCCGGTGGCGGTCGAGTCGATTCCGCTGGATCCCAGCGAGTCGCTCGAGGCGCTCACGACGCGCGTCCATGCCGTCGAGCACCGGATCCTGCCCGCTGCGGTCGCCGAGGTGCTCGCGGCCCTGCCCGACGACGAATTCGCCTGCCGCCGCGCCTCCTAATCCCCACCGCGGCCGACCGCGCCGTCGTCTTCGAGGAGCCCTCCGATGCCCTTCGCTCTACTCAGCGTCCACGACAAGACCGGCCTGCCCGAACTGGCGACCGGACTGACCGCCGCCGGCTACGAGCTCGTCGCCTCCGGCGGCACCGCCCGCGTGCTGCGCGAAGCGGGACTGTCGGTGCGCGACGTGGCCGAGGTCACCGGCGCCCCCGAGATGCTCGGCGGCCGCGTCAAGACGCTGCATCCGGCCATCGCCGGCGGCATCCTCGCGCGCCGCAACCTGCGCCACCTCGCCGACCTCGAGCAGCACGGCATCACCCCGATCGACGTCGTGGTCTGCAACCTCTATCCCTTCGCCGAGACGGTAGCGCGCGAGGTCCCTGGCGAGCAGCCCGAAGATCGCGAGCTGCGCTGCGTCGAGGAGATCGACATCGGCGGCGTCACGCTGCTGCGCGCGGCGGCCAAGAACTTCGAGTCGGTCGTCGTGGTCTGCGATCCGGCCCGCTACGCCGACCTGCTCGCCAGCCTGCCCGCGGGCGGCCCGGATGTGGCGGCGCGGCGCGCCCTCGCCCTCGCCGCGTTCCGCCACACCGCCGCCTACGACGCCGCCATCGCGGCCTGGATGAGCGCCGAGGTCGCGGCCGATGTCGCCCCGACCACCGACACCGACGCCGATGCCGACGCCGACGACGCCTTGCCCGCGCGAATCGTCGTCCGCGCCGAGCGCGTGCAGACGCTGCGCTACGGCGAGAACCCGCACCAATCCGCGGCGCTCTACCGCCCCGAAGGCGCCGCGCCGCGCTGGCGCCAGCTCGGCGGCAAGGAGCTCTCGTACAACAACTTGGTCGACCTCGAGGCCGCGTGGCCCATGCCGCAGGGCTTCGCCGAGCCGGCGGTCGCCATCGTCAAGCACACCAACCCGTGCGGTCTCGCCGTCGGGCCGACCCTCGAGCACGCCTTCGAGCGGGCCCTGGCGGCCGATCCGCAGAGCGCGTTCGGCTCCATCGTGGCGGTCAATCGCCCGGTCACCGCTGCGTTCGTGCGCGCGCTCGGCCCGCTCTTCGTCGAGATCTTGGCGGCGCCGGCGTTCGACGACGACGCGCTCGCCCTGCTCGCGACCAAGAAGAAGAACGCGCGCCTGATGCAGGCCTTGCCGACGCTGGCGACCGACGGGCTCGGCGGCTTGGAGCTGCGTCTGCTCGGCGACGGCCTGCTCGTCCAGACCTGCGATCCGATGGACGACGACGCCACCGACTTCCGCGTCGTGAGCGAGCGCGCCCCGAGCGCGGCCGAGATCGCCGATCTCGCCTTCGCCTGGCAGGTGGCGGCCCACGTCAAGAGCAACGCCATCGTGCTCGCCAAGGCCGGCGCCGCGGTCGGCGTCGGCGCCGGGCAGATGAGTCGCGTCGACGCCGTGGAACTCGCCGTCCGTCGCGCCGGCGCCCACGCGGCGGGTTCGGTGTTGGCCTCCGACGCCTTCTTCCCCTTCCCCGACGGCGTGCAGGCCGCTGCGGCCGCAGGCGTCACCGCCGTCGTACAGCCCGGCGGATCGATGCGCGACGAACAGGTCATCGAGGCCGCGAATCGCCTCGGGTTGGCGATGTGGTTCACCGGCCGCCGCCACTTCCGTCACTAGGAGCTCCGCATGAGCGACATGCCCACTTTGCGAGTCGAGGTGCGGGCTCGCCCCGGTCGGGGAGACGGGCGCGGTCGCGCCGTGCTCGCGGCGGCGCAGGAGCTCGGCATCGCCGGTCTGCGCGGCGTCGAGATCGTCGATCTCTTCTGGCTCGGCGGCGACGCGCTGCAGCCGGATGACGCCGTGCTGGACCTGCTGCACGACCCCGTACTGCAGCAAGCCGAGGTCCACGCGAGCGGCGCCGGAACCCGCAGCGGGACGTACGTCGAGGTCGCGCGGCGGCCGGGTGTCACCGACGCGCAGGCGGAGAGCCTGCTGCTGATCGCCGAGAAACTCGGGCTGCGAGCGCTCCGTCACGCCGCGACCGGACACCGCTACGAGCTCGACGTGGACGCCGACGCCGACGCTGCGTCGCTCGCCGCCCGCTTGGCCGAGGGCCTGCTCGCCAACGTCGTCGTCGACCGTTTCGCGACCTGTGCCCCCCTGGCCGCTGCCTTCCTCGAGCCCTTGCCGACCCCGGAGGCGACGCAGCAGGTCCCCGTGCGGGGCTGCGACGACGACGCGCTGCTCGCCGTCTCGGCCGAGCGACGGCTCTCGCTCGACTTGCGCGAGATGCAGGCCGTGGCGCGCCATTTCGAGACGCTCGGCCGTGATCCGACCGACCTCGAGCTCGAGATGATCGCCCAGACCTGGTCGGAGCACTGCGTGCACAAGACCTTCAAGGCGAAGGTGCAGCAGCGGGAGCTCGACGCCGCGGGCGAGGTCTTGTTCGAGGCCGAGATCGACTCGATCTTCAAGACGTGGATCGTCGCGGCAACCGCCAAGGCGGCGCGCCCCGAGCGGCTACGCTCGGTCTTCGTCGACAACGCCGGCATCGTCGCCTTCGACGACGACTACGACCTCGCGCTCAAGGTCGAGACGCACAACCACCCCTCCGCGCTCGAGCCCTTCGGCGGCGCGAACACCGGCGTCGGCGGCGTGGTGCGCGACATCCTCGGCGTCTCGGCGCGCCCAATCGCCAACCTCGACGTGCTCTGCTTCGGCCCGCCGGATCTGCCGGCGTCGGCCCTGCCGGCCGGCGTGCTGCCGCCACGTCGCATCGCCGCCGGCGTCATCGACGGCATCGAAGACTACGGCAACAAGATGGGCATCCCGACGGTCGCCGGCGCCATCACCTACGACGCCGGCTACGTCGCGAACCCGCTCGTCTTCTGCGGCACACTCGGGATCTTGCCCACGGGCAGCCATCGCAACCGAGCCAACCCCGGGGACCGCGTGGTCGTGCTCGGCGGCCGCACCGGTCGCGACGGCTTGCGCGGCGCCACCTTCAGCTCGATGTCGATGGGCCAGGAGACAGCGGCCATCGCCAGCACCAGCGTGCAGATCGGCCACCCGATCCACGAAAAGGCGGCGATGGAGGTGGTCCTGCAAGCCCGTGACGCCGGCCTGTACACCGCGATCACGGACTGCGGCGCGGGCGGACTCTCTTCCGCGGTCGGCGAGATGGCCGCGCGCATCGGCGCGGACATCGACCTGACGACGGTACCGCTGAAGGTGCAGGGGCTCGCGGCGTGGGAGATCTGGCTCAGTGAGGCGCAGGAGCGGATGGTCTTGGCCGTCCCGGACGCGCAGTGGGAGGCGCTCGTGCAGCTCGCCATGCGGCACGGCTCCGAGGCCACCACGATCGGCCGCTTCCGCGACGACGGCCAGCTCGTGGTGCGCCACGGTGAACGTGAGGTGGCCAGGCTCGACGGCGCGTTCCTTCACGACGGCATCCCGCAGCGCGAGCTGGTAGGCCTGTGGCAGGCACCGGCGCCGGAGCCCTTGCCACCCTGCCCGGAGCAGCTCACTGCGGGCCTGCTGCGCCTGCTCGCGAGCCCGGGGATCCGGAGCAAGGAGGAGATCCTGCGCCGCTACGACCACGAGGTGCAGGGCGGCACGCGCGGCAAGCCCTTGTGCGGCGTGGCGGCGGACGCGCCGGCAGATGCGGCGGTGCTGGTTCCGCTGGACCGCGCGCGAACGGCCGACGGCGAGGAGGCCCGGCGCGGCGTCGCCCTCGGCGTCGGGCTCGCGCCGCGGCTCGGCTTGCTCGACCCCTATGCGATGGCCTGGGCCGTCGTGGACGAGGCGATCCGCAACGTCGTCGCGGCGGGAGCGGACCCCGACGAGGTCGCGCTGCTCGACAACTTCTGCTGGGGCAGCCCGACGTTGCCCGATCGCATGGGGGCGCTGGTGCGCTGCACCCGCGGCTGCCACGACGCGGCGGTCGCGTTCGGGGCGCCCTACATCTCGGGCAAGGACTCGTTGCACAACGAGTATCGCGACGCGGACGGCGTGCGCCGCGCCATCCCCGGCACGCTGCTGGTGACGGCGATGGCGACGGTGCCGGACGTCGGCGAGGCGTGCAGCCCCGAAGGCGCCCGCGCCGGCGACCGACTCTACGTGCTGGGCGTGTCCGACGACGCCCTGGGCGGATCGGCGTGGCTGGGCCTGGACGACCAACTCGGCGACATCGCGCCGGCCGCGGTGCCGGACGCGCTCGCCGACTATCGCCGCCTGCACGCGGCCATCCGCGACGGCCTCTGCGCCGCGGTGCACGACGTCAGCGAGGGCGGCCTCGGCGTGGCGCTGGCGGAACTGGCCATCGCGGCGCGCTGCGGTCTCGACGCCGATCTGGACCGCGCGCCCGGCAGCGCTCCCGAGCGCGGCGACGGGCGTCTGTTCGGCGAGCGCGGCGGCCGCTTCGTCATCGCGGTCCGCCCCGCCGACGTTCGCGCCTTCGAAGCCGCGATGGGATCCGAACGGATCGGGCGCGTCGGTGAGATGCGCGCCGACGACCGCGTGCAGATGGCCGCTGCCGGTCAGGGGCGTGTCGCGACCCGCGTACGCGCGTTGGTCGACGCATTCCGCGGCCACGTGCGCTGAGTCCGACTCAGGCGGCGCCGTCGCCGGCAGGCGGGACCGCTTCGAGCACGCCCGTGCCGGCGAGCAAGCCGACCAAGGCGTCGACGAGGAGCGCGACGAAGGCGTCCGCGTCGAGGTCCCGGTGCTCGTACAGGTCGATGGCGGCGGCCTCGCACGCGCCGATCCAGGCGTGCAGACGCGTGCGCACGCCGGGCGCGAGCTCCGCGACCCCGAAGCGCCGGGCGAGCCGCGCCACGAGCTGTCGTCGGGCGCCTTCGACGATGGCGAAGACCTCCGGGTCGTTGCCGACGCCACCGCGCATCAACGCGCGGAACAGCGCCGCCTGCTCCGGCGGCTCCAAGAAGCGGTGAAAACCGTAGAGGATCCGCGTGA
>JBEARB010000220.1:0-20362 GCA_041163625.1 Pseudomonadota bacterium | reverse complement strand
CGTCATCTGCACGCCCTGGGCGAGCTGCTCGTCCAGGTCCAAGACGAGATTCTGGCCGCGCTGCAGGCCTACGAGCCGACCGCGCGGTTCCGCGTCGACGATTGGACGCGTGATCCCGTCGATCTCGACGATCCACCCGCCGAGCTCGCTGGCGGCCCGATCCTGCAGGGCGGTGGACGCACGCGCGTCCTCGAGGGCGGCGAGACCTTCGAGCGTGCCGGCGTCAACATCTCGCAGGTCTGGGGCCGCTTTTCGCCCGGATTCGCGGCCTCGATGCCGGTCGGGGACGGCGACCGCTTCGCCGCGATTGGGCTCTCGTTGGTCATTCACCCGCGCAATCCGCACGTTCCCACGGTCCACCTGAACTACCGCCGAATGGTCCGCGGCGGCGCGGGCTGGTTCGGCGGCGGCGCAGACCTCACCCCCTACTACCTCGACGAGGGCGACGCGCAGCACTTTCACCGCACCCTCGCGGCGGTCTGCAATCGCCATGAATCCGTTGCCGATTATGCATCGATGAAGCAGGAATGTGACGACTATTTTCGAAATCGCCATCGTGACGAGGCGCGCGGCGTGGGCGGCATCTTCTTCGACTGGCTGCGGGGCGACGGCGAGCAGACGACGGACGACGACGTCTTCGCGTTCGTCGCCGACGCGGCGCGCAGCTTCTTGCCCGCCTATTTGCCGATCGTGAGCGCGCGGCGGGAGACCCCGTACGGTGAGGCCGAGCGCGACTGGCAACTGCACCGGCGGGGAAGGTACGTCGAGTTCAACCTGATCCATGATCGCGGGACCGTCTTCGGGCTGAAGACCGGCGGACGCACGGAATCGATCTTGATGTCACTGCCGCCCGAGGTGCGCTGGTCCTACGACCACCAGCCGAGCGCGGGTAGCCGTGAGGCGGCGCTCCTCGACGTGCTCCGCACCCCGCGCGACTGGTGTTGAGGCCGGACCGCCACAGAAATTCTCGGACACTGACCACTCCTGAGGCGATTCGGGCCTTGCGCTCGTCGCCGGACGTCTTATCGTGCCCTCCGCTGAACCTACCGACCGGTAGGTAGCGCCCGCCCAGCCAGCCCCGGTTCCCACGGACACCTCGCATGCAAGCCGCCCTCGCCGAGCTCGATCCGATGCAGTCCCTCGCCGACGTGTGCTGCCGCGATCTTCCCGAGACGGCGCAGCGCATTTTGTTGTCCGCGCTGCAGCTCTTCGCCGAACGGGGCTTCGAGAGCGTGAGCGTGCGCGAGATCTGTGCGGCGGCGGGCGTCAGCAAGCCCGTGCTCTACTACCACTTCGAGAGCCGGGACGGCGTCGTGCGCGCCGTCATCGAAGCGCTCGAGCGCGGGTGGCACGCCCATTGCGACGCCGACCTCGACCCGACGGCGCCGAGCCGCGCCGCGCTGGTGCGCTTCATGACCGGCCTGCTCGAGCTCGCCGAGGGCGACGGCCTCATCGCGCGCATCCTTTCGCGCTTCGCGAGCATCCCACCGGGGCTGTTGCGGAGCTGCGCGCATCCGGAGCGCTTCGAATCGCGCATGATCGACTGGCTCGATCGCGGCGTCGCCGCAGGAGCCTTCCCCCCTCGACTCGACAGTCAGGCCGTCACTTGGCTGTTGCTCGGTGCATTCAATCGTCTCGCCATGCTGCGCGCGGTCTTCCCGACCGAAGAGCGCGCAGCCGTCGTCGCCGAGCGGCTCGTCCGCGCCGCGCTCGGACCGGAGGAATGATGCGTCCCGCATTGCAAGCCACGTCGCTGCTCGTCGCGACCGCCCCGCTCGCCACCGCCTTGTTGCTCGGTGGCTGTGGCAAGAACGCCGACGCCGCCGCGCCAGAGAAGTCGACCCCGGCCGCGACGTCCGGCGAGGCCGGGTCTGCCACGGCCGCGAACTCGATCGCCGTCGAGGTGGCGGCTGTCCGCGCCGACACCTACATCCGCACGCTGACGCTGCCCGGCCGGTTCGCTCCGGCCAAGACCGTCCGCGTCGGCGTCGAGATGCCCGGCCGCGTGGTCGAGCTCGGCGCGGAGGAAGGCGAAGACATCGAGGCAGACCGCGTCCTGGTTCGCCTGGACAGCACGCTCGTCCGCGCCAGCGTTGCGCAGGCCAGCGCCCAGGTCAGCGCCGCCGACGTGGGCGTCAAGGGCGCGCGGATCCAGTTCGAGCGCACCGAGGCGCTCGCGAAAAGCGGCGTCGTCGATCAGGCGCGCCTCGACGCCGCGCGCATCGGCTTCGAGCAAGCCAAGGCCAGCCGCGGGGTCGCCGCAGCGGCCGAGCGCGCAGCCCAAGCCCAGCTCGCTCGCCACATCGTGCGTGCGCCGATGGCCGGGAGGGTCCTGGTCCGTCGGACCGAGCGCGGGGAATACGTCAACCCTGGTGCGCCGCTGTTCGAGATCGTGGACTTGAGCAAGATGAAGCTCGTAGTCGACGCGCCCGAGGCACAGATCGGCTCGATCCGCGAAGGCGCGCAGGTGCGGGTGCAGGTGCCCTCGCAGCAGGATCGCGAACTGGTCGGCAAGGTCACGCGCATCCCCGCAGTGGCCGACAACGCCAGCCGCACCTTCGCGGTCGAGGTCGAGGTCGACAACGCCGACGGCGCCCTGCGCGGCGGCATGATGGCCCGCGCCGTCCTCGAGGTGGAGCGCGCCGACGCCGCCATCCTCGTCCCGGTCGAGGCCATCGTCGACGAGGCCGGCCCCCGCGGCGACAGCGTCATCTCGGTCGCCTACGTCGCCGAGAACGGCCGCGCGGTGCGCCGGGTGGTCCGCACCGGCGAGGTCGTCCAGGACAAGGTCGGCCAGCGCATCCGCGTCCTCGACGGCATCCGCACCGGAGACGCCCTGGTCGTCGTCGGCCAGCGCCGCATCGTCGACGGCGACGTCATCCACGTCGTGCAGCCGAAGCTCGCACCGAGCGCGGACGAGAAGCCCGCGCCGGCCACCGAGCCCACCGCCGCCGAGCCCGCCGCCAAGCCCTAGCGGCGCCCCTGCCCCTTTCCGTCTGGAGGACGCCCCATGGTCGTCACCCGCGTCGCCATCCGATTCCGCACCGCGATCTTTGTGCTGGTCGGCAACCTCGTGCTCGCTGGTCTGATGTCGTTCTACGGCATGCCTCGCGAGATGTTCCCGGATATCGAGATCCCGGTCGTCGTCGTCAGCGTGCCCTACCCCGGTGCCAGCCCGACCGACGTCGAGCAGCTGATCCTGACGCCGCTCGAGACCGAGCTCAAAGGCGTGAAGAACATCGACAAGCTCAAGGGCACCGCCTACGAGGGCGCCGCGGTCGTCTCGCTCGAGTTCGTGCCCGAGGCCAACATCGACGAGGCGTTGCAGGCCGTGCGCGACCGCGTCTCGCGGGTCAAGCCGAAGCTGCCGGCCGATATTCTCGACCCCAGCGTGAGCGAGGTCAGCTTCTCGGACTTCCCGATCCTGATCGTGAACGTCTCGGCCCCCTACGCGCTCGACCGACTCGAGGCCTTCGCCGAGCGCCTCGAAGAAGCCATCGAAGGCGTGCCGGGCGTGCTCTCGGCCGATGTTTCCGGCGGTCTGGAGGGAGAGGTCCGCGTCGAGGTCGATCCCGAGGCCGCCGCCGCGAGCGGCGTCTCGCTCGGCGACATCGTCAACGCCATCCGCAGCGAGAACGTCAACCTGCCCGGCGGCGTGCTCGAGGCCGACACGACCAGCTGGCTGCTGCGTACGCCGGCGGATATCCGCCGCGCCGAGCAGCTGCAGCAGATCGTCATCAAGGAGAAGAACGGCCACCCGATCCGCCTCTCGGACGTGGCGCGGGTCGAGCGCGGCTTCGAGAAGCGGCAGAGCTACGCGCGCATCAACGGGCGCACCGCCGTCAGCCTGAACATCACCAAGCGCACCGGCGCGAACATCGTCGAGGTGGTCGACGCGGTGAAGGCGATCGTCGACGAGCTCGGCAAGGAGGCCCCGACCGGCACCGAGATCAAGCTGCTGCAGGACCAGAGCGTCCGCATCCGCCAGATGATCGACGACCTGGTCAACAACATCATCACCGCATTGGTCCTGGTCATCGCGGTGCTCTTCTTCTTCATGGGCGCCCGCAACGCCACCCTGGTCAGCCTCGCGGTGCCGCTCTCGATGTTGCTGACCTTCGTGACGCTCGACGCGATGGGCGTGACGCTGAACATGGTGACGCTCTTCTCGCTGATCCTGGCGCTGGGCATGCTCGTCGACAACGCCATCGTCATCATCGAGAACATCTATCGCCACCTCGGCGAGCGCGTCGGGCCCGAGGTCGACGGCAGCGTGTTCCGTCGCATGCGCGTGGTCGCTTCCTACACCGGCACCGCCGAGGTCGCCTGGCCGGTCATCGCGAGCACCGCGACCACCGTCGCCGCCTTCGCGCCGCTGCTCTTCTGGCCCGGGATCATGGGCAAGTTCATGGGCTACCTGCCGCTGGTCGTGATCATCACGCTGGTCTCGTCGCTGATCGTCGGACTGCTCATCAACCCCGTCACGGCGGCGGTATTCATGGCCCGACCGAGCGGCGAAGGCGCGCCCGAGGCCACCGACGACCGCTGGGAGGAGGCCTACCGCGGGCCGATGTCGCGGGTCTACGGCTGGATCCTGCGCTCGGCGACGAGCTACCGCCGCGAGGGCATGATCGGCCCGTTGGTCACGGTCGTGATCTCTTTCGCCACGCTGGTGTTCTCGATCATGGCCTACGCCGGCAGCGGCAACGGCGTCGAGTTCTTCCCCGAGACCACGCCCGAACGCGCCACCATCGCGGTGACGGCGCCCAATGGCACCAGCCTCGACGGCAGCGACCGCATCGTGCGGCAGATCGAGGCCGTGCTGCTCGGCGAGGCCAACGTCAAGGACTTCGTGGCCACGCCGGGCATGAGCGCCGGCGCCGGCCCGGGCCAAGGCGGCACCGCGAATACGCACCTCTCGGGCCTCTCGATCGACTTCCAGAAGGAAGAGGATCGGGTCGAGTCGACGCTGCTGACCATCGACCGGATGCGACAAGCGTTCTTGCAGGTCGCCGGCGCCCGCATCGAGGTCAACCGCGAGAAGATGGGCCCGCCGGCCGGGGCCCCGATCCAGGTCGAGCTCGTCGGCAACGACTACGAGGTCCTCGGCCGCCTCTCGGACCGGCTGCTCGATATCCTGCGCGACATGCAGAAGGACGGCGTCGCCGACCCGAAGAGCGATTTCGTGACCGGCCGCCCCGAGGTCGCCGTCGTCGTGGACCGGCAGGCGGCGCGCGAGGTCGGCGCGAGCACCTCGGCCGTCGCGAGCACCGTCCGCAACGCCTTCAACGGCACCGAGTCGAGCGTCATCCGCAACGGCACCGACGAGACCGATATCGTCGTCCGCTACCGCGACGGCCGCCGCGACACCACCGCCGACCTGGGCGCGGTGCGCGTGCCCGGCAAGAACGGCACGTTGGTGCCGCTCGATCAGCTCGCCAAAGTCGTCCGCAGCGCCGGCGCGGGCACCATCCGCCACAGCGAGACGCGTCGCGTCGTCACCGTGCAGGCCGACGTCGCCGGTGGCGCCAACGCCAACAAGCTGCGCAAGGAGCTCGCCAAGCGCATCGACGCCGAGCTGCGTATGCCGGCGGGCACCAGCTGGCGCTACGGCGGCGAGAACGTCGAGCAGCAGAAGGCCTCGGCCTTCCTCGGTCGCGCGCTGCTGATCGGCTTGTTCGGCATCCTCATCATCCTGGTGGCGCAGTTCAATTCGGTGCTCAAGCCCGTGATCATCATGAGCTCCGTGGTGCTCTCGCTGGTCGGCGTGTTCGCCGGCCTGGTCATCACCGGCAAGCCCTTCGGCGTCGTGATGACGGGCCTGGGCGTCATCTCGCTCGCGGGCGTGGTGGTCAACAACGCCATCGTGCTCATCGACTTCATCGAATCGCTGCGGACCGCCGGGCTCGGACCGCACGAGGCGGTGCTGCGCGCGGGCTTGGTGCGCCTGCGTCCGGTGCTGCTGACGGCGCTGACGACCGTGCTCGGCCTGATCCCGATGGCGACCGGCATCAACGTCGACTTCCTCAACCTGCGCGTGACCGAGACGGGCAGCTCCGGTGAGTTCTGGGGCGGCATGGCCATCGCCGTCAGCTTCGGCCTGGTCTTCGCGACGGTGCTGACGCTGGTGGTGGTGCCGGCCCTGTATTTGGTGCTCGACCGCATCGGCAGCCGCACGCGGAAGATCCTGTTCGGCTCGGACGAGACCATCGACATCGACGCCGAGCTCGCCCGCGAGGACGCCGCGCCGGTGCCGGCGGCGCCTCCGGCGGCCGCGAGCAGCAGCCTCGGCGGCGCCGCGGCGACCGTGCTGGCGCTGGCGTTGGTCGGTGCGGCCACGTTGTCGGCGAGCCCTGCCCTCGCACAGGCCGCGAGCGCCAACCTCGCGCTCGCCGAGCCGGACGGCGCGCCCGAAGAGCTGACGCTGCAGGCCGCGCTCGAGCGACTCGACAAGCAGGGCCCCGATCTCGCGGTGGCACGCGCGCGGCTCGAGGCCTCGCAGCTCATCGTCGACCGCGCCTGGAGCGCGCTGCACCCGATCATCACCGCGAGCGGCACCTACTCGCTCAACGACCCGGTGATGGAGCTCTCGTTCGGCGATCCGGAGGCGCTTCGCTCGCAAGCGCAGGCGCAGATCGACGGGCACATCCAGAGCCTCTCGGCGGTGCGCGCCCAGATGGCGGCCAACGGCGAGAACACGCAGATCCTCGATGGCGCCATCGCGCAGGCGACCAAGGCGCGCGACGATATGCCCCTGCCCCAGCTCGAGACCGTGCAGATCAACCGACGCCACGGCCTGAACGCGCAGCTGCGTCTGCAGATGAGCCTGTACGACGCACGCACGCTGACCGGGCTCGATATGGCACGCACCAGCGCGCGGCTCGCGCGGCAGAACCTGGCGCTGACCCGCAACGGCCTCCGGATGGCCGTCGCGCGGGCGTTCTGCGGCGCCGTGGTGCAGCGCGAATCCTTGGCGGTGCTGCAGCGCCGCCTCGACGCCGCGCGCCGCGAGCTCGAGACGGTGCAGAAGCAGGCCGAAGCCGGCGTCGGGACGCCGCTCTCGCGCAAGATGGCCGAGCTTCGCGTGCTCCAGGCCGAGCGCGCCGTACTGGCCGGACGGCTCGGCCTCGAGGCCGCCGTCGCCTCGCTGGGCATGCTGATCGGCGCCGACAAGCGCTTCGTCCTCGTCGGTGGCGTCGAGCCGACGCTACCGACCGGCGAGGTCGCCAAGCTCGTGCGCGACGCGATCGCGCGCCGCCCGGAGCTGCGGATGATGCGCGAGCAGCAGAAACTCGCCGAGATGCGCGTCTCCGAGACCCGCAAGCGCTGGCTGCCGCGCCTCTCGCTCTCTGGCCAAACGCAGTGGAGCAACGCCGCCGGCTTCGGCGGGCAGAACGTGACCTCGGCGCTGATGATCACCGTCACCCAGCAGATCTGGGACGGCGGCGCGTCGAGCCTGGACCATCGCGAGGCGTCGGCGAACCTGCGCATCGCGGCGGTCGAGACGCAGAAGATCGAGCGCCGCATCGCCGCCGAGGTGCGCGGCAGCCTCCTCGCCGTGCAACGCGCCGGCGCCGACATCGACACCGCCCAGCGCGCCGTCGACGTGAGCAGCGCCGCGGTGCAGGACGCCATCATCGGGCGCAAGGTCGGCACCAACACCGAGCTCGAGCAACTCGGCTTGGAGGACCGCTTGGTCGAGGCCGAGCTCGGTGTCGTGCAGGCGCGCGTGGCACGGTCGATGGCGGTGCTCGACGTGCGCAGCGCGCTCGGGCTGCCGCCGCTTTAGAGACGCGGTTTTCGCGAACCATCCGCCCCCACGAGACGCGCAGGGCTCAAGCGTCGCGCCGGGCCACGGCGAGGCGCTCGGCCGCATAGGCGCGCGCAGCGAGTCGCGACACCCCGAAACGAGACGCCCACTCGGCGTGACTCTCGTCCGAGAGGAGCGAGAACCCGTGGGCGGCCAGCGCGTCGGCCATCGCTTCGGGTCCGATGGGGCCGAGCAGGGGCTCGCCCAGCGCACGGAAGCCGGCGAGCGCCAGCTGCCGCACGCCCGTGGGCAGCGCCAAGCTCGGGACCATGTAGCTGACGACCAACCGCGACCCGACGGCCGAGCGCCCGGCGATCCGCGCCAAGGTGGCCTGCATCGCCGCTCGCGGCAGGTACATCGTCACGCCCTCCCAGATCCACAGGGTCGGGCGGGCGGCGTCCTGCCCCGCGGTCGCGAGGGCGGCGCCGAGGTCGTCTTGGGCGAAATCGACCGGCACCGGCTGCCAGCGGACGCTGCCGTCGCGGAACGTGGTCGCGAGGCCGAGCGGGTCGGTCAGCGCCGCCACACGCCGGGCCTTCGCGGCGCCGGTGGCGGGGTGGTCGACCTCGAAGAAGCGGGCGTCGGCGAGCGCGCCCAGGCGGAAGGCGCGGCTGTCGAGGCCGGCGCCGAGCACGACCACGTCGCGGATGCCCGCCGCGTGCGCTTGCTCGCAGGCCGCGTCGATCGCGCGAGTCCGCATCTGCAGGTGCGGCACCAAGCCCGCGAGGCCGATGCGGAGCGGCCACCGCCGCATGGGCGACGCATTCGAAGCGCGCAACGACTCCGCGACCCTGCGCGGCAGGAGCCACTGCGCGAGTGGGTCGACGCCGCCGAGGCCGCGCGCGAGGGCGACGGCGACGGCGGTGCGGCTGGGCCGACCGTCCATGGTCATGACGAGCGGCCCAGCCCCTTCGCTCTGCGCGCCGCGAGGACCGAGATGCGCTCGATCTGCTCGGCGTCCGGCGCCTGCAGCATGACCTTGCCGAGCTTCTCGGCGTCGAGCTCGAGGTTGCCGTCGTGGAGGATCCGGGCATGGCCGATGACCTTGCCCTCGCGCTCGAGGCGGAAGCCCTCACCCGGCGTCGGCACCAGGCGCCAAGTCTTGCCATTGAAGGCGATCTGCACCGAGCCGTCGGGGAGGATCTCGTGCTGCACGTCTGCGTCGGCGATGAGGTTGCTGCCGGTCCAGAACTCGATGAGGTTGAGCACGAAGTAGTCGGCCGCGAAGCAGACCTCGTACACCGGCACGATCAGCAGCCCCCAGAACACGATGGTCTTGACGAACTTGTTGCCGAGCCCGTCGTTCCAGCCAGAGATCTGGCGCGTCAGCGCGAACTTGCCGAAGCAGCCCGTCGTGGTCATGCCCATGGCCAGCGCGAGGCCGAGGGCGACAGGAGCGAGACGACTCCGCACGAGGGTCCTCCGTAGGCGACCGAATGGGCTGCGCGCGGCCACAGCCTGCCGCAGCGCCTGCCACCGAGCAACCGATCCGCGAGATGCGCCCTCGGCGTCGCCGGCCGCCCCGCGCCCGGCAAGTTGGCTTTTCCTCGGGGCCTCTCTAGCCTGCGCAGCAGAGGCGGCCGTCGCCGCACGAGCGCCCGTCGGTCGCCGGCCCCGGGCCATCGAGGAGCTCGATGCACGCGTACGACCGCCGTTTCCGCCCGACACGTCGCGCCGTCGTCCTCGCGGGGATCGCCCTGCTCGTCGCGAGCGGCTGCGGCGAGACCGACGCCGACGGCCCGGACACCGTCGCGAGCGCCGACGCCGCTGCTGAAGACGCTGCAGCCGACGCTGCCGGCGATGACGCCGCGGACGACGCCACCGACACGGACGGAGACGCCACCGCCGCCGACGGCGCAGACGCCAGCGAGACGGTCGAATACCCCTGCCCCGGCTCGCCCGGCTGCCCCTGCGGCACCGAGACTCCGTGCGACGGGCTGAACGACGCCTGCTGGATCGATCCCGTCTGCGAAGACGGCTTCTGCAGCGGCCCCTCCGAGCGCGTCTGCGACGACGGCGTCGCTTGCACCGACGACGGCTGCGACGCCGGTACCGGCTGCGTCCACGCGCCCCGCAGCGGCGCCTGCGACGACGGCAACCCGTGTACCTACGCCGACCAGTGCGCTTCCGGCGCCTGTGCGCCCGGCCCCGCGCTCGACTGCAGCGACGGCGATCCCTGCACCGACGACGCTTGCGTGCCGGTCGTCGGATGCCAGCACGTGCACAACACGGCGGTCTGTTGGGACGGCAACGCGTGCGTCGCCGACAGCGTGTGCGCCGTCGGCCAATGCGTCGCCGGCAAGGTGGCGCCGTGCAGTGACGGCAACGGCTGCACGGTCGACCGCTGCATGCCCGAGGAAGGCTGCGTCAGCCTGCCGTGGACCGTCAGCCCGAGCTGCGACGGCGGCGTGCAGCAAGGTGACCGCTGCTTCCGCGCCCACGCGGCCAAGGACGGCATCGATTGGCTGCAGGCGCGCGTGGCCTGCGCGGCGCAGGGCGATGTGCTCGCGGTCTTGCCGAGCCGGCCGGACGAGCTCGCGGCGCGCGCGGCGGTGGCGAGCGCGTGCGGCGAAGCCAATGCGTGGGTCGGCCTGGACGACCGCATCCGCAACGGAGTCTGGCGCTGGTCGGACAACAGCGGTCTGCTCTGGCGCAACTGGAACCCGGGCGAGCCCAACAACGCAGGCGGCGAAGACGTCGTCGAATTGGTCGCAGGCGCGGGTTGGAACGACGTCGCCGCCTCGCAGAAGCGAGGCTGCTACGTCTGCATGCGGCGCGTCGCGATGGGCTGCTCGGGCCCGGCGTGCCAAGCCGGCGGGCTCTGCGCCGCGGGTGCCTGCGGGCTGCCGGCACCGCTGCCGCTGCCCGGCACCGCCGTCGATCTCACCGACAGTCCGACGCCGACCGCCTGCGACGATCGCGACCCGTGCACGTTGGACGCCTGCGCCAAGGCGGGCTGCACGCACGTGACGCTGCCCGACGGCGCGAGCTGCACCGACGACGGCGGCGTGTGCAACGCCGGCGCCTGCGTGCTGCCGACGCCGCTCGGGCCGGCACCGACGAGCTGCGCCGCCGTGCTCGACGCCGACCCGAGCGCGCCGACCGGCGTCTACGTGCTCGCCGACGGCGCCGGCGGCAGCTACGCGGCGCTCTGCGAGATGAGCAGCGCCGGTGGCGGCTGGACCTTGGCGCTGAAGGTGGCCCCGGACGCCGCAGACTTCGCCTACGACGGCAAAGCGTGGGCCGACGCCGCGCCGCTGGCCGCCGACAAAGCCGGCAAGGAAGCGAGCACGGCCCGCTTGTGGAGCTACGGCGGCCTGGCGGTGCAGCAGGTGCTGGTGCGCCTGGTCGTCGGCGGCGTGGCGCGCGAGGTGGTGGTACCGCTGCCCGGCGCCTCGTTGCACGCGCTGCTCGGCGGCAAGGACGCGACCGAGACCAGCCTCGGTGCGCCGGCCTGGCGGACCCTGGTGCCCAAGCCCGGCCTGCAGCCGAGTTGCCAGCTCGAAGGCGCCCTGGCCGGTGCCGGCGGCGCGCGCGTGCGGCTCGGCGTGGTCGGCAACAACGAAAACGACTGCAAGACCTCGGACTCGTGGATCGGCGTCGGCGGAAGCCCAGGCATCTGCGGCGGAACCGGCCTGGTCGCCGGCAACGTCGCCTGTCACGGCGCGAGCGCCAAGACCGGCGCGTTCGCCTACGTCTTCGTGCGGTAGCGGCGGCGCAGCGTCAGCGCCGAGAGCAGCACGAGCGCGGCCCAGGCCAGCCCGTGTCGGCCGCCTTGCCCGTCGCCGCCGGGACGGATGCTGCAGCCATCGTCGGTCGCGCGGGGCGTCGGCACCGAGCCGAGATCGCCGGCCTCGCCGTCGACACCACCGTCGGCCGTGCCGATATCTTCGGCATCGACGCCCGCCGCGTCGTCCGTGACGCCGGCATCGGGGCTCACCGGACAGCCCTCGTCGGTGTCGCCGTCGCAATCGTCGTCGACGCCGTTGCAGGTCTCGGTCGGCGGGACGCAGGCGAGCCAGCGGCAGGTCGCCGAGCAATCCCGCGTCCCGGCGCTGCCGCAGCTCGTGGTGCACGACGCCCCTTGCGCCTCGGCCTCGCACTGGCTGCCACCGAGCTCGGCGTCGAGCTGCACGCGGCCGTAGCCGCTCATCGGATGCGGGACTGCAAGGGCGATCGGGTCCGCGCCGGCGATGATCCGGGCCGCCACCTCGGGCGCGCTGTCTTCGGTCATCGCGAGCGCGAGCGCCACCGCGCCGGCCGCGTGTGGACACGCCGCCGAGGTACCGCCGAAGTTGCCGACGCTCGTCGCCACCGAGGTCGGCGCGACCACTTCGGGCTTGTTGCGGCCGTCGACCAGCGGCCCGTGCGAGCTGTAGCTGGCGAGCGTGCCCTTGGCCCACTGCCCGGTCGGCACCGCGCCGACCGTCAGCACGCCGTCGCAGCTCGCGGGGTCGTAGACGTTGCCGGCGCCGTGCCAGACCGAGAACGACTGCGAGCCGCCGCCGAGGTTGACCAGGCGCAGGCGCAGGCCGGGGCGCGTCTTCTTGCCGGTGACGACGGCGACGTAGATGCCGGACTTGGCCGAGTTGACGACGACCTGCTCGAAGGGCGCGACGAAGACGCCGTTCTGCTGCACCGACGAGCTGACGAACTCCAGGCCCTTGTCGGTCTCGCGGTACAGGTGCAGATCGAGGTTCGTCTCGCGCAACGTATAGTCGTCCCAATCGAGCGCGAGCTTGATCTGCCCGCCGTATTGGCGAAAGCGCAGCAGGTTCTTGTCACCCGACGCCGAAGCGGGGCCGAAGTCCTGGTGGCCGTCTTTGTCCGTGTCGGTCCAGACACCGGTCCAGAAGTTGCCGCCGCCGGAGTTGCCGGCCGCGTTGACCCACGCCACGCCGGCCTGGCGGGCCTTGTCGGTGAGCGCGCAGACCGGCCCCTCGTGGCGGCCGAAGCTCATCCCGAACCAGATCACCGAATGTGAGACCACACGCGCGTCGATGGTGCCGTCGACGATCTGCGCGACGAGCTTCTGCACCACCGCGAAGGTCGAGCCGTTCACGGGCATCAGCGTGGCGCCGGGCGCGACGTCGGCGATGACCTCGCCGCACATCGTGCCGTGCGTGCCGCCGACGTTGGCGACCGTGCCGAGCGTCTTCGGTAGCTCACCCGAGGCCACACCGGCGTCCCATTTCTCGAAGCCGGCGTCGAGCACGACCACCGTGACGCCGCTGCCGTCGTTGCCGGTGCAAGCGAGCGAAGCCGGCGGCGCGACCTGCGCGGCGCCCTGGCTGGTCGTGGGGCCGGCGAGCGGCGTCGGCCGATAGGGCAGCCGCGCGACCTGCAAGCGATCGCCGAGCGCCCGGACCAGCGCCGGGAGATCGGCCAAAGCGACGTCGACGTCCATCACCGTCACGGCGCGGGTGCTGGCACGGGCGCCGACGCGGGCGAGCTCGTCGTCGCGGATCGCCGCGGGCGGGACGCCCGCGGCGAGGTCGAGCTGCACGAGCAGCCGCCCGCCGGCGTCGAAGGTGGCTTCGCCGTTGCGGACGATGCGAGCGTAGAGGTCGGCGTCGCCGCGGCGCTCGGCCTCGTACAGGCGCACGAGGCGCTCGGTCACGCGGGCACGCCAATCCGCCGCGGGCGCAGCAGGACGCGCCGTCGCAGCCGCCGCGAACGCGGGCAGCGCAAGCGCGAGCGCACCACCGAGGCCGAGGCGCAGGGCCCGACGCGACAGCACGGCGCCGAACCACGGCCGCAGGTCAGCTCGCGTCGGGACGCCCTCGTCGACCGCTCGTTGCCGCATCAGCCCTCCCCTCGTCGCTGCGAGAAGGTAGCGGCCGCCGCGCTGCCTGCCCAGAGCACGACCGCCGCGGCCGCTCCGATCGACAGCGAGTCCACGCTGCGGCCGTCGTCGGCGCCGGGCATCTCGACCTCGACCCGGCGATCCGCGGCGGCTGCCGTCTCGGCACGCAAGCCGTGGGCTTCGGAGCCGAGCCACCACAGCGCGCGATCCGACCCCGCCAAACCGCCCGCGAGCAGCGATCCGAGCGGCGTCCCCCCGAGCCACGTCGCCACCGAAGGCCGCCCCGCCGCCTTCGCACGCGCCACCCACGCGGGCCCGTCGTCCCCGACGTGCACCACGGGGAGCCGGAACAGCGCACCCATCGACGTCCGCAGCGCCTTGGGGTGGAAGGGATCGGTGCCGCCGACCACCAACAGCCCGGCGTAGCCGAACGCCGCGGCGGTGCGTGCGATGGTCCCGAGGTTACCGGGATCGAGCACGCGTTCGAGCGCGACCAGCGGACCGGGCTTGGCGAGCAGGTCCTCGGCACGGACGCGCGGGCGCGGCAGGATGGTCAGCACGTCACCGAAGGTCCGGCCCTCGGTCCGCTGGGCGATCGCCGCGTCGTCGACGACTCGAATCTCGAACCCGGCGGCGCGCGCGGCGGCCAGGGCGCGGGCTTCGGCGCGCGACGGCTCGCGCGCGGCCCGCTCGGAGATCAACACCTTTCGCGGCCGCAGCCCGGCGCTCAGCGCGCGCTCGAGCAGGCGTGTCCCCTCGGCCAGACAGAGCCCGTCCGACGCTCCGCGGCGCGCCCGGTCGGCCCAGGCCAAATCCCCCGCCGCCGATTGCGTGGGTTCCTTTGGCGAGGCCCCTTCGCTGTGGCAGGCTCGCGCCACGTCGCGGCCCTTTTGCTGTCGCCTTTCCGGGGTGTCTTCCGCCATGGCCGCTCTCGACTTCCGTAGCATGATGACCCTGGGCGGCGTCGTCGTCGCCGCCGGCGGCATCGCGCTGTCGGTCCGCTTGATGGCCAAACGGAATCAGGAACGCAAGGAGAAGGAGCGCCAGCGCCGAATCGCCGACGGCGACAAGCTCGCGGCGGCACGCTACGCGCTCGACGCCGGCAACTACGAGGCCGCCGCGGTGTCGTTCCTCGCCGGCGAACGTCCCCGCGATGCCGCGCGCGCCTTCGCCAAGGCCGAGATGTGGGAGCGCGCAGCGCTGATCTACGAGCAACTCGGCGACTGGAAGCTTGCCGCCGACCACTACGACAAGAGCGGTGACCGTGCGGCCCAGATCCGCGTGCTGCGCCATGGCGGGCACTTGGTCGAGGCCGCCAAAGTCGCGGCGCAAGACGGCGAGCCGGAGCTCGGCAAGCGGAGCGTCGGTCTGCAGCTCGCGGCGGCGCAGCTCGACGCCCTGCGCGACGTGTTCGTGCAGGTGAGCAACGCGCTCGGCTACGCGCACGAGCGCGGGCTGGTCCACCGCGACATCAAACCGGACAACATCTTCATCACCGGCCGCGGCGAGGTGAAACTCTTGGATTTCGGCCTCGCGCGGGCGTTCGACGACGGCTTCGGCGAGCAATCCGTCCTTGCCGGCACGCCCTTCTACATGGCGCACGAGCAGATCGGGAACGACGCGCTGGCCGAGGTGGTGTTTCAGGCGATGGCGAAGAAGCCCGAAGCGCGCTATCAATCCTGTGCCGAGCTGCGCGACGCCATCGCGGCGGCGCTCCCGGGAGGTCGTGGATGAAGTGGACTCGCCGACGACTGCTCGGCGCCGGCATCGGCGGAAGCGTCCTGCTCGCCCTCGGGGGGCTGGCGATGCGCCGATCCGACGCGACGCGACCGGCCCCGACGACGCTGGTCGTGCTCTCGCCGCGCGCCTGGCAGGTCCTCGCCGCCGTCGCGGACCGCGTGTGCCCGTCCGGCGACGGGTGGCCGAGCGCCGACACCATCGACGTGGCCAGCCGCGTCGACGCGCTGCTCGGGCGGATGCACCCCGCCACCGCGGCGGAGATCGAACAGGTCCTCGGCCTGCTCGACAACGCGCTCGGCGGCCTGCTGATGGATGGCCGCACGTCGACCTTCGTCGACGCCGGCCCCGAAGGGCAGGACGCCATCCTCCGCGATTGGCAGACCAGCCGCATCGCCCTGCGCCGCGCGGGCTACAAGGCGCTCTCCGGCCTGTGCGCCTCGGCCTACTACGCCGATCCACGCGTCTTTCCGAAGGTCGGCTACCCGGGCCCCCCCAACTACGGCAACGTCGCGCCCGCGCCCGGAGGAGCCGGATGAACGAGCCGATCCGCCCGAGTGACATCCCTGCGCCCGCGACCCCTGGCGACGCCGCAGCGATGCCCGATGCCGCGACGCCGACGGCCGCGCAGGCGCAGCAGGCCCGTGCAGCCGCGCGCGCCAGTGGTCGGCTGCGCGTCGGCAGCGACCTCAGCGGCGAGACCGCCCTGCGCTGCGATGTCGTCGTCGTCGGCTCCGGCGCCGGTGGTGCCGTCACCGCGGCGGGCCTCGCCGAAGCCGGCCACGACGTGCTCCTGCTCGAAGAAGGCGGCGATCACACCCGCGCCGACTTCGACCTCCAGGAAGCCACCGCCTACCCGATGCTCTACCAGGACCGCGGCGCCCGCTCGACCGCGGACATGGCGATGACGGTCCTGCAAGGTCGCAGCGTCGGCGGCAGCACGACGGTCAACTGGACGACGTGCTACCGAACGCCCGAACGCATCCTCGCCAACTGGCGCGCCCACCACGGCCTCGAGGCCCTGACCGAAGCCGAGCTGGCGCCGCATTTCTCGGCCGTCGAGCGCCGCCTCTCGATTGGCACGTGGCCCGAGTCCGCCGCCAACGCCAACAACCGCCGCCTGCTCGAAGGTGCCCGCAAGCTCGGATGGCAGGCCGACTCGACCCGCCGAAACGTCCGTGGATGCGCAAATTCTGGTTATTGCGGCGTGGGTTGCCCCGTCGATGGCAAACAAGCGATGCACGTCACGTTCGTGCCGGATCTGCTGCGCGCCGGCGGTCGCCTGATCGCCGATTGCCGGGTCGAGACCGTCGAAGTCGACGCCTCCGGTCGCGCCCGCGGCGTCGTCGCGAGCGTGCTCGATCGGCAGACCGGCAAACCCTCGGGCGCGACGGTCCGGGTCGAGGCGAAGGTGGTCGTGCTCTCGGCGGGCGCGATCAACACCCCGGCGGTACTGCTGCGCTCCGGCATCAGCGACGGACCGGTCGGTCGCCGCACCTTCTTGCACCCGGTCGTCGGCATGGCCGGCGAATACGATGAGAAGATCCAGGGATTCTATGGCGCTCCACAGTCGATCGCGAGCCATCAGTTCATCGACCGCGGCGAGCGCTACGGCTTCTTCCTCGAGGCTGTGCCGGTGCAACCGATGCTGATCGCGTTCGCGTCGGGTCAGTTCGGCACGCCGCTGCGACAACTGATGGGTCGCCTCGACCACCTCTCGGTGCTGATCGGGCTGCTGGTCGACGGCCTCGATCCCGCGGAGCCGGCCGGCCACGTCGAGCTCGACGCGCACGGCCGCGTCCGCCTGCACTACCCGCTCGGACCCGCCCACGCCGAGGCGTTCGCGGCGATGCACGACAGCCTCGCGCGACTGCACCTCGCCGCCGGCGCCGGCGGCGTCACCAGCTTGCATCTCGACCCGGTCGTCGTGCGCAGCGAGGCCGATCTTCCCAGCCTGGCAGCGGCCCCCTACGGCGCGCTCGAGCACGGCATCTTCACGGCGCACCAGATGGGCGGCGCGGCGATGGGTCGGGACCCTGCTCGCTCGGTGGTGCGCCCCGACCACCGCCACCACCGCGTCGAAGGGCTGTACGTGGTCGACGGATCGGTCCTGCCGTCGGCGCTGGGGGTCAATCCGTCGGAGACGATCTACGGCCTGGCCCACCGCGCGCGCGGATTCGTCGCGGAAGCGCTGCGCTGAGCCTGCGTCGAATCAGGGGCACGGCCGGCGCGTCCTATGACCGAACACCACGGTGGACCACCACCAAGGGAGAGCCGACATGAACCACCCGCAACGAATCGGACGCCCCTCGCTTGGACTCCGCACCCTGCTCGCCTTGCTCGCCTTTGCGCTGTTCTTGCCCGCCGCCGCGAGCGCCGCCGGCCCCCGGCAACGCGCCCGCAAGGGCAAGGTGAACGCGCGCCAGGCCAAGCAGGAGCGCCGGATTGAGCAAGGCAAGCGCTCGGGCGAGCTCACCCGCCCCGAGGCCCGCAAGCTCGAGCGGCAACAGAAGCGCATCCAGCGCGCGGAGCACCGCGCCAAGGCCGACGGGAAGGTGACGCGCCGCGAGGCGCGCAAGCTCGACCGAATGCAGGACAAGGCCAACCGCGACATTCGTCGCGCCAAGAACAACCGCCCCAAGCGGCCGCGCGCCCGTTGAAGCACCTCCGGATCCAGGTCCCCGCACGCGACGAGGCCGCGACCATCGAGGCCGTCGTCGCGAGCGCGCTGGCCCGCGCCGAGGCCGCCTGGCACGGCGAGGCGATCAGCGTCCTGGTCGTCGACGACGCCTCGCAAGACGGTACCGACGTGGTCTTGCGTGCGATGACGGCGCGGGATCCGCGCATCCACACGCTGCGGCGCGGCACGCCGGTGGGGCTCGGCGCAGCGTTCCGTGCCGGGTTGGCGTTGGCGCTCGAAGACGGCGCCGACGTTCTGCTGCACCTCGACGGCGACGGCCAGCACGACGCCGCCGATCTCGGCGCCGTCCTCGAGCCGCTGCAGCGCGGTGACGCGGATTTGGTACTCGGCTCCCGCTTCCTCGACGCGGCCCGGATCCCGAGCGACCTGCCGCCGCTCGCGCGGGTCGGCAACCGGTGGCTGGCAGCGCTCGTCTCGGCTGCCGCAGGCCAATCCCTCGCCGACGTCTCCTGCGGCCTGCGCGCGTTCGGTCCCACCGCGCTGCGGGCGATGCGCGCGCTGCGCTCGGACTACACGTACACGCACGAGAGCGTGCTGGTCGCCGCCGCAGCCGGCCTACGCATCCACGAGGTCGCGGTCGATACGGCCGGCCAGCGGCGCCACGGACGCAGCCGCTTAGTCCGAAATCCGCTGCGCCACGGCCTGCGCGCGACACTCGGCATCGCGCGGGCGCAGCTCACGCTCCGTCGATGAGCGCGTTCGGGCCGCGCTGGCGGCTGCTCTGGCTCACGTCTTCCTACCCACGCGGCCCGCAGGACGGCACCGCGCGCTTCGTCGCCGAGCTCGCCGAAGCGGTCGCCAAATCCGGCGCACGCTGCCGCGTCGTCACCCCTGCGCGGGCCGGCGAGCGTGCCGGCATCGCCTGGGAAGGCGGCGTCGAGGTCGTGCGCTTCGACTTCCCGGGCCGAGAGGGCACCGGCTCATTGGTCGGCAGCCGCGGCTTGCCGACCCGCCTTCGCGCCGACCCGATCGGCTTTGCGCTGCGCTTGCCGCCCTATCTGGCCGCGTTCGCCACCGCCGCCCGACGCGCCCGCTTCGCCCGTGCGCCGGATCACGTCGACGCCACGGTCGCGCACTGGCTGGTCCCGGCGGGCGGCCTGCTCGCGACCGCGCTCCCGGGCGCCCCTCGGCCCCTCTGCATCGCGCACAGCAGCGACGTCGACCTGCTCGCCCGCCTGCCCGGCGGAGGCGCGCTCGCGCGCGCCTTGGCGGCGCGGATGCCGATCGGCGCGACGAGCACCCTGCTCACAGAGCGCCTCGCCGCGCTCGGCGTAGATGCGCTCGATCTCCGCCTCGGCGTCGCCGTCGGCCCCGCCCCCACGACCGATGGACGCGGCCTCTGCACGCTCTCGCGGTTGGTGCCGGGCAAAGGTCTGGAGGCCGCGATCGACGCCGCTGCCGCCACGCCCGAACGCGCCCTGACCCTCCTCGGCGAGGGGCCCGCGCTGGCCGCGCTGCGGACCCGCGCCGATCGCCGCGCCGTCCGCCTGCACGCTCCCGGCGCCGTGGTCGGGACGGCCAAACGCGCCGCGCTGCAAGCGCACGACATGCTGCTCTTCCTGCCCGAAGCGGACGGCGGCTTCGGCGCGCGCGACAACCTCCCGGTCGCCGTGCTCGAGGCGCTCGAGGCCGGCCTGGGCGTCGTCTGCTCCGCCGTCGGCGCCCTGCCGGCGCTCCTCGGCGATTGCCCGGCGGCACGCGTACTGCCGACCGGCCCCGACGGCCCGGCTCCGGACGCCGTCGCCGCCGCCGTCGCCGCGCTGCGCGCTCTGCCCGTCGCCGAGCGCGTGGCGGCCGCGCGCGTCGCGGCGGCTCCGTTCGCGATGCCGGCGGCGTTGCGGCGCCTGCAGCGCGCCCTGGCTTGACTTGGCGCGACATTTCGCGACCCTGCCGCGCCCATGCCTGCCTCGCCTTCCATCTTCGAGACCGCCCGCGAGATTCGTCGCCTGACCGACAAGGACGACGACTTCGCCTGGGCGCGCTACGCCACCCGCCCCTACGCCGCGATCCTGCTCGCCGCGCTCGACGGCCGGGTGCCGATGACGCCCAACGGCATCAGCGTCGCGAGCCTGCTCTTCGGTCTGCTCGCCTGCGCCGCGTTCGCCTTCTGGCCCGGAACGGCGGGCTTGTGGGCCGGATTCTTGCTCTCGCAGCTCAGCTACACCGTCGACTGCATGGACGGCATGCTCGCGCGCTGGAAGGGCATGCGCTCGCCGGTCGGCGTCGAGGTCGACTTCCTCGTCGACGGCATCAAGCAGGTCGCGCTCTTCCCGGCGATCGGCTTCCGGCTCTGGCTCGAGGCCGACCT